>NZ_CP175657.1:1435000-1758125 GCF_051602715.1 Pilosibacter sp. YYHA0881
CGGCGATCATG
Source organism: Pilosibacter sp. YYHA0881 (assembly GCF_051602715.1). Lineage (GTDB taxonomy): Bacteria > Bacillota > Clostridia > Lachnospirales > Lachnospiraceae > Alitiscatomonas > Alitiscatomonas aceti. Next base: position 1,435,012 of record NZ_CP175657.1, read on the forward strand.
GCCATCATAAGGCCCACAAAGATCACCGTCATCCGCGTCCGTATGGATTTCATTATGCGTTCACCTCAAACTTATATCCCATGCCCCAGATGGTCTTTATGAACTCACCCTTTTCTCCTAACTTGCTGCGAAGCTTCTTTACATGGGTGTCGATGGTCCTGGCGTCACCGAAATAATCGTAATTCCACACGTTGTTCAGGATCTTTTCCCTGGACAGGGCCATCCCCTGGTTTTCCATAAAATATATCAGAAGCTCAAATTCCTTATTGCTCAGATCCACCGGCTGGCCGTCCACGCTGGCCTCGTGGGCGTCTTTATCCACCCGGATCCCGGCTGCCTCCAGGATCTCTCCCGTTCCGGCATTTCCCCGCCTTAAAATGGCCTCTATGCGGGCCACCAGGATCTTTGGACTGAAGGGCTTGGAAATATACTCGTCCACTCCCAGTTCAAACCCCAGAAGCTCGTCCCGTTCCTCAGACCGGGCCGTCAGCATGATGATCGGCACCTGGGAATAGCGGCGGAGGGTCCGGCATACCTCCCAGCCGTCCATTTTCGGCATCATCACATCCAGGATCACCAGACCGATATCCTTTTCTTTAAAAAAGATATCCACTGCCTGCTCCCCGTCCTCTGCTTCGATCACCCTGTATCCCTTGATGGCCAGGAAATCCTTTACCAGCTTCCGCATCCTGGCCTCGTCGTCCACCATCAGTACCTTAACAGAATCCATTGTTTCCACCTTCCTTGTTCATTTCCTTTTCTACCTGTATTCTAGCAGAACGGCCGGTAAAATACTATCAGTTCACTAAAGTTTCACAAAGCCAGGGGCCGTTTTGGGATGAGTGGGGTTCTCTCAGAAAGCTTTTTGAGTTTATCGCTTTAATCCATTGTTTTTTTCATATTTCGATGTATTATATATATTAGATAATCTTTTTCTCCTGTTGCATCCATATAAACAGTTTTTATTGATTCTTATAAAAATCTATAAAGGTACGAAGACACCAAAGTGATAAATTGTGGCCGTAAGTGGATATAGCGGATCCTAATACTGGGCTGGATGGACAAGAGAATGGTACTTTTTAATTTGACAGCCTTGCAAACAGCGAATTGCAGGAATAGGAGTTTTCAATGCAGCCAAAATATAAAAAAGCTTTTATAGCGGCCCTGGCCCTGGGGATCATTTCCTCTATTCACACAAGACCCCGATATCCTGTCTTCCCCCTCTCCATCCTTCCGACCGTTCTGGATGTGATACGCTATTTCCTCATGATATCCATCCAGATATATGTCCTGGAAAAGGTTCGCAATTCTAAACATAGTACACTTATATATAACAGTGTAAATATCGTATTCGTTTTGATGATCCTGTATTTTCTTTTCCGCTCCTTCTGACCTTCCATCCGGAAGTGTAACAGGACAGCTATTTCTTCCCACTAGCCAAATAAGAGGGCACCGCTGCTGCCGGTGCCCTCTTTATCTTATTCTTATTTATTCCTGTTCCTTCTCCTCCGGAACCACAGCGATATGAAGCTCTTCCAGCTGCTTCACATCCACCTCCGAAGGAGCCTCCATCATCAGACAGGAGGCGTCCTTTACCTTCGGGAAGGCGATCACGTCGCGGATACTGTCGGCTCCCACCATCAGCATGATCACACGGTCCAGGCCGTAGGCCAGGCCGGCATGGGGCGGAACGCCGTATTTAAAGGCATCCAGAAGGAAGCCGAACTGCTCGTTGGCCCGCTCCGGCGTAAAGCCCAGGACCTCAAACATCTTCTCCTGGATATCTCCCTGATGGATACGTACAGAACCGCCGCCCAGCTCTGTTCCGTTTAACACGATATCGTATGCTTTTGCACGCACTGCGCCCGGATCGCTGTCCAGAAGGGGGATATCCTCCTCCATGGGCATGGTGAACGGATGGTGCATGGCCACATACCGGTCCTCTTCCTCTGAGTACTCTAAAAGCGGGAATTCAGTCACCCACAGGAACTTAAAGTCATCCTTCTTAAGAAGATCCAGCTGTCTTGCCAGCTCCAGACGGAGGTTTCCGAGAACGTCGAATACCACCTTATCCTTGTCGGCGGCAAAGAATAACAGGTCTCCCGGCTTTCCGTCCATGGCCTTTACCAGGGCGTCCAGCTCCTCCTCCTTCATGAACTTTCCGAAGGAGCACTTATAGGAGCCATCCTCATGGATGGCCAGGTAGGCCAGTCCCTTGGCCCCAAAGCCCTTGGCGTATTCCACCAGAGCGTCGATCTTCTTTCTGGGCATGCCGGCCTGGCCGTCTGCGTTGATGCCGCGGACAGAACCGCCGTTTTCCAGGGCGCTCTTAAACACCACAAATTCGCAGTCCCTGACCACGTCGGACACATTTTTAAGCTCCATTCCAAACCGCAGATCCGGCTTATCCGAGCCGAAGCGGTCCATGGCCTCTCTCCAGGTCATTCTCTGGATGGGAAGCTGCACGTCAAAACCACAGATCTCCTTGAAGATCTTCTTTAAGAGTCTCTCATTTACATCCAGCACGTCCTCCACATCCACAAAGGACAGCTCCATGTCGATCTGGGTAAACTCCGGCTGGCGGTCAGCCCTAAGATCCTCGTCCCGGTAGCAGCGGGCCAGCTGGAAATAACGGTCAAATCCAGAACACATTAAAAGCTGCTTTAAGAGCTGCGGAGACTGGGGAAGGGCATAAAAGTTCCCCGGATGCACACGGCTGGGCACCAGATAGTCCCTGGCTCCCTCCGGCGTGCTCTTAATTAAGGTAGGGGTCTCGATCTCTAAAAATCCCTCATCTGCTAAAAACTGGCGCACCATGGTAGCCACACGGCTTCTGACCAGGATGTTTCTCTGGAGATCCGGACGGCGCAGGTCCAGATACCGATATTTTAAGCGCACCTCTTCCCTTGTCTTACTGTTTTCCTCAATGGGGAACGGCGGAACCTCGGATTCGGAAAGGATCCGCAAGGATTTTGCCCGTACCTCAATGGAACCGGTCTTTAAGTTTTCGTTGGCCGCGCCGGAACGCTTTTCCACCACGCCGGTCACCGCGATGGTAAACTCACTTCTTAAGCGCTCTGCCTTTGCAAAGCTCTCGGCTCCGCAGTCGCTCTCCTCAAAAATGATCTGGATGATCCCGGTGCGATCTCTCAGATCTGTAAAGATGATGCCGCCTTTATTTCTGCTCTTCTGGACCCAGCCCATAAGGGTCAGCTCCTGGCCCACGTTTGCCTCTGTAACCTCTGTACAGCGGCAGGAACGCTTTAAGCCTGCCATTGATTCTGCCATGATATTCTCCTCCTGCTAACGCTTTAATTCCTCTTTATAGAACTCCCTGAACTCCGTATAGCCCTCTTTTCCCAGCTGCTCCTTCTGGAACTTTTTATTCTTGTTCATCTGGGTCACCAGGACCGTTTTTCCCTCTGCGCGGGCAGCCATGGCCTCCTTGAGGATCTCAGAAAGACGCTCCATTCCCATGCCCTTTTCATACATCCAAGCCTCTCTGGCGTTCTTTTCCGGAACCACAAAGCCGGCGTCCATGAGGATCCCCACGATCCGCTCAAAGCCGATGGAAAAGCCGCAGGCCGGAGTATCCATGCCTGTGAATCTTCCCACCATCTTATCATATCTTCCGCCGCCGGCCACAGAGCCGCCAAAGCCTTCCATGGCCACCTCAAAGATCGTGCCGGTGTAATAGCCCATGCCACGGACCAGGGTGGGATCGAATTTCAGTCCGAAGCCTCCGCCGGACACGCTCATGACCGTATCCATGATCTCCGCCAGATTTTCGGCTGCGCCGTCCTCCAGTACGCCTGAAAGGATCTCTCCCATACGGCGGACTCCGTCGGCGTCACCCGTCACCTGTCCCATGAGCTCCAGGTATTTATCCGCCGTTTCTTCGGAATATCCGTTTTCCACCAGCTCCGCTCTCACGCCGTCCACACCGATCTTGTCCATCTTGTCCACAGTGATGAACACTTTTTCAATGTCCTCCTCCGGGAAGCCGCTGTAAACGGCCATGGCCCGCAGGATCTTCCTGTCGTTGATGCGGACCTCAAACTGGTTGTTGGGACAGATCTTCTTTAAAGCTGTTGTGGTCGCCAGCACCAGCTCGATCTCCGCCTGGCTGGTGGCGTCGCCGAAGATGTCGATGTCACACTGGACAAACTGGCGGTAACGGCCCTTCTGGGGGCGGTCTGCCCTCCATACGCTTCCGATCTGGAGCGCCTTAAAGGGAGACGGCAGATTGGCCGCGTTGTTGGAATAGTATCTGGACAGCGGGAGCGTCAGATCGTAGCGCAGGCCGCTGTCTGCCAGGTCGTTTTCTGTCTCTGCCGCCTCTAAATTTAATTTCTCGCCCCTCTTTAATACCTTAAAGATCAGCTTTTCATTGTCTCCCCCCTGCTTGCTTAACAGGTTTTCAATGTGCTCCACACAGGGAGTCTCAATGGAAGAGAATCCGAAGCCGCGGTACGTTTCCTTGATCTGGTTCAGAACATAATCGCGGATCTGCATTTCCTGGGGCAGGATATCCTTCATGCCGGTCACCGGCTTTTTCTTTAACGCCATACTCGTTCCTCCATATTTTATGTCTGATGGTAAGTTTACGACAGCCCATCCAGTTTTTCAAGCATCTTTTCTTTTCTTCCAATCATCTCGTCGATGCGGGCGATATACTGATCCACATCTTTGACGTTCTCCACCCGCTCCAGACGGTTTTCCGCAGGGAATACCACCTTCGTCGTGGTCCCGGCCCCGCAGGCAACGATGGTCTGCTTTTCCTCCATAATGAGGATGTTGTAGATACACGCCTTATCCGGGGCCGCGTAGCCCACATTTTCAAAATTGCCGGCCATATTTTTCTGGCGGTACAGATAATAGGGCACCAGTCCCATGGATCTGGCGTATTCTGCCGTCAGATCGATCATTTCCTGGGTGTTCTCGATCTTTAAGTCCGCATACCGTTCCTTAAAGATATTGAGTCTGGCAGCCCGCTTGATGGCCAGGGAATGGACCGTAACGCTGTCCGGGGCCAGCTCCTTTATCTCCTCCATGGTGGCCCGCACGTCGTTTATATCCTCCTCCGGCAGGCCGATGATCAGATCCATGTTGATGTTATCAAAGCCCAACTTTCTCGCCAGACGGTATTTTTCCTTCACCATCTCCACCGTATGGCGGCGGCCGATGAGATCCAGGGTGGACTGCTTCATGGTCTGGGGATTGATGGAGATCCTGGAGATCCCGTGGGCCCGCAGGGTCTTCAGCTTATCCTCAGTGATGCTGTCGGGCCGTCCGGCCTCCACTGTAAACTCCTTCACAGAAGAAAGATCGAACCGCTCCTCGATCCGGGTGAGGATGGCGTCCAGCTCCTCTGCCTTTAAGGCCGTTGGCGTTCCTCCTCCGAAGTAGACCGTATCCAGGGTGCGTCCCTTCATGGTCTCCGCCACATAATCCAGCTCCTTGAAAAGAGCGGCCAGGTACTGGTCCATTTTCTTTTCCCAGGCCCCGATGGGGTAGGAGGTAAAGGAGCAGTACAGGCAGGTGGTGGGACAGAACGGGATCCCCACATACAGGCTGTATCCGTTTTCATAGTCAATATGGCTCAGGAGCTCCTTTTCCCGCTCCGCGATCTCCAGGCTCAAGCCGATCTTCTCGCTGCTGGTCAGATAGGTCTTTTCCATGAATTCCCGGATCTCTTCCTCCGAAACGCCCTGGTCCAGCCGGCTTAAGGCGATCTTTGTGGGACGGATCCCGGTAAGGGTCCCCCATGGAAGAGTCTTTCCGGTACGGGCAGAAAGAAGGCCGTAAAGCTCCCGTTTGATGGCAGTCTTGGCTTCCAGACGGTTCTCATAAGAGATGGGAAATGCCGCTCCCGCCTTTTTCTCTTCATTTTCCAGGATATCCAGGGAAAATGTGCCGGACTCCAGCTCATACGTTCCTTCCACATAAAAGTCCACGCCCCCGGTCCTTTCATGGGCAAAGCCTTCTCCTGGATAGAACGCCATTAAAAGCTCCCGGATGTCCTGCTCATAGGAAGCATCATTCAGTAAAATTCCGATCATTTTTAGTACCTCGCAAGGGGATTGTGCTTCTTTTCATATTCGATGGAGGTAACGCCCATATGACCCGGATATACCTTCACCGTCTCCGGAAGCGTTAAAAGCTTCTTCACCGAAGCCAGCATGGACATGGCATCTCCGGTGGGAAGATCCACCCGGCCGTAGGAGGTGCGGAACAGGGTGTCGCCCGCAAACAGAAGATCCTCAGACTCGATATAGTAGCAGCAGGAGCCGATGGTATGGCCCGGGGTCTCGATCACCTTCCAGGTCACGCCTGCAGCCTCAAAGGTCTCTCCGTCACAGACCGTCAGATCCGGCTCCAGGGTATAATCCTTTCTGTAATAATCCATCATCAGGTTCTTTTTGCTGTCCCTTAAGACCTCCAGCTCCTTTTCGCAGGCACAGATCTTAATTCCCCATTCCTTCCGCAGTTCCTCTGCCGCCATAATGTGGTCAAAATGGCCGTGGGTCAGAAGGATCAGCTCCGGCGAAAGCTCCAGCTTCCGGCATTCCTCCCGGATCACATCTGCTGCATCGCCCGGATCCACGATCACCGCCTGTTTTGTCTCCTCATTATAGACCAGGCAGCAGTTGGTCTCTACCATTCCCACTGTCAGATTTTTTACACAAATTCCGCTCATTGTTTTCTTTCCCTTTCAAAGATGATGGAGTCCGCCGGCCGTTTGGCGTGGCAGACTCCCCGTATTTTTATCAGCCTGTGGTCCTCTCGATGTCTAAGACCCCGTCGATCTGGCGGATCTTGGCCATGAGAGTATTTAATTCTTCTGTTCCGTGGATATCAAAGGACATGGTAATGGTGGCCTTGCCCTGCTTATTGGTCCGGGCGTTCATATTGGTCACATCGATCTCCCGCTCTGTGAAGATCCTGGCAATATCCACATACATGCCGATCCGGTTATTGGCATAAATGGAGATCTCGGTGGCGTAGGTGGCTGTTCCCTTCTCATCCTCCTCCGCCTGCCATTCGGCATCGATCAGCCGGTTCCGCTCCATTTCCGGCAGGTTCAGCACATTGATGCAGTCGGTCCGGTGGATGGTAACGCCGCGGCCTCTGGTCACGAAGCCCACGATCTCGTCTCCCGGAACCGGGTTGCAGCATTTGGAGAAGCGCACTGCCAGGTCGTGGATCCCCTTGACCACGATGCCGCTCTTGCTCTTTCCGCGCATGGGCACCACAGCCGCCCGGTTGTTGTCTCCAATGGTGTCCAGGATCGTCGCGTCGGTCACTTCCCGCTTCAGCTTTTTCTCCCGCTCCTCCACCATCTTATTGATGACCTGGCCCTCTTTTAAGCCGCCGTGGCCCACAGAGGCCAGTACCGAATCCCAGTCCTGGAAGGCATAGCGCTTTAAGACCTTATCCATATATTCGGGCTTGCTGATATCGGCAAAGTTGATTCCCTTGGCCTTACAGTACCGGTCGATCAGCTCCCGGCCCTTGATGATGTTATCGGCCTTCCTCTCCTGCTTGAACCAGGAATTGATCTTATTTTTCGCCTGGCTGCTCTTGACCTGGTTTAACCAGTCTCTGCTGGGGCCCTTGGAGTTCTGGGAGGTCATGATCTCGATCCGGTCTCCGTTCTGGATCACATAGTTGATGTTCACCAGCTTCCCGTTGACCCGGGCGCCCACCATCTTATTTCCCACAGCCGTGTGGATGGCGTAGGCAAAATCAATGGCCGTGGAGCCGCTGGGCAGGGCCTTCACATCGCCGTTGGGCGTAAAGCAGTAAACGTTGTCGGAGAACATGTCCAGATCGCTCTTTAGCATGCTTAGGAATTCTTTGTTGTCCGACATATCCTGCTGCCACTCCAGGATCTGTCTCAGCCAGCTTAACTTCTTGGCCTCATCTCCGGCTGCAATGTGGCCGCTGCCGCTTTCCTTATACTTCCAGTGGGCCGCGATTCCGTACTCTGCCGTCCGGTGCATCTCGAAAGTCCGGATCTGGATCTCAAAGGGCTGGCCGTTGTTCCCGATCAGGGTCGTATGCAGGGACTGGTACATATTGGGCTTTGGCATGGCGATATAGTCCTTGAACCGGCCCGGGATGGGCTTATACATTTCATGGATCACGCCCAGGGCTGCATAACAGTCCTTCACCGTATCCACAATGATCCGCACTGCAAAAATATCATAGATCTGGTCCAGGGTCTTGTTCTGGTTCACCATTTTTTTATAGATGCTGAAAAAATGCTTCACGCGGCCGCTGACCTCGCATTCGATCTCCGCATGCTTCATGTGGGTGCTGATCTCCTGGATGATCTCGTCGATGAAATTCTGTCTGGCCTCGCTGGTCAGGGATATCTTTTCCTGGAGATCATTATAAACGTCCGGCTCCAGGTATTTCAGCGCCAGATCGTCCAGCTCGATCTTTATTTTGGAAATACCAAGACGGTCCGCCAGAGGCGCGTAGATCTCGATGGTCTCTCTGGCCTTTTCCTTCTGTTTCTCCGGCTTCATGTACTGAAGTGTCCGCATGTTGTGGAGGCGGTCCGCCAGCTTAATGAGGATGACCCGGATATCCTTGGCCATGGCCAGGAACATCTTTCTTAAGTTCTCCGCCTGCATCTCCACCTTATCGGCAGACCAGGACAGCTGGGTCAGCTTTGTGACGCCGTCCACCAGCAGGGCCACCTCTTTTCCGAAGATCGCCGCCAGCTCCTCCTCGGTCAGAACCGTATCCTCCACCACGTCATGGAGGATACCGGCGATGATGGATTCCTTATCCAGCTCCAGGTCCGCCAGGATGATCGCCACGCAGAGGGGATGGATGATATATGGCTCCCCGGATTTTCTCTTCTGGTCCTTGTGGGCATCCCGGGCGATCTGATACGCCTTTTCCACCATGCCCAGATCGTCAGACGGATGATATTTCCGTATGCTCTTTACCAGATCCTCATACAGCACGTCGGGACTGGTAAAATCCGCCGGAGCCTCCAGTTCCACTTCTATGCTTTTCAGTTTTTCTTCCATACGCTCACACCTTCCCTCACCCGGGCCTCCAGGATCTCCCAATTCCCCGTATCCACATCATGCCCATGATAATATTAAATTTTATTATAAAATTTTTTGTCGCAAATTGCAACAGGTTTCTGGCCCCGGGACGGCTCCCCCATGTTTCATGCAATTTGGATTGTATTTTCCCGCATTCTGTTTTAAAATAAAAACATGTTGGAAAATTCAAACGAAACAGGAGGAACTCCTATGGAAACCATGAAACTGGTCCTGCCATTGAATGAAGAAATGACCGCTATCCGCCGTCATATCCACCAGCATCCGGAGCTCAGCAATGAAGAATTTGAAACCACGAAGCTGATCCGGGAAAAGCTGACGGAATACGGCATTGAGATAGCCGAGATCGGCTTAAAGACCGGAGTGCTCGGCATCCTCCGCGGCAAAAAGCCCGGAAAGACCGTGGCCATCCGGGAGGATATCGACGCCCTGCCCATGCCGGAGCTGACAGAGCTCCCATTTGCATCCGAAATTCCCAATGTCTGCCATTCCTGTGGTCATGATATCCACACCACTGTGCTTTTATACTGTGCGCGGGTCCTTTCCCAGATCCGGGACGAGCTTTCTGGAACCGTCATGTTCCTTTTCCAGCCGGCCGAGGAAAAGGGCTGCGGTGCAAAGCAGTTCATCGACTGTGATTTTACAAGGGCCGCAAAGCCCGATGTGTTCATCGGCCTCCACGTGTCTCCGGAATACGACGCCGGGACCATTGCCTTAAAGAAAGGGCCTGGATGCGCCTCCAACGATTTCTTCCATATTAAGATCAGCGGAAAAGGCGGCCACGGGGCCCACCCGGAAAATTTCGTGGATCCGGTAATGATCAGCGCCTATGTGCTGACCCAGCTCCAGACCATCGTTTCCAGGGAAAACCATCCCATCTCCTCCGCCGTCCTCACCATCGGAAACATCCAGGGCGGCAAGGCGGCCAATATCGTACCGGATTTTGTGGAAATGCAGGGAACCCTCCGGACCCTGACGCCGGAGCTTCGGGAGTCCATGAAGCAGTCCGTGGAACGGATCGTGACCCTGGGAGCGGAGACCCTCCGCGGAAAGGGCGAGATCACCTGGGGCGACGGTATGCCGCCTCTGGTCAACGACGATACTGTCGTCGATCTGGTGGCAGCGGCCGCAGAAAAGACCATCGGCGCAGACCGGATCTTCACCTTCGACAGCCCCTCCCTGGGCTCCGAGGACTTCTCCTGCCTGTTCCCGGAATACGCTCCCGGCGCCCAGTTCCGCTTAGGCTCGGGAAACAGTGATCCCAATACCAGACATGGGATCCACAATTCCAAAAATACATTTGACGAAGACTGTATCGCCGCCGGAACCGCCGTGCTGGTACAGTTTGTAAGAGACTATCTCAATTAAGAAAGCGAGGAAATTTCATGGATCTTCATTTTGACCCGCTCCAGTACCGCTATCCGTCCCGCCGCCGTCTTGTCTACGGCCGCCGGGGAATGGTCTGCGCCTCCCAACCCCTGGCTGCCCAGGCAGGCCTGGATATGATCAAAAAAGGCGGAAACGCCTTTGACGCAGCCCTGGCCGCAGCCGCCTGTCTGGCTGTGGTGGAGCCCATGTCCTGCAATATGGGCGGCGACGGCTTTGCCCTGATCTGGCACGAAGGAAAGCTTTACGGCTTAAACGCCAGCGGCCCGGCTCCCGCTCTTTTAAGCGTAGATACCTTAAAACAGGCCGGATACACAGAAATGCCCAAATACGGCTGGGGAGCCGTTACAGTCCCCGGCGTCACCTCCGGCTGGGCGGAGATCAACAAACGCTTTGGAAAGCTGTCCCTCTCCCAGATCCTGGAGCCTGCCGCCTCCTATGCCCGGGACGGCTTCCCCGTATCTCCCGTGGTATCCGCACTCTGGAACCGTCTGGCCGAGTCCTTTAAAAAAGAGCTCTCCCCAGAATTTTACGAGGCCTGGGCAGCGGATTTCACCATCGGCGGCCGCGCTCCCAGAGCCGGTGAGATCTTTAAGTATAAGGGCATGGCCGAAACTCTGGAGGAGCTTGGAAGGACCAACTGCGAATCCTTCTACCGGGGAGCCATTGCCGACGCCATCGACAGCTATTCCAGAAAGACCGGCGGCTATCTGAGGAAAGAGGACCTGGCCGCCTACAAGGCCCAGTGGGTGGAACCCATCACCACCAATTACAGAGGCTATGACGTCTGGGAGATCCCGCCCAACGGCCACGGCATCGTTGTCCTCATGGCCTTAAATATCCTGGAGGGCATGGACCTTTCCGCAGGCCACGACGATCCGGAAACGGCCCATAAGATCATGGAGGCCTTAAAGCTTGCCTTCACTGACGGAAAACGGTATGTGGCCGATCCCAGAGCCATGAAGCCCACGGTGGAGCAGCTCTTATCCAGGGACTATGCGGCAAAACGCCGGGCCCTCATCGGGAGCACCGCCCTGGAGCCCAAGCCCGGAACTCCCTACTGCGGCGATACGGTCTACTTAAATGCAGCCGACGGCGACGGCAACATGATCAGCTACATACAGTCCATCTACTGCGGCTTTGGCTCCGGAACCGTCCTTCCGGGCACAGGCATCGTCTTCCACAACCGGGGCAATAACTTCACCATGGACGAGACCATGGAAAACTGTGTGGCTCCCGGCAAAAAGCCGTACCACACCATCATCCCCGGCTTCCTCTCCAAGGACGGAAAGGCCGTGGGCCCCTTCGGCGTCATGGGCGGCTTTATGCAGCCCCAGGGCCATGTGCAGGTGCTGACCAATATGATCGACTTCCATATGAATCCCCAGGAGGCCCTGGACGCCCCCAGATGGATGTGGACCGGAGAAAAGAAGATCTCCCTGGAGCGCCTTTATAACAGCGAGATGGCTGACAAGCTGACCCGTACCGGCCATGACATAACCATCCCGGTCAACAGCCTGGAATTCGGCCGCGGCCAGATCATCTTAAGAGACGACGATGGCACCCTCTGCGGAGCCACCGAGCCCAGGACCGACGGCACTGTGGCCGTGTGGTAGCGGCAGGCCCGCTGTCCGCATAAAAGAAAGATCCCCCGCATATCCTGTACTATCAGACCTGGATATGGGGGGATTTTTTTGAAACGACTGCCCGAGCACGCCGTCTTCTGGCTTCTATTGCTGCTCCTGGGACTGGGCTCTGCCGGTTCCCTATATAAAAAGGCCGCAGACCAGGCCGCCCTTAAGGCAGAGCTGCCGGAACGGATCCTGGCAGCTCCCGTCATAAGCGGACCGTCTGCGGTCTCTCATGCTCCCATTCTTTTTCCTATGGACGGAAGCTGTGATATACCTGTCCCGGCGTCATGCCGCCGCGTAACGATGCCATTTCACTGACCGTCACCAACTGGTAGCCCCGCTTTTTAAGCTCAGGGATCAGGACCACCGCTGCGTCAGCGGATGTACCGTAGAGATCGTGCATCAGGATGATGTCACCATCCTTTACGCTGCTTAACACCACATTGATGGTATTCTGGGCATTTTTCGTCTTCCAGTCCAGGGTGTCGATGGACCAGAGAATGGCGGGAACGCCCTTCTTTGCCAAATTCTGCTTTGCATTGTCGCTTACAAAGCCTCCCGGCGGGCGCATGGTCACGGTACGCACTCCGGCAATGGACTGGAGCGTGTCGTCCAGCCGGTTCAGATTGGCAAACAGCCCCTCCTGGGACAGCTTCGTGATATAGGTGTGGTCCCAGGTGTGGCTGCCCGGCTCGCAGCCCATATCCACCATGCGCTTTACTGTGGACTGGTAGGTTCCCATACGGTTTCCCACCATATAAAAGGTAGCTCTGGCATCGTTGGCCTCCAGGCAGTCTAAGATCCTGGCCGTATGGGCCGAGGGCCCGTCGTCAAAGGTCAGGGCCACCATGGGCTTCGATGGGTCGATATACCGGCCCATATGGGTCCCCTCCGGCGGCAGCCCTGCGTCCTTTCCGGTCACTGCAAGGCGGATACCGTCCACCCGGAGTCCCTGGCCCTCTGTTCCGGCGGTTTCGCCATTTTTTACCAGAGCTGTCCAGGCTCCATTCTGAAGGACGGAATAGTAAAGGTCATAATTTTCGGAAAGCTGGCCTGTGAGCTGCATCCGCACTGCCTCCAGGGGCTTGTCGGTGTCTGTGGCCCCGGCCTCTCCAAGGTTCTCCTGCCAGTCCATCCAGCCGGAGCCGCTTAAGTTCACCTGGTAGGCAATGGTGCCGGTCATGCCCTCGGGCTGGTTCTCCAGGGAGGCGGCGACTGCCGTCACATACGTATCCTTCGGGCCGTTTACATATGTATTATCCTTTGCCATATCTGTCCAGCCGCGGCCATGGATATGGGCCCTGTAAACGGCCCCCATGGCTCCGTCCGCATAGGCTGGAAAGGAGGCGGCCGCCGTTCCGGTCACGCCCAGGAACAGGGCGGCGGCTCCCAGTAAAAATTTCTTCAGTTTTCTCATTGGTCTTTTTCTTCCTCCTGGTCAAATATTCTGTGGAGCAGGGAGACAGATTCCTGATATGCCAGTTCTTCCTTCAGTTCCCCAAGCTGTTCAAATACGCCGCGGTAATACCATGCGTGCTCATTTTTATCTGTGACCCGGAATTTCTGCCAGACTCCATCGCCCCGGAGCAGCATGTCCGCGGCAGTGCTCCTTAGATTGCTCAGCTTGTCTCCCAGGCAGATGAGCTTTTCCGCCCGTCCTGCCGATCTGAGCTTTTCAATGGTGGCGCTTTTCCGCTCCTTCCAGGTCCTGGATTTGTCCTCGCTTTCTGCCAGCACCAGGTCGGCTACCCGGGACCCGAACTGCATTTTCAGCTCCTCATAGGAGATCCCGGCGTCCTCGATCACATCATGGAGGAGGGCGGCGCTGATGACCTCCGGATCGTCGGTCATCCCGGAAACGATCACAGCCGCCTCAAAGGGATGGACGATATACGGGACCATACTGCCCTTCCGAAGCTTCCCTTCATGTACCTTCCTGGCAAATTCTGCCGCCTTTTTTACCATAGCTGTTCCCTCCCCTGGAATCTCCGCCCGGCTGTCAGGCCTGGCCGGACTGTTTTTGTTTCTCAGTTAAATGAACATTCAGGTAATTGTACGGGATCTCGATCCCCTCCTCGTCAAAGGCCAGCTTCACCGCTTCCGTCAGCTCCCATCTGGCGGTCCAGTACTCCTCCGTCAGGGTCCAGCCCCGGACGCTTAAGTTTACGCTGCTCTCACCCAGGCTGTCCACCACCACCAGGATCCCGTCCTCCTTAAGGATGGCCGGATGCTCCTCAAACAGCCGTCTGAGGATCTCTTTTGCCTTTTTCAGATCGGCAGAATAGCCGATGCCGATGTTTAAGACCAGCTTCTTTTTTTCCTCTCCCGTGCTGTTGGTGATGGGAGAATTGGAGATACTGCTGTTGGGGATCACGATCCTTTTGTTTTCAATGGTCAGAAGGGTCGTATAGACCAGTCCGATGGACTCCACGGTCCCCTCCCCATCCTTAGTGACGATATAGTCTCCTGCCTTGAAGGGCTTTAAAAAGAGCACCAGAACGCCTCCGGCAAAGTTTGCCATGGTATTCTGAAGGGAAAGGCTCATGGCCAGGGTCACGGCTCCGGCAATGGTCACCAGGGAGGAGGATTTGATCCCCAGCTCCTCGGCCACCATGAACACCAGGAGCCCGATGAGCACGGCATATAAAAGCGCGTCCAGAAACTTCCTCAGTGTGACCTCCAGACCAGCCTTCTCCATGGACCTTCCGACGCCCTTTCTTATGGCGCGGATGACCTTATAGCCAATGACGGCGATCAAAACGGTGATCAGGAGCTTCCCGCCGGTCTTAAGAAGCCAGGGAAGCAGCATGTCCATGATCTGGATCTTCAGCATCAGCGTTCCTCCTTATGCACAGATTCTTTGTTCTCCTGCTGCCCTCCGGACTGGGCCGTCTTTTTGATCAGGCCGCCCACCTTCTGGGAGATCCTGTCCAGAGCATCTGCTGCCTTCTTTCCGGCGGCCTCCACCGGTCCGGGAGTCCGGGACGGCTTTTTCGCTGCCGCAGGCTTTTCCCCGGCAGTCTTTTTCCTGGCTGCTCCGGCGGTCTCCTTTTTCCCGGCAGCTTTTTTACCCGTCTCCTTCTTCGGCTCCTCCTTCACCGGCGTACACTGGAACACGCAGATGCCTAAAGGCGGCAGGGTAATGGAGATCGAATGCTCCCTGGCATCCCACTCCTCTTTTTTAGACGCCTTGACCCGGGGATTTGTTGCACCCGTTCCGCCAAATTTTACAGAATCACTGTTTAAGATCTCTTTATATTTTCCGGCAAAGGGCACGCCCACCCGGAATTTCTCATGAGCCACGGGAACAAAGTTGCAGACAAAGAGCAGGGTGTCCTCGGGCCGCTTCGTCTTCCGGATGAAGATGGCGATGTTTTCGTCATTGTAGGTACAGTTGATCCACTCGAAGCCCTCGGGCTCATAATCCATTTCGTAAAGAGCCGGCTGGGTCGTATATAAATGGTTTAACGCCTTCACATATTCCTGCATCTCCTTATGGACCGGATACTGCAAAAGCTCCCATTCCAGGCTCCGGTTTTCATTCCACTCGTCCATCTGTCCAAATTCCTGGCCCATGAACAAAAGCTTTTTCCCCGGATGGCCTGTCATAAAGCCGTAAGCGGCCCGCAGGTTTGCAAATTTCTTTTCCTGGGTATCTCCCGGCATCTTTCCCGCCATGGAGCCTTTTCCGTGGACCACCTCGTCATGGGAGAACACCAGGACGAAGTTCTCGCTGTATGCGTAGAGCATACTGAAGGTCAGCTCTCCGTAGTGCTGGTTCCGGAAATAGGGATCGCACTGCATATATCCCAGGAAATCGTTCATCCAGCCCATATTCCACTTATAATCAAAGCCCAGGCCGCCTTCCTTCACATTTCCCGTGATCTGGGGCCAGGCCGTGGATTCCTCTGCAATGAGGACCGCTCCCTTTGCCTCTTTATGGAATACAGAATTCAGATGCTTTAAGAACTCCACAGCCTCCAGGTTTTCATGGCCGCCGTACATGTTGGCCACCCATTCTCCGGCGTTCTTTCCGTAATCCAGATACAGCATGGAGGCCACCGCATCCATACGGATCCCGTCGGCATGGTACTCCTTTGCCCAGAACAGGGCGTTGGAGATCAGGAAGTTGGACACCTGGGGTCTCCCGTAATTGTAGATCAGCGTCCCCCAGTGGGGATGGGAACCCTGACGCGGATCCAGGTGCTCATACAGGCAGGTGCCGTCAAAGGAGGCCAGGCCATGGGCGTCCCTGGGGAAATGGGCCGGGACCCAGTCTAAGATCACGCCGATCCCCTCTTTGTGCATATGGTCCATGAAGGCCTTAAAATCGTCGGGGGTCCCGTAGCGGCTGGTGGGGGCATAATAGCCGGTTACCTGGTAGCCCCAGGAGGCATCCAGGGGGTGCTCCATCACCGGCAAAAGCTCCACATGGGTATAGCCCATTTCCTTCACATAGGAAGCCAGCTTTTCTGCGGTCTCCCGGTAATTATAAAACTGGCTGCCGTTCTTTTCCTCTCCGTTTTCATCCAGCTCCGCCGGCTTCCGCATCCAGGAGCCCAGATGTACCTCATAGACCGACATGGGCGCTGTCTTCGTATCGGTCTTTGCTCTTCGGTCCATCCACTCCTTATCGCTCCACTTATAACGGCCCAGGTCCCAGACCACTGACGCCGTATCGGGCCGCAGCTCCGCATAATTTGCGTAAGGGTCGGCCTTCAGCATGGGCTCTCCGGCCCTGGTCTTGACTTCATATTTATAAAGGTCTCCCGGCTTTACTCCAGGAATAAAAAGCTCATAGACGCCGGAGCCGCCCAGACGGATCATCTGGTGGCGTCTTCCGTCCCACATATTAAAGTCTCCCACCACGCTGACCCGCATGGCCCCGGGCGCCCAGACTGCAAAATGAACGCCTCTGACCCCGTTTTCAGACACTGGATGGGCTCCCAGCTTTTCATAGGAATCGTAATAGATCCCAGCCTCCAGCTTTTTAAGCTCCTCGTCCTTAAACCTGGAGCGGAACCGGAAGCTGTACGGGTCCTCGGTCTCGGCCACTGTCCCGTCCTCATATCCGGCTATGAGCCTGTATGGCTCCAGCTCCCTTTTATCCTCAAAAAGCACGGCAAACCAGCCGGCCTCGTCAGCCATTTCCATAGGAAATTTCTCTTTTCCAAGCTTCACAGCCGCGGTCCTTGCCCCCGGAAGAAACGCCTGGATCAGAAGCCCTTCCTTTACCACATGGGCCCCCAGGAGTCTTCCCGGATCGCTGCTCTCTGAATATACGATCTCCTCGATCCCCGCCCAGTCCATCTGATCATATAATATTTTTTCCATAAAACGCCCCCTGTTTCCAGAATATTTCATAATCCCTTTCCAGATATCTGTGAATCCGATACCCTCATTCTACCATTTTCCCGTTCCTGATACAAGCCATAACCCTCCTCCGCATATTTTTTTCTTATGTTTTTCTAAAAGTCCTTGCGAAACTTGAAAAAGTATTCTAAACTCAATATATTGCATTTTTGTGCACTGCATTATCAGGAATTCACGAGGTTGATCAATATGGAAAATGAAAACAAAGAATTAGACCAGAACAAAAGCCGGAAAAAGAAGGAGCCAAAAACCGGCTGGAAGGCGGAGCTCATAAGCTGGATCCAGGTGTTAGTATCCGCAGCTGTCATCGCCTTCGTGCTGACCACCTTCGTCATTGCCAACAGCGAGGTCCCCACCGGTTCCATGGAAAACACCATTATGGCCCACAGCCGCGTCATCGGCTCCAGGCTCCACTATAAGTTCGCCGATCCGGAACGCGGGGACGTGGCCATTTTCGTATTCGGCTGGCAGTGCCCCAGATGTACGGCCATTGGTGAGGGCGAGGACCCGGCGGTCTGCCCGGCCTGCGGCTATGAGCTGGGAAAACGGGCCAAGACCGTTTATTATGTGAAGCGGGTCATCGGCCTTCCCGGAGACGTCATCGACATCATCGATGATAAGGTGTATTTAAACGGGTCTGAAACGCCTCTGGAGGAGCCTTATCTGGCGGAAGAGATGAACCAGGGAGAGACCATGCACTTTGAGGTCCCCGAGGACTGCTATTTCATGATGGGAGACAACCGGAATTTTTCCGCAGATGCCAGATACTGGAAAAACCCCTACATTTCCAAAGACAAGCTGGTGGCCAAGGTTTTATTTGAATACTTCCCCACCCCCAAGATCATACATTAAGCCGACATATACAGGAGACAGAATCGATTATGAAAAAAGTAGTTAAATTCGGCGGCAGCTCTTTAGCCAGCGCCAGACAGTTCAAAAAAGTAAAAGCCATCATCGATGCAGATAAGGCCAGAGGCTATGTGGTCCCCTCTGCCCCTGGGAAACGGGACGGAAAGGATACAAAGGTCACAGACCTCCTATATCAGTGCTATGAGGCCTGCGCTGCGGGACAGAGCTATAAGCGGATCCTGGACCAGATCAAAAAGCGGTTCGACGATATCATAAACGGCCTGGATCTGGACCTTAACCTGGACTTTGAATTTGACACCATCGAAGAAAATTTTAAAAATAAAGCCGGAAGGGCCTACGCTGCATCCCGGGGCGAATATTTAAACGGCATCATCATGTCCCATTACCTGGGCTTCCCCTTTGTGGACGCCGCAGACGTGGTCTTTTTTGATGAAAACGGCGTATTTTTACCGGAAAAGACCAACGACGAGCTGGAGGCCCGGCTTGCTTCCATGAAGCAGGCGGTGATCCCCGGCTTTTACGGCTCAAAGCCCGACGGCTCCATCGCCACCTTTTCCAGAGGCGGCTCCGATGTGACCGGCTCTCTGGTGGCCCGCGCCCTCCACGCCGACCTTTATGAAAACTGGACCGACGTTTCCGGCTTCCTGGTGGCCGACCCCAGGATCGTGGAGGATCCCGCCCCCATTGAGACCATCACCTACCGGGAGCTCAGAGAGCTGTCCTACATGGGCGCCAACGTGCTCCACGAGGACGCCATCTTCCCGGTGCGCAAGGAAGGGATCCCCATCAATATCAAAAACACCAACCGCCCCTCGGATCCTGGGACCATGATCGTGGAGAGCACCAGCAAAAAGCCCTCCTACACCATCACCGGCGTGGCCGGAAAGAAGGGCTTCTGCTCCATCGTCATCGATAAGGCCATGATGAACTCAGAGATCGGATTCGGGAGAAAGGTCCTGGAGGTCCTTGAAAAAAACAATATCTCCTTTGAGCATCTGCCCTCTGGGATCGATACCATGACCGTATACGTCCATCAGAGCGAATTCCAGGAACGGGAGCAGGCCATCATCTCCGGCATCCACCGGGCAGTCCATCCAGATTCCATCGATCTGGAATCCGATCTGGCGCTGATCGCCATAGTAGGACGGGGCATGCGCTCCAATCTGGGCGTCGCCGCCAGGATCTTCGCAGCCCTCTCCCATGCCCGCATCAATGTGAAGATGATCGACCAGGGCTCCCGGGAAATGAACGTGATCATCGGGATCCGGGATGAGGATTTTGAAAACGCCATCCGGGCCATCTATGATGTTTTTGTGAAAACCGCTTTATAATCCAGTTGCTTTTTGTGCAAAATAACGGAAATATTTTTGGAAAAGCCCTTGAAAAAGCCATCTGGCTGTGCTATACTCGGTGTCAACATGATAAATTCATCTGACGAGAACAAGTAGTCGTCCGTGGATCTTCCAGAGAGGCAGTGGCTGGTGGAAACTGTCATTGAAGCGGAACGGTGAAATCATCTCTGAGAAGCAATCTGAACGAAGTAGGTGCGCCGGGGTTAAGCCACGTTATCGGTGATACGCATTGTCTGATGCGGTATAAGAGTCAAGCTGTGCTTGAGAATTAAGGTGGTACCACGATTTTAAAGTCGTCCTTTATGAGGACGGCTTTTTTTGTTTGATAGGAAATTCCTATCAAATAAAAAAGCACTTCGTGCAGAATCGCACTGCGGCGGTATGGAATTTCGTCGCAAATGCGACCCGCCGCAGGCGGAGAATCCTGCAAGAGCAGAATTCTTTCCTGTTTCATGGAAAAGCGCGCCATGGGCAGAAATGAGTATCCAGGAGGAAATGTTATGAAACTGAGTAAGAAAAAAATGGTCCTGATGAGCTTTATGCTGTTTTCCCTGTTTTTCGGAGCCGGAAATCTGATCTTCCCGCCGTTCCTGGGACAGAATGCCGGGGAAAAAATGCCCTTTGCCATCGCGGCCTTTCTGATCACCGCCGTGATCCTTCCAGTCCTCGGCGTCATCGTTGTGGCAAAATTTGACGGTCTGGATAAGCTGGCCCGTAAGGTAGACGCCCGCTTTGCTGTGGTGTTCACGATCCTGATCTACCTCTCCATCGGACCAGGCCTTGGGATCCCCCGCGCCGCCTCAGTCCCCTTTGAGATGGCCGTGGCTCCGTATCTTCCCTCTGGAGCCCCCCTCCCTGTATTTATGCTGCTGTACTCCCTGGTCTTTTTCCTGACCGCCGGATGGCTGGCCCTGACCCCCAGCAAGCTGATGGAAAGGATCGGCAGATTCCTCGACTCCCAGCCTTCTGCTCCTTCTTCTTTTCCTGTTTGTCCAGTTTGTTCTCCGCGGCGACGCCGGAGTTGCCGCCGCCCAGGCGGACTACCAGGCGAACCCCATGGTCAAGGGCTTCCTGGAAGGCTACCAGACCATGGACACCATCGCAGCCTTAAACTTCGGCCTTGTGATCGCCACCACCCTGCGGTCCCTGGGCGTTGAGAAAAAGAACGATCTGATCCATTACACCACCCGCGCCGGTCTGGCTGCTGGAGCCATCCTTTCTGCAGTGTACCTGATGCTATCCTATATGGGAATGAAAAGCTCTGCCGTTTATGCCATCCCGGAAAACGGGGCTGTGGTGCTCCGCCTCATTGTAAAACAGCTGTTCGGAGACGTGGGTGCCGTGCTTCTGGCCGCCATCTTCACCCTGGCCTGCCTGACCACCTGCGTGGGGCTCATCACCTCCATCTCCCAGTTCTTCTCTTCCCTCACTGACCGTCTGAAATACAGACAGTGGGTGTACCTGATCGCCGGCTTCTCCTTTGTGGTCTGCAACCAGGGCTTAAATACGATCCTTGGGATCTCCGTACCGGTGTTAAACGCCATCTATCCGGTATCCATCGTCCTCATCATCCTGGGACTCCTGGATGAAAAGCTGGGAAAAAATCCGTATATGTACCCGGCTGTCATCACTGTCACCGGTATCGTAAGCTGCGTTTACTGCCTGGATTACAACATGCACATGCCTCTGGGCTTCCTCTCCGACCTCTGCCATACGTTCCCGCTTTATTCCCTGGGACTGGGCTGGGCCGGTGCAGCCGCTGCTGCGGCTCTGATGAGCCATCTGGCATACCGGCTCCGCAGCCGCCGTGTTTCCCAGAACGAAACGGAGGCCGCGGCGTAGGAAATACGCTGCGGCCCCTGGCCATGGCCCGCCCATAAGGCGGGCCGTATTTTTTATCTCTTCTTTAAGATCGCCGACCTCTCCAGGTATCCGGCCACAGCCAGATGCACCGCGCTGCAGGCGGCTGCCAGTAAGAACACATACTGTGGACCCCATACCTTCCAGATCACCCCGAAGCCGCCGGATACCGTCACTGCCAGCACATGATCCACACTTAAGCCCAGAGACAGATTTCCCATCACATCCTCCGGGCGCAGGCTCAGCTGCTTCATCATCACCGTATGGACAGTATTAAAATGATCTGTCAGCATCACCAGGATATAGGCCAGGAAAACCAGGACCGCTCCCAGTGGTCCGTCCCCGAACCGGCCGGAAGCCGCGCCCCAGGCTGCAAAGGCCGCAAAGAGAAACGCTCCGGCAAAGTATCCGCCTTCTATGGCCAGGGATCTGGAAACTCCCAGGTGGTCCAGCATCCGGCCGATGACTGGGGAAAAGCGGCTCCCGATCAGATGGGCAGCCATGCCTAAAAGCGCCAGGGTATCCGCTCCCATGGCTAAAAGCTCCACAATGAGCCAGGGCGCAAATACGATCCGCATCCGCTTCTGACAGCCGTAAACGGCGGTGATCAGATAATAGGGAATGTAGCGCTTCCGGATATGCAAGGTATCCCGGCGGCCGGTGTTCCTGGCCCGGGGCACATTGAGCTCCGGAGCTGTTTTTCTGAGCCGGACTGCAAAAAAGAGACCGGCGGCAGTAAAGAGAAGCCCCGCCACAAAGGACGGGATCACGCCGTTCCCGAACCAGAAGATCCCGGTTCGGTATCCAATAAAGACAGCCGCCGACGCGGCCATGGATGACAAGGTCATCCTTCCCTTAAGCTGTCCTAAAAAGGTTCCCGTTTTCCCCTCTCCCGACAGATCCATGGCAATGCTGTCCCGCAGGGGCATCATCATATGCTCTCCCAGGGAAAAGGAAAAAAGAAAGATCTGCATGATAAAATATGACGGCGATAAAAGGCCCAGAACTGCCAGTCCCAGGGTACAGAAGCCGTAGGCCATGACCATCAGGGACAGGTTTCCGAGCCCCGAAAGAGCCGTCAGGATCACCACGCACAGGATCCCAGGCGTCTCCCTGGGTATCTCTAAAAGCCCGCGCTGGACCGAATCGACGGCAAATACCTCCTTAAAGTAATTGGAAAAATACCCCGCTGCTTAAGCCCACGGCCAGCGACAGGCAGAGTATGGCGTACATAAAAAGCTTTTTTGTGTCGTGATTTATGTCCATGATCTATTCCTCCCTGGAATGTTTTCTCCGTTAAAAACCGCCCTCATAATACGCCCTGGCAATTACATAGGACGGCTCATAATATGCACTGCAGTTATAATTATCGATCACATCACAAATCTCATGATTATAAACCCGGATTATTCCGTCTACCTCGGATTCTCCCGGCTTCTTTGTATCGTGGATCAGTCTCTCATAAACTTTCCCCATTTGGAGAGGCCCAGGAATTTTTGTTACCAGCTCCGGGTCTACCCGATCCACATGAAATGTCCCCTCCGACAGTTGGTATGTTTCTATCCAGTCTTTTTCGACTGCCAGGGGATTTTCTGCATGGAGGACGTTTGCCACGCTGACCAGATGTTCCAGACTCTTTCTGCCAATCTGATTCACCACATAGCGGTTGCGCTGATGAAGTCTTCTTGCAACCCGTTCAATCATGTAACAGACAAAAAATATATCATTTCTGCTGATTTCCTCATCTGGGAAATAAATATTTGTCACAGAACTTCACTCCCCTCAAAATACAGAGTTTTTAAGGCCTCTTCCGTACAAAAAGCAATCTGGTGTGTTGGATATTTAAATCTGACCAGTTCCCAGAAAGCCACTTTAGAAATATTCCCCGATATATAGTCCTCTACATAATCCCAGATCTGGTCATCCGCCATAGGACCTTCTACAATATCAAATCTATGTTCTCTGTCTCTGCGGCAGTTCACTACAAATTCCAGCCATTCTTCTGTCATCTCTTTAAAGATACAAAGATTCAGGTCTCCATTCTGAACATAAGTATAGCAATTAACAATCGATTCTCCCCTTTTTGTCAACGCCCACCTCTTCGCCTGTTTTATGAGGCTGGTACAATAAAATCCATACCCAAAATCTTTATAGTAACCATTGACCAGAATTCTGGGTTCCTGTACAACCGCATTGCTTCCATGATAAACAAGCTTTTCTTTTCTCACATTTCTACCTCCTGTCCATGTCCCCATTTTACCAGTTTCCGGACGTCCCGGCAAGTACCTCCGCCCCAGTTCTCCCACCCTTTGCCGTATCCGGACAGAACCTCTCCTCTGCCAGCGGCTGCCTGTCCTGGAGCAAAGCGCAGAATGGATCCGTCTGTCCTTTTCGAGAAAATATCGTATGGGACAGAAATAAACCGGGGACAGGAGCGCCGCAATTTTACAACGTCCCTGTCCCCCAGGTGAGAACACAAAAAAAGATTTTTATCTGGATATTACCTTCACTGTCTCATACAAAAGGCTCACGCCGTAGCCGGTGGCGCCCTTGATCGAATAGTCTATATCCTTTGACTCCCAGCTGACTGGTGCAATATCCACATGGACCCAGGAATGATCCTCCACAAATTCCTGGAGGAAGAGTCCCGCTACAATGGCGCCGCCGCCCATGGTGCTTCCCTGGGCGCTGTTCTGGATGTCTGCCACCTCAGATTCGATCACAGGGAAAAGCTCCTTGTCCAGCGGAAGCCGCCAGATCTTTTCGCAGGCCCGCTCTGAAGCCTCTTCCACCTCTGCATAAAGCTCCTCATCATTGGAAAACACAGCCGAGCTCCTGACTCCCACAGCTCCCTGGGCAGCCCCTGTCAGAGTGGCGATGTCGATGATGGAGCCGGCGTTCTCCTTCCGGATCGCATAGGTCAATGCGTCCGCCAGGGTCAGACGGCCCTCTGCATCCGAATTGAGCATTTCGATCTTCTTTCCGTTCATGGAAAATAAAATATCACCGGGAACATATGCATCACCGGAGATCATGTTTTTGCATGCAGCAACCACTGCGATTACATTTACAGGAAGCTTTTCCAGCGCGATGGCACGGATCGCTCCGATCACTGCTGCCGCGCCTCCCATATCTCCATGCATGGTCTCCATCCTGGATTTCAGGCTGTATCCGCCGGAATCGAACATGATCCCCTTGCCCACCAGGGCCACCGGAGGCTCCTCCTCCTTTCCGCCTTTATAGCGGAGGACAATGAGCCTGGGCTCTGCCGCGGATCCTCTTCCAACGGCCAGGAACGCCCCCATATTCATCTCTTCTGCCTGTTTTTTATCATAAATCTGGACCTCGATGCCCAGATCTTCTGCCAGGGCCTCACACTCCTTTGCAAGCTGCTCCGGATCCATGAACATGGACGGATGGTTCACAAGATCCCTGGCAAGCAGGGTGCTTTCCGCCACATGGGCAGCCTCCCTGGCAAGCCTTTCCATACCGGCGGCGGAAGTCACTACCGCCGCTTCCTCCATCCCGTTTACCACTGGAACCGACCGGTAATGGTTAAACTGATAGGAAACCAGATGCGGGAGCTCCATGATCTTCTTGGCCATTTCCGGATCATGGGTGATTTCCGCCGCATTGTCCAGGAAGATCTCCGTCACGGCCGCAGACGCGTCCTTACAGCGCTTTAATGCCTTTGCAAAGGCCAGGAACACCTCCCGGTTGGTGGAGCTTCCATCTCCCAGTGAAACCAGGACTACCTTTTTAAAGGAACCATCCAGATACAGATTCAGATCATAGACCGAGCCGCAGGCGGCTGCCAGCTTGCCTGCAGAAAGGGCAGCCTTCACCGGACCGGAGATCACCTCCGGAAGCTCTGTATTTAGAAGCTGATCATCAGAAAACGGGATCACAGCTGCATCAAAGGACGGGACCGCTTCTTTATAGATTTTTACATTCATCGTTTTTTCTCCTGTTTTTATCCTGTTCCATTTTAAGTTCAGACATCCTCCCGCAGGCAGGCCTGCGTCGGATGGATCGATCTTTTGCCCCTGATATCATTTTAGTCTTCAATCATATATGCGCTTACGATCTGGCCATAAAAGGCGTAATGGTAATTCTCCAGGGAACCGCCAAAGGGAGTCGGCTTCTCACTGGGATAATGTTCCTTTAAGATCTCCTCCGGCATGGTATCTGTATTCTGTTTTTCCACGCAGACCACCCGGCACTCCAGTGTCAGCGGCAGCTCCTTGACCGCCGGAACAGAGATCACCTCCGGATCCACCAGCGTAAGTCCCAGCTCCTTTGCCTTATCCATATCCCGGCCGGATTTAGAGCCGCATACCCCAAGGATCTTCGGATCAAACGCTCCATAAGGAACATTCACGGTAAACTCCGGATTCTTCTCCAGCTGCTCTTTTGTGAAGCGGCTCTTTCTGATATAAGCCGTAAACACAGGGAGGGACCAGTCGATCCCCAGGGTCCCCCAGCCCAGGGTCATGGAATCCACCTTCCCGTCTGCCTTTGTGGTGATAAGGACTCCCTTATCCAGAGCCTTCATGATGTCTCCCGCATAGTCGAACACATTGATCTTTTTCTTCAAAACCATACCTCTCTTTCTTCTGGCTTTTGTCCCACAGACCAGTATATACTCCTCCCGGTCCAGGCAGGGACTGCAGCGTGTCATTATTTCTTCGGCCGCCCTATATACGGCGTCCGGAAGCTTAATCGTTATCCGGAAGAAGCTTGATCCGTACAGAGATCATTTTCACCAGCTGTCCCTCTTCCAGTTTTATATCCTCCACATGGGTAGAAAATGGAAGATCGCTGTCAAATTCCTCCATCTCCACGGTGATCCAGTTGCAGGCCGCATCCCTGGCGTTCTCGATGGCGTCCTCCAGATCCGGCCCGTCTGCCTCGCAGCACTCCAGGTCCGGGAAAAATGCATGGTAGCCCTTTCCGTTTTTATGGGGGGTAAATACCGCCGGGTAAGTAAATGTCATAGTTTTTGCTCCTTATTCCTGTAATATGGCACATCGCCTGTCCCCAGAACGGGCGGCAGGCGATGGCTGCATCTGTACTTATTATAATGAACAGAACCGGTTATGTCAAACCTTCTGATGATTTCTCATACCGCCCAGTCACTCTTTCAGGATCACTGCGTCCGGTATCCTCTCCGCCCACGCAAAGACCGGTTCCTTCTCTTTCCACACTTTTATGGCTCCGTCCAGCATTCCGAGCATCTTCTCCTTTTCCCCGGGAAGCCTTCCCCGGACCCGGAAGGTGATACAGTCGTGGAATCCATCGTAGGCCACGCGCTGGCCCTCCCACTCCATAAGCTGCAAAAGCCTCCGCTCCTCCTCCAGATTCTCCAGCTCGCTGGCCGGAAAAAACCGTCCGGCCTTCGCATCCTCATATAGCGGTGTTCCGGCTATCAGAAACAGAGAAAAGTTAATGATCCGCTCCGGTCTGGTCCGGTTAAAGAACTCCGCCGTGGCCTCTGCATTTTCCAGTCCTCTCCCTCTTCCGGCGATGCCTGTCATGATATGGGCGTCATAAATAAGCCCCGCAGCACGCAGCCGCTGGATCTGCTCATAGGCCTGTTCCAGGGTGTGGTCCTTTTCCATGGTCCCCAGAACGTCGTCCAGGCCGCTTTCAATGCCCAGATACAGATGACCCACTC
Source organism: Pilosibacter sp. YYHA0881 (assembly GCF_051602715.1). GTDB lineage: Bacteria > Bacillota > Clostridia > Lachnospirales > Lachnospiraceae > Alitiscatomonas > Alitiscatomonas aceti. The sequence continues at coordinate 1,462,250 of NZ_CP175657.1, forward strand.
CCGCCGCAGCCAGAGCCCTCAGCTCTTCATCGCTTTTCAGCCGGATATTGGTCACTGTCGCGTCCATGTTGATGGAACGGCAGGAAGGAAAGGAGCGCCGGATCTTCCCGGCAATTTCCAGCAGATGGCCTGTCTCCAGGCCAAAGGCGTTTCCATCCCCTAAAAATACGGTTTCCGGGTCGCCTCCCAGGGCCCGTACCCGGAGGATCTCCTCCTCCACCTGTTCCATGGGAAGCTGCCGGTATTTCAGATGCTTAAACAGGTTGCAGAACCGGCAGCGGTTATAGGAGCACCCCACAGCCACTGGCAGCATAAATGAGGACCGTTCCATGGGTCCCCGGCAGATCTGTCCCTCATAGATCATGATCCAGATTCCTCCCTTCCTTTGTATGCCCGATTTCTACAACACCATCAAAAGCGTTCCCGCACCGATCAGGACACAGCCCAGAACGGTCTTCGGCGTGACGCTCTCATGAAGAAACACAAACGCCAGGATCAGTGTGATCACAACGCTCATTTTATCAATGGGCACCACCTTGGACGCGTCTCCCATCTGGAGGGCTTTATAATAGCACAGCCAGGATGCCCCGGTGGCAAGGCCCGACAGGATCAGGAAGATCCAGCTCTTTTTCCCGATACTGGAAAGCCCGGACTGTCCGCCTGTGAGAAATACCATTCCCCAGGCCATGATGAGCACAACGACCGTCCGCACCGCCGTCGCCAGATTGGAATTCACTCCCTCGATCCCCACCTTGGCCAGAATGGAGGTCAGCGCCGCAAATATCGAAGAAAGCACTGCAAACAGCATCCACATAATGAACCGCCCCGATTCCCTGGATTTCCCAGAACTTTCTTTTATTATATTCCTTTTTCTACCCTTGTCAATTATAACCGTTCCGCCATCCAGCTTCCTCCGGCTCATCCCCATGGACAATCCCCTTTCCCTATGCTAAAATGATCCCAGCGGGTACCTGCCCTGCGGCGCAGGAGCTTTCCCTGGACCGGCGGCCGGCAAGGCGGCAAGACCTGGGCGCGTACAGGGTTCACGGATCCGTAAAAACTTTATAGAAGGAGCGGAGGATCATGCAGATTCAGATCAGGGCAGCCATGGCCCGGGACTACGAAGCAGCTGTAAAAATACTTTCACAGGTACAGGATATGCATGTGGAATGGAGACCGGATATTTACAGACATACCAGTCATCTGATGTCAATGGAAGAGTTTCAGCAGGCCGCAGAGGACCATACGTTCTTCGTTGCGGAAAACGAAAAGAACCAGGTGATCGGGATCCTCCAGATCATGTTTAAGCATGTGGAAGGTCCGTCGCATACCACCCGCGATTTTATTTTTGTGGACCGGATGGCTGTGGACGAAGCATACCGGGGAGCCGGTGTTGGACATAAAATGTTTGATTTTCTGAAAGGATTAAAGGCGGAAAAAAATATGGACGCCATTGAGCTGCAGGTCAATGCAAAAAATACGGCGGCGTATGAAATGTATAGAAAATACGGTTTTACAGAAAAATCCATCAATCTGGAGCTGCTGGAACCATAAAAAACACGGTTTCCGCGTAAATAACAGCCAAAGGGGCAGGCCCATGGCGGACCTGCCCCTCTCATTTTTATTTCTTTAAAACTCCAGGTATGCGCCCTTCATGGGACTTGCCGCGTGTTCGCTGAACAGCCGCAGCACTCCCTTCTGGTACTTCTTCTCCCTGGGCTTCCAGTTCTTTCTCCGTTCCTTTAGGATCTCGTCGATCTCCTCCATGGTCTTTCTCTCTCCATGGATCCCGATGATATTGAGCTTTCTCTCCATCACGTCGATCTCGATCAGATCCCCTTCCTCCACCAGTGCGATGGGACCGCCGTCCACAGCCTCGGGGCTGCAGTGGCCGATGACCGGACCAGTGGACGCGCCGGAAAACCGGCCGTCGGTGATGAGGGCAATGCTGCGGCCCAGCTCCTTATCGCTGCTGATGGCCTCGGAGGTATAGAACATCTCCGGCATTCCGCTGCCCTTGGGGCCCTCGTAGCGGATGAACACCGCGTCGCCCTTCTGGACCTTGTGCTTTAACACTGCATCCAGGCACTCCTCCTCGCTGTCAAAGGGCCTTGCGTTTAAAACAGCCTTGAACATTTCCTTGGGACAGGCGGTGTGCTTGATCACCGCTCCCTCCGGCGCTAAATTGCCCCGGAGAATGGCAATGCTTCCGTCGGTGCCGATGGCCTTATCATAGGGACGGATGATATCCTCCTTTGTCAGAGACACGCCATAGCGGCCATTGAACTCGGAAAGCCATTTTCCGCATCTCTCATAAAAGCCGTTCCGCTTCAGCTCCTCCAGATTCTCGCCCAGGGTCTTTCCTGTAACGGTCATCACATCCAGGTGGAGATGCGCCTTGATCTCCTCCATGATGGCCGGAACGCCGCCTGCATAATAGAACACCTCTGCCGGCCACCTTCCCGCCGGACGTACATCCAGAAGATAATGGGCGCCCCTGTGGAGACGGTCGAAGGTATCTCCTGTGATCTCGATCCCAAACTCATGGGCAATGGCCGGGATATGAAGAAGACAGTTGGTGCTTCCAGAAATAGCCGCATGGACCAGAATGGCGTTTTCAAAGCTCTCCAGAGTCACGATCTCGCTGGGCTTCATTCCCGGAGTCAGCGCCAGCTTCACGGCCTGACGGCCGGCTTCCCTGGCAAAATCCAGAAGATCCGGGCTGGTGGCCGGCATCAGGGCGCTTCCCGGAAGAGCCAGGCCCAGGGCCTCGGCCATGATCTGCATGGTGGAGGCTGTTCCGATAAAAGAGCAGGCTCCGCAGCTGGGACAGGCGTTGCATTTGGCCCAGTTTAATTTTTCCTCGTCGATCTCGCCCCGCTGGTATCTGGCGCTGTACATGCCTAACTGCTCTAAGGTCAGCATATCGGGACCGGCGTTCATGGTGCCGCCGGGGACCACGATGGCCGGAACGTCAGCCCGGGCCAGGCCCATGAGATTTCCCGGAAGCCCCTTATCACAGCTTGCCAGATATACGCCGGCATCAAAGGGCGTGGCATTGGCATGGATCTCGATCATGCTGGCGATCATCTCACGGCTCACAAGGCTGTAATTGATGCCGTCGGTCCCCTGGCTCTCGCCGTCGCAGATATCCGTGCAGAAATACCGGGCTCCGTGGCCTCCGGCCTCTTCCACGCCCTTTCTTACCTCTTCCACCAGGATATCCAGATGGCCGCTGCCCGGATGGCTGTCTCCAAAGGTGCTCTCGATCATTACCTGGGGCTTGGAAAGATCCTCCGGCTTCCAGCCCGTACCGATACGTAAGGGATCCAGCTCTGGAGCCAGCTCCCGCATTTCCTGACTTTTTAACTTCATAACTGCCGCTCCTTTTCTAATCTGAGAAAAACTGAACTATTTATGCAAAGAATGAAATGATCAGGGCCACAAGGAAGCCGGTTCCTCCCACCAGGGTCTCCATGATGGTCCATGTTTTAAGCGTTGTCTTTTCGTCCATTCCCACCAGGGATTTTACCAGCCAGAAGCCGGAATCGTTAAAGTGGGAGCAGACAGTGGCCCCTCCGGCAACAGCCGCCGTGGTGCAGGCCAGATATAAGGGGGACAGGCCCGCGATCTCCGGCATGGCCGCGATGATCCCGGCCGCCATGGTCATAGCCACAGTTGCGGAACCCACGCAGATCCTTACCAGGGCTGCCACCACAAAGGCCACCACAACGATGGGAAGGTTTGCAGAGGATACTGCCTGGCCGATGATATCTCCAAGGCCGGAATACTGGAGCATATAGCGGAGCACGCCGCCGCAGGCTGTTACCAGAAGGATCAGTCCTGTGGGCTCCAGGGATTTTGTCATGATCTTTTCCAGCTCCGGCATGGTATATCCATGTTTTACGCCCAGGATCACCATTGCCACAACGGTGGCGATCAGAAGGGCCACAAAGGGCTCACCCAGGAAGCCTAAGATCGGACGGAGGCTTTCCATGGCCGGGACCACTCCAGCCACAGAGTCCAGGATGATCAGTACCAGGGGGATCAGAATGATCCCGACGATGGTCCAGAAGCCAGGGAGCTTGGATTCATCCATATCTGCCTGGTTTGCCACATGCTCCGGGACCGGAACCATATATTTCTTTCCGCAGATGGAGCCCCATACTGGTCCTGCCACGATCATGGCAAAGATACCGCAGAAGATCCCGATGCCGATGACCCAGCCCAGGTCCACATTTAACATGTTGGCCACCAGGATCGGACCCGGTGTGGGCGGAATGAACGCATGGCCCACCGCAAGACCCGCTAAAAGCGGGATCGCATAAAACAGAGAGGAACGCTTCGTCCTCTTGGCCAGAGAGAAGGCCAGGGGGATCAGGATGATCAGGCCGGCGTCAAAGAATACCGGCATGGCGATCACAAGGCCTGTGATGCCCAGGGCCCAGGCGGCCTTCTGGTCTCCGAACCGCTTTACCATGGTCACAGCCAGGGTCTGGGCGCCGCCCGAGACCTCCAGGATCGCGCCGAACATGGATCCCAGGCCCACTAACAGGGCGATTCCTTTTAATGTGTTTCCGATACCGTCATTGACGGCTGTTACGATCTGCTCATAGGGCATTCCGGCCAGAAGACCGATGGCGATGGCGCCGATCAGGATCGCTACCATTGCCTGCACCTTAAATTTGATGATCAGGACCAGCAGCAGTACCAATCCGATCACAGCGGCGGCTACCAGCCTGCCGGGGTTTAAAGCTACAGCTTCCATAGTGAACATACCTCCCGTTTTTACATACCTCTTTGGATTCACTCTTAAATACATCAGATGTCTTATGACATCCTGGTTTCATTGTACTTATTTTGACTATTATTGTCAATACATCAGATGTTCTTCCTTGGTTTTCTCTTTTTCGCACAAAAAAACAGCGGTCTCTCCCGTCTGGGACCCGCTGTTTTCATTCATTCTGCACAATACGTCCGGCCGGGCATCTGCCGTCACTCATCAGACGTCTGCCCCCTGGCCCTATTCCCCTTCTTTCCGGCCTTCCAAGTCCTTTTCCTGGGCCTCCAGAAGCTCCAGGAGCTTCTGCCGGTTATAGGTCAGATGCATGATCATGGCGCACCTGGCCCCCACCGAATCTCCCTTCAGGATGGCATTGGTCACTGCCCGGTGGGTCTCAATGGTCTCCTTCATCAGCTGCCGGCGGGTCAGGGTCGCAAAGGTGGACACGCTGGAGTTGATAAGGGGGATCAGGATTTCCACCACCCGGTTCCGGCTGCACTTTGCAATGCAGGTATGGAATTCAATGTCTTTTTTAATATGGTTGATCCCGGCAGTATACTGGCGCTCCACCTGGTCGCAGAGAGACTCAAGCTGCGCCTTCTCCTCCTCTGACGCATACTCGCTGGCCAGGGCGGCGATCTCCGGCTCCAGCATGAGCCTCACCTCAAAAAGCTCCAGGGCCAGGTGGTATTTGTCCTCAAACCGGCCAAGCCCCAGAGGATCCTCCTCCAGGGAGCTGGTACTCACCACATACGTTCCCGAGCCCCTCCGCACCTCCAGGACGCCCTTTGATACCAGGCTTTTCACTGCCTCCCTTATGGTGCTCCGTCCCACGCCGAACTTTTCCGCCAGCTCAAATTCGTTGGGGAGCTTTTCACCGATGGCTACCGGCTCATTTAATATGTACTCCATCAGGGAATCCTCGATCTGGGAGCCCAGGAGCTTTTTTCCCACTTTTTCCAACTGATCCATGGTCCTCCTCCTACGAATTTTTCGCGTACAGATAGACGCCCGCCAGCACAACCGCAGCTCCCGCCACCTGGATCAGTCCCGGGATCTCCCCGAACAGAAGGATCGCGGAGATGGAGGCAAATACCGGCCCCGCCAGCTTCACTGTGCTCACATAGGTGGGCGTTAAGAACTTAAGGCTCCAGCTGAATACGCTGTGGCCCAAAAGGGTACAGAACACAGCCAGGCACAGGCTCATGATCCAGTTAATGGGCTCATAGCCGGTCATGGGCACGCCGGAAACGGCGTCGAAGACCAGCAGGGATAAAAAGCAGCCCCAGTAAAGGACGTATGTATACACCATGGTGCTCATATGGCTCCGTTCCCTGGTCCCGATCAGCGTATAGCAGGCCGAGAAAAAGGCCGCTAAAAGAGCCAGGATATCGCCTAAGACTGCGTTCTTTCCGGCTCCGCCTCCCGTATCGGCCATGGCGATGACCACGCTTCCAAGAAAGGCGATCCCGATGGCCAGGATCTCCTTTTTCCGGATCTTCTTTCCGAAAAAGATCAGGTATCCGAAGGCCGCAAAGGCCACCTCCGTATTGACTAACACCGTGGAGCTGGCAATGGACGTGTTGCTCAGGGACTCAAACCATACCACAAAGTGCATGGCCAGGAACAGGCCCGAAAGGCCGCAGAAAGCCAGATCCTTCCCTTTTAAGGAAAGCAGCTCTTTCCTGGTCTCCCTTTTGGAAAAAATAAGCGGCGTCAGCAAAAGCACCGTCCAGCCCAGCCGGTAGGTGGCTGCAATGGTACTGGGCGCTGTCATATACCGGAAAAACGCCGACGACATGGAACAGCTGAACACTCCGGCTAAGAGGATCAGCTTGGCCTTCAGATTCGATCCAGATCTCTCATTCATTTTCTTTCTCCCCCGCGTAAACAGATCGATGGTCCCCGGCTCCGGAAGCTCCGGCTGCCAGAGGACCCGGAATACGTCTATGATAATACGTCAGATGAGTAAAGTCAACGGCTTTCCCCATCCTCTCCGTAGAGCTTCACCAGATCCTCAATGATGAGCAAGCCCACAGGCCCTAAAAAAAAGCCGGACACGCCAAACAGTTCCAGGCCCACATACATGGAGAACAGGGTCTCCAGCGCCGAAAGGCCCATGCGGCTTCCCATGAGCTTTGCCTCCAGGAACTGCCGGATAAAATAGCAGAGGCCGTAGATAAAAAGGAGCACCGCCCCCCTCCACCACTGGCGCTCCAGGAGAAGGAAGGCTCCCCAGGGGACCAGCACCGCTCCGGTCCCGAACACCGGAAGGGCGTCCAGGAGCCCGATCCCCAGGCCCAGCAGCACCGAATACGGATTCCCCAGAAGGGTCAGTCCCAGGGTACAGATCATGGCCGTCACCGCCATGATCACAAGCTGGGTCTTAAACCATGCGCTGCCCGCCGACGCGATCCGTCTTCCCAGGACAGAAAATTCCCGGTGGAAGATGGATCCGCTCTTTTTCTCCCGGATCTCATCCATTTCCTCCAGGGTCATGACTGCGGCCACAAAAAAGAGCACCAGAAATACCACAGCCCGGACCGCCCAGGCCAGGACGCTGACAGAATTGGTCATAAGAAGAGGAAGGGATGCCTGACGCACAGCCTCTGACGCGTCGCGGACCAGCTCCCTGGCCAGGCCCACAAGGCTTTCCGGCATCAGCCCCATCTTCTCCTCCAGGCTTAAAAACAGGCCTGTAAGGATCCGGTCGGCCTCAGAAAGCCATTCCGGAAGACGGACCATGAAAAGCCTGGCCTGGGCCAGAAGCCGGCTGCTGCCAAGATAAAAAAGCCAGCCCAGGACTGCTCCCATAAAAAGAAGCTCCGCGCCGCCGATGACCGCCGCAGGGATCCTGCGCTCCTTCCCGCCCAGCCGGATCGTGAGCCTCCGCTCAAAATACCGGACCGACGGTCCCAGCCACAGGGCCGCCAGGTAGGCGCACAAAAAGGGAACCACCAGGGGCAGGAGGTATTTGAAGCCTCCGTAGACTGCCCCGGTAATTCCCAGTATCAGAAAGATCTTCTTCAGTTTTTTGCCCGGCTTACCCATGGAATCACCCGTTTCTGTTTTGTACTTCCTTTGTACACCACTTAGTATGGGCCGGATTCCTTTCCTTATGCGTCCTGGAAAAATTTAAATTTTGAAAATGCGCCGCCGGACGGAGGCACGGAAAAGGTCATGGGCTTTCCTGTGGACGGATGGACAAAGGAAAGGGACATGGCGCAGAGAGCTAGGGGCCCTGCTGCTGCGGCCGCTCCTGTTCCGTATTTCCGGTCCCCAAAAAGCGGCAGGCCCCTGGATGCAAACTGGACCCGGATCTGGTGGTGGCGTCCGGTCTCCAGACGGATCCGTAAAAGCGTCAGGATCCCGTTTCCCCCGTCCTCCAGGCTTTCCAGAGCCTCATAGGACAGTTCAGCCCGTTTTCCACATTTTCCACCATGATCCACAACATAGGATTCATTTCCATCCACGGATTTTTCCAGATAATCCACAAACTTATCCACATCTTTTTCCGGCTTTCCACATACAACAGCCCCATAGATCTTCTCCAGCTTCCGGTCCTGGACCTGTCTGCTCAAGGCTGCGGCAGCATTTTTAGACAATGCATACACCATTACCCCTGACACAGGCTTATCCAGTCTGTGGATAACTCCCACATAGGGCTCCTTTCCCGGCGTGCATAACTTGTGGATAACCAGATATTTCCGGATCTCGCTGACCATATCCGGCGCAAACCGCTTCGCCGCCTGGGATTCCACTCCCGCAGGCTTCACCGCCACCAGAATATCCTTATCTGCATATAATACCTGTACCATGGTCCTTCCTTTCCTTCTGTCCATTTACTTTGATGATAAAAATATTTTCCGAACCCCTTGCATATTTTAAGGCAAAGTGATATAGTATATAAAAAAGTTAGATGTAGTTTTTAAAGCTACATTATGTATTATTAAAAATTATATTCCATTTTCTGATTGGAGGTATGTGTATGAAACTCAGTGTTAAGGATCCCGGCAGCGCCCTTACCCATTTTATCGCAATGATCCTGGCGGTCCTGGCTGCGGCTCCCCTGCTTTTGAAGGCCGCGTTTTTCACCGACCGGCTCCACGTGGCGGCCCTGGCTGTATTTATCGTCAGTATGATCCTCTTATACGCTGCCAGCACCGTCTACCACACCTTCGATATTTCTGAAGGCGTCAACCGGCTCCTCCGGAAGATCGACCATATGATGATCTTTGTCCTGATCGCAGGAACGTATACGCCGGTATGCCTCATCGTTCTGGGAAATTCTGCCGGATACCGGCTCCTGGCCCTGGTGTGGGCCATTGCAGCCGTGGGCATCCTGATCAACGCCCTGTGGATCAGCTGTCCCAAGTGGTTTTCCTCCTGTATTTATATCGCCATGGGATGGATCTGTGTGACAGCCTTTGGACAGATCCTGTCCTCCCTGACTCCAGGTGCCTTCGGCTGGCTCCTGGCCGGAGGGATCATCTACACCGCCGGAGGCGTCATTTATGCATTAAAGCTCCCGCTTTTCAACTCCAGGCATAAAAATTTCGGGTCTCACGAGATCTTTCACCTGTTCGTCATGGGCGGGAGCTTCTGTCACTATATGATGATGTATGGCTATCTGGCCGCAGCCTGATCCAGGGAGCTAGCGCCGGTGTCCCCGGCCCTGGCTCCTGTTTTTCTTTTCTTCCAGCAGGCGGTTAAACTCTGCCGCTGCCTCCGGCCCCTCTTCCATCAGTCTTTGCCGGCGGCGTTCCCGTCTCCGGGCGGCTGCCTCCGCCTCTTCTTTCCTTCTCTTCCGGATCCAGACCATCCAGAGACCGGCCCCAAGGGCTGCCAGGACCGCCAGGATCACACCAGGGATCACAGCCTTCGGAAGCTTCATGGAAAACCTTCCGTCTGTTTTCTCCGGATCCACAGAGGCCGTCTCTGTGGGCTCCTCTGTATCCTCCGGTTCCTGGGCGGCGCTTCCGGTCTCCCCGCTTCCATCCTCTGTTCCAGGCTCTGCGGCGTCTCCGCCGGAAGGCTCCGTTTCAGCCGGTACCTGGATCGTCTTATCCAGGAGGTAGGCCTGTCCCACCTTTCTTTCATTATAAACGTACTGGAGGAGGGCCACCGCATTGGCAGGCGCTTCTTCCGGAAGGGCTTCCAGGGAAAGCTCTGCATCACCGAAGGAGGCCTCCTCTGGCAGAGTCACCACTTTTCCTTCCTCCACCATCAGATCTGCCGGGTTATAGGACGTGCCGCCGATGTCCACGGCCTCCTCCCCGGTCACATACCGGGTCTCGTTTTCTGCGATCCCCACATTCTGAAAGCGGTCGAAGCCGAACTGTAAAAGGGCCTTGCCGTCCAGGAAATACTGGCGGGGACTCCCCTTTAAGATCACAGACACCAGCCGTCTTCCGTCCTTTTCCCCATAGGTCACCAGCGTATTTCCTGCCTTTAAAAGATACCCGGTCTTTCCAGCCACCGCCTCAGGACAGTAAAACTCACTGGCCGTATCCTCGGTGATCACCAGACGGTGCTCCTGGCGCACGGTGAAGCCGTTGGGATTGTTAGTGGTGGGGCCGACCTCATGGGACACGGAGGAGCTGATCTCCAGGAGCTTTTCATTCTGGAACGCCGCGCAGGCGATCTTTGCCATATCATAGGCCGACACATTCTGGGTATCTCCGTTGAGACCCGACGGATTCTCAAAATGACTCTCATTGCAGCCCAGCTCCGCCAGCTTCTGGTTCATCATATCCACAAACGCCGGGATACTTCCCGCCACATGCTCTGCCAGGGCGTTGGCCGACTGATTCACCGACGAAAGAAGAAGGGCATACAGGCAGTCCTCCACCGTCATTGTATCGCCGATGGCCAGGCTGTATTTATTGCCGCTGTCCGCCTCCACGCTGTTCATGGCGGTCTCTGAATACGTCACTGTATCGGAAAGCTCCGCATGCTCCAGGACGATCAAGGCAGTCAGAAGCTTTGTGATGCTGGCAGGCGGATATTCCACATGGCTGTTCTGGCCAAAGATCATGGTCCCCGAATCCACGTCCATCAGGGCCCCGGCCTCGGCCTGGATCCCCGTATCCGACGGCCAGTCGGGCCGCGCAAAGGCCGTCATGGCAAAAAGCTGGCAGAATGCCAGCACGCTGCATAGTAATTTCTTTGTTTTATGTTTCACCTGGTTCCTCCTGCTGTCTTATCCTGTGTTCTCACAAGAGCTTCTTTTTCTTTTCTCGTCATCCGTTTAATGGCGGCTTCCCGGCTCATGGCCTCCCTTTTGGTCTCAAAGGCCTCATAATAGACCAGGACCACCGGCCTTCTGGGCTTCGTATACTTGGCCCCGCGTCCCATATTATGGGTATTCACACGCTTTTCCAGATCGTTGGTCCAGCCGCAGTAAAAGGTTTTATCCGCACATTCCAGCAGATATGTGTAGTTCATATCCATCCGTCCTCATGTTATGTAAACGGCAACGGCATCTTAAGGCTGCCATCGCCGCCCCGGCCAGGACAGCCCTTCGGGCGCTGGTTCCGGATCTATATCAAGCACCGGCCGGATGCGTTTTCCTGTGTGAGTCCGCTTTTGTCTTCCGGCTTATACTCTATTATATGGTATTTTGCCCGAAATGCAACCAGACATTCTTTCATTTTTCAGATCCCTGCCGCCTTATATGCGGCCTGACGGGGATACTGCCCGCCAGACCGGCACCGCCTAGGCCCGTTCCCCCACCGCCTTCACGATGATCAGCTTATCTCCAGGCTGGATGGACGGATCCGTAAGCCCGTTGTCTGCCATGACCGCATCCACACTGGTATGAAATTTTCTGGCGATCTTCCACAAAGAATCCCCCGGCTGTACCACATAACCCACGATCCCCGGGATCTGCTTCAGCCGTTCCGTATCCAGGGGCTCCTCCCGCACATTCAGGATCACCTGGCCGCAGACCTGGTTCAGCACCAGCACATCCATGGTCACCGACGCCTTGATCTCCACGCTGTCGCCGCCCAGCATCACGGCAGAGATCTGCTCCAGTCCCGGCTCCATCTGGTAAACACTGTCCTCTGTGATCCCCGGTACCTGGGCCGTCATATGGAACGGCAGCACCTCTGTGGACGCTCCCACCGGAGAGGAGTCGTCGGCAGTCAGATACAGAAGCTGCACCTCCAGAACGCCGTCCATGGACAGCTCTCCGTCCCGGATCTGTACCTCATCCAGCTTCACGTCTCCGTCGCTGTGGCAGATCTGCAGGATCCGCTGCCCCACCGGCAGATCCACCTTTTCCTGGAGCCTGGTCTTCAGCTGGTTCCTGGCGGCGATCTGGTCAAAGCACGCCTCTCCTGTATCCAGATCCAGCTCCCGGTCCAGGGCGTACAGATCGTTTAAGATCTCCAGCTCCTTCTCCTCATAAAGCCGCATATCCAGCTCCATGACCGCATCCACGGACAGCTCCCGCATCTCTCCGTCCGAATCCGGATTCACCTCCAGCTCCTTATGTACCAGACGCACCGTGATAAAGGGGATCATTTCCTCCACCGAGGGCTCCAGCTCCACCTCGCCGGAAAACGGCACCGTTTCCTCCAGGCACTGGACCGGCACCTGACCGGCCTCCCCGGAATAAATGGCGAACACCATCAGCTCCCCGTCCAGGCGTATCCTCCCGTCCAGGGGCCTCGTATTCACGCCCCGCAGGCGTATGTCCTGCCACAGAAGGGTGTCGATATCCGGCTTATTTCCCGAAAGGGACAGTACCTCCCGGACCCGGAACGTATCCTTCCGCCGGGCGCTTAAGGCCGCCACAGCTATGGTTTTCTTTAAGGTCTCCACGTCCCCGTCAAATCTCGCGTCCTCCGCCGCCTCGGCGTCGAAAAGGGTCTCCGCCTGGAGCTTTAAGGTCACCAGGGCCTTTACGTTCAGCTTCCGGGAATTGATGATCCCCAGCTTCAGATCGTCTAACTCCCAGCCGGCCTGGATATGATCGTTCTCCAGGAGACCCGGCATATTCACCCGCTCCTCAAAGGGAAGGTTTCCGGCCAGGGTCATGACCTGTCCGCCGGGCGTCCGGTACAGCACCCGGAAATCCAGCCGTCCCCGGACCTCCACCTTTTCCCCCTGGTTCTTCGCCGACTCGATCTGGATCTCTCCTCTTTCTAAGATCAGCTGCTCCACGTCCTCCATGGTATCCGGCACGTTAAAATCATCGTCCAGGGTCATCTGGGACGCAACGCTGCCGCTTCTCCGGTTCATATGGATATGCTTTTTCACCAGCTCCATCATAAAAACGCCACCACACCTTTCCAAAGCCTTTGCTTTACAAAAATGTATGATGGCGTCCTTCTTAATATTCCTCCAGGAAATGATGGCGCTCTCCCCGGCGTATATATCCGATGCAGGCGTCTGTATTGACATTTTCCACGCTGCGGAAAATATTCATGTCAATATACGGGCTGGTCTTCCGGAACTCCCCGATCAGCTTCTTCATTTCCTTCCTCTTGGACAGCTCCTCGTTCTGTCTCCGGCTGCTCTCCTCCGTAAACCGGCAGGCGCACTGTAAGAACTGAAGCTGATTATATTCCTTCCATGCCAGGATATCCGCCTCCTTCACCAGGTACAGGGGGCGGATCAGCTCCATGCCCTGGAAATTGGTGCTGTGGAGCTTGGGCATCATGGTATTGATCTGGGCCCCATAGAGCATGCTCATAAGGATCGTCTCGATCACATCGTCAAAATGGTGGCCCAGGGCGATCTTATTGCAGCCCAGCTCCCTGGCGTTGGCGTACAGGTTTCCCCGCCGCATCCTGGCGCAGAGGTAGCAGGGGGAGTCCTCCACATCCACCACCGTGTCAAAGATCTCCGTCTCGAACACGTGGATCGGGATCCCCAGGATCCTGGCGTTCTCATGGATCAGCTTCCGGTTTTCCTCCCGGTAGCCCGGATCCATCACCAGAAACTTTAACCCGAATTCCATCTTTCCGTGCCTTAAGATCTCCTGCATGCACTTGGCAAGGAGCATGGAATCCTTTCCGCCGGAAATACAGACTGCGATCTGATCGCCCTCCTGTATCATCTCATACTCGTTGAGTGCCTTCACAAAGGGCCTCCAGATCTCCTTCCGGAACCGTTTGATAATGCTTTTTTCGATCTCTCTGGTCCTTTCCTTAAGGCCCTCCTCCTCGTACCGTGTCTCCATCCTGTACCTCTCCTGTTTTCTTTTATCCGTATGTTTCCCCATTCTACCAGAAAATCCGGCCGCGGTAAAGCAGTTTCCGGCCAAAGGCTTCCATACGGCCCGGAGGACAGGCATCCCGGCGTCCCAGCTTCCCGGATGCCGGGACCCTTCCTGCATCCGCCTACTGGAATACCACCGGCTCCTCTAAAAACTCTGTTTTCACGATCAGCACCGGATAGGACGGATCCGTTCCCGTGGCCTCCCCCTTTTCCGGCCCCAGAAGCTCGGTCCGTATCACCACTGAATTTTCTGTCAAATACAGCTCCTTAACGGTAATGCTGTATCCGCCTCCGGTCTGGGGGCCCTCCCCGATGACGATGTACATATCCTGCCCGTCCGCATATGTAAGCTTAAAGGGCTTCTCCCTCTTTTTTCCGATGAGCTCTGCCAGGGCCTGGGGGACCTCCCCCTCTCCCGTCACTGTAAATTCCAGATCCCGGATCTTTTCCGTATCCCCGCTGCCGCCCCGGCAGCCCGTAAAGCCAATGCAGCCGGCGGCAAATACCGCCAGGATCCCCAAAAGCGCCAGGACGCGTTTTCCCGGCCGTTTCATTCTCACTGCCATAAAAAAGGCTCCCTATGAATTGGTCGTTACCATTCTATTCGGAAGCCGCTTTTATTATTCGTAACAGTCCAGCCGGGCATCTTCCCGCACGGCGGTCTGTTACGATTCTCCTGCGGTCTTTCCTGACCGCTCTGCATACTTAAAAAGATCTTCGTTTTCCTTCTCCCATACTCCAAAGCCCGTCCGGCAGCAGATCACCCTTTGGCACCGCCGGATCCATGCCCGGGCCTCCCTCACAGCCTCCTCCGGCACTGGCCCCAGGGGAACCTTCACCACATGGGCAGCCAGGGCCTCCGCCGCCGGGAGATCCAGATCATTTTCAAACAGGATCCCTGTGACAAAGGGCACGTTCTCCCTCTGGAGTTTCCGGAATACCTGCCGCCCCGAGCCGTTCCCCGCGATCACAAATACCGCATTTTCCGGGAGGTCCTCCGGCTTTACAGCGCCTCCAGGAACAGAAAACTCCACAGATCCCCCAGCCGCGTCAAATTTCCCGGCAGTCATCCCGAACAGCCCCTCCACATATCCCGGTGTAAAGACCTGCTCCGGCGTTCCGCACCGGTCCATGCGTCCGTCCTTTATGCACACCACCCGGTCCGAGATCCTTTCTGCCAGATCCAGCTCGTGGAGGGACATGAGCACCGAAAGATCCTTTTTCCTGGCCATTTCCCGGAGCAGGGAAAGGAATTCCAGCTTATACTTCACATCCAGATGAGAGGTGGGCTCGTCCAGAAGGATCATCTCCGGCTCCTGGCAGAGCGCCCTGGCCAGCATGATCCGCTGGCGCTGCCCGTCGCTGATCCGGTCAAAGGGACGGTCCCCCAGGTCGGTTCCATGGACCAGCTCCAGGGCCTGATCCACGGCTCTCTGGTCCTTCTCTGATAAAAGTCCCAGCCGCCCGGTGTAGGGATACCGCCCCGCTGCCGTCACATCCCGGCAGGTCATAAGCTCCCCCTGGAGTTTTTCCGTAAACACCACCGCCAGCTTCCTGGCCCGTTCCTTCCTGGGGATCCGTTCCATGGGAACGCCGTCCAGCACCAGCTCCCCTCCCATCGGCGCAAGTCCGCCGGAGATCGTCTTAAGAATCGTGGACTTTCCGGCTCCGTTGGGGCCTATGAGGGTCACGATCTCTCCCCGGCCAGCATGAAAGGAAAGTCCCTCCGCCACTGGCCTTTTCCCATATCCGGCCGCCAGCCGGTCCGCATAAAAACAGCCGTTTCCCACCTTTATCCCCTCCTCTGGTATTTCTTCATCATAACGGCGATCACCACCGGAGCTCCCAGCACCGCGGTCACTGTGCTGATGCTGAACTCTGCCGGAGCCAGAAGAGTCCTGGCCAGAAGATCGCTGAACAGGCAGAACACGCCCCCTCCCAGAAAGCACGCCGGGATCAGCACCAGAGGCCGGGAGGTCCCAAACAGGCTCCTCACCAGATGGGGCACGGCGATCCCCACAAAGGACACCGGACCGGCAAAGGCCACGATACAGGCTGATAAAAGACTGGATAAGAGCACCATCCAGGCCCTGAGACGGCCCACATGAATCCCCATGCTTTTTGCATAGACCTCTCCCATCTGGTACGCAGCCACCGGCTTAGAGAGAAGGAATACGGCTGCCGAGGCGGGAAGCACCACCAGGCACATGACTGCCGTATTCTCCCAGGAAATGCCTGAAAAGCTACCCTGGGACCAGTTGTGCAGATTTACGATATCTGTATCGTCAGCAAAGGTCACCAGGATGTCCGTAGCTGCCGAGCAGATATAACCGATCATGGTGCCTCCAAGGATCAGCCCCGCCGTCTGCTCCACTCTTCCGGCCATAAGGAGCACCAATCCCATGGAGGCCAGGGCTCCAGCAAAGGCCGCCAGGATCATGGCCGCAGATGTCACCCGGACAGCATGGCCCAGAGAGAACACCATCAGACATGCCACCAGAAGCTTTGCCCCGGAGGAGATCCCCAGAACAAAGGGACCTGCAATGGGATTCCGGAAAAAGGTCTGGAGAAGATAGCCGGAAAGCCCCAGGGCTCCGCCTAAGAGGATGGCTGCCAGAGCCCGAGGGAACCGGATCTCCCAGACGATCCCGGCCGCAGACGAAGCGCCGGGAGCCGGAGCGCATCCCAGCTTCCAGGCAAATACTTCCGCCACCTCCTCCAACGGGATCTCCACACTTCCGGCGCACAGGCTCCAGCCCAGGAAAAGAAGAAGCAGCGCCAGGAGCGCCGCAAAAGCCAGTCCATATTTTAAATGCCCGTTCCGCTTTCTGTTCACTGCTCCTCCTCTCTTCCGGCCGGGAGCCGGTAAAGGTAGACCGTTTCCCCCTGGCCCGTCAGCATGGCCCGGATGTCCTCTGCAAAGGTCCCCAGAGCCATGGAGCTCTGATAAAGGTCCCTGGCCGTACACCACACATTTCCTTCCTTAACCGCCTTAAAGTCCGCCAGCAGCCCGCTCTTTCCCAAAAGCTCCTCCACCGTTTCCAGCCCGCCGTCCACGGCACTGTTATAAATAAGGAAGTCCGCGTCCTTTACTGAGGAATAAAATTCCTCCAGCTGCATGTTCACAGACGAGCTGCGGCTTTCTCCAGTCCCCAGATCCTTAAAAATATATTCTCCGCCCGCCTGCTCAATGAGCTTCGGCACATAATCCGAGGACTTTCTCACATTGACCATACCGGCGGCCGTAATATAAAAATACGCAACGGTCTTTTTTCTGCCCTCCTCCGGAACACGTCCCCCCTCTGCTCTGCGGGCCGGATCCACATCTGCGCCGTCTCCGGAAGCCGCCTCTTCGCTGCCTCCTGCCGCCGCCTCCATGGCTGCCTTCTGCTCGTCAAATGCAGCGGACGCCTGCTCCTCCTTTCCTGTGAGGGCTCCGTAAAACTTGATCCATTCCATGCGGCCCAGAGGCTCAGTCTCGTAGCTGGAATAATCCACTGCCACCGGGATCCCAAAGCTCTCCAGCTTTTCCCTTACCTCCGGCGCATGGCTGATCATGGTATTCTCCACAGCCAGGCTGCAGCCCTCCGCCAGGATCCGCTCATAATCCGGGGCGCTGTATTTTCCGGCATAAAGGATCTTCCCGCTTTTCATGGCCTCCCTGGCCTCTTTGATGTACCAGCCGTCTGCATCCGTCCCGGAAAGCCGGATCGTATCCAAAGCGTCCAGGGCCCGGAACATGTCCATGGCCGCCGAAGCCGCCAGATAGATATTTTTCACCGGCTGGTATACCACAGCCGTCTCCTCCGGCACATCCTCCGGGGCCTCCTTCCCTTCCGGCACCAGGAGCATACGGCTCCCGTCGGCCACAGTCAGCACCTGGAAGCCGTCCTGGTAAAGATCCACGGCAAACTGCTCTGCATACTCCAGCTCCAGCCGCCCTGTATATTCCAGGGAAGAAAGCTCCAGGGGACGGAGCCTGTTCCCGGCTCCGGATCCTCCGGCCGCTTTACAGCCCGTTAAAAGCGCTCCCGCCGCCGCCCAGATCCCCAGGATGACCGCCTGTTTTTTTATCCCTGCCTTCCAGCTCCTCTTCATGCCGCCCTCCTCTTTTTTCTTATCCAGAACCAGCCGCTGGCTCCCGCCGCCAGAAAAGCTGCTCCCGCCGCCATCCAGAAACCGGTCCCCGCCGTTTTTTTCATGGCTCTCACTGTGCTCCGGTCAAAGGTCAGGGTATACTGGATCTCATGGGGATCCCCCATGGCTGTGGTATCCGCGGCCACATGCATGGGGACGTCGAACACATAGACCGGGATCTGGAAGGCTGAATTGCCCTCCTCGCTGACCGGAAGGTACTTTTTCCCATATACCGCCATATAGTCATAGGCGGAGCTGCTCCATGTGATCCGCACCGATGCCTGGCCGTCCTTTACTGTAAGCTCCGCCGGAGACTCCACTGACGCCCGGCCGCTTCCTCCGGAAAGGGCTGCGTCGATCCAGTACCTCCCGTCCTCCAGTCCGGCCTCTGCCGGAAGGACCCAGGCTTCCTTTGGAAGGGTATCTCCTTTAAAAACGATCTGCCGGTCGTACCATTTCTGCTTTCTTTTACTGAAGGCCGCGCATTCCAGCCCCTGGTCCAGGGCCTCCACCGGAAGCTCATACGTATAGGCTCCGTCTGCTTCCTCCGAAAATCCTATGTACTGGGACGGATCAGCGTCCAGAGCCTCCTCTCCCGTTCCCATGAACAGCTTCAGATATCCCTTTCCGCCCAGGGTCACCGCTGCTTTCATACTCCCATCCTTCACCGTAAGCTCTGCCCGGACGATCCGGAACATGGAGGAGCTGGACTCTGCCTCAATGGGATACGTCCCGTCCTTCAGCGCATATCCGGGTACAGGGACGGCACTTTCCTGTCCAATGGCCTCTGCGGCCTCCCGGCCTTCTGACGCCCCATAAGCAGCAGCCGGCATGAAGACCATGCCGGCTGCTGCCGCAAGGAGAGCCGCCAGGCTGTTCCTTACATATTTCATCCGCCTCTCCCCGCTTCCTATCTGGCAAGGCTGTCCATGGCAGCCTTCGTGTGCTGTACATAGAGCTCCCGGATGGCCGGGATCTGTCCAAGCCCCTCCAGGACGCACTCCGTCTCGTATCCCTCTTTATTCAGGACCGATTTCCAGGAGTCCTCCTCGTCACCTGCCATATCGTTATTGGCATGATCGCCTGCCACCACCATCAGCGGCCGGAGCACCACCCGTTTATAACCGCCGGCTTCCTTTAAAGAAGCGGTCACATCCTCCAGAGACGGCTCTGCCTCCACTGTGCCGATGAAGTAATCTGTATATCCTGCCTCCTTAAGGGTTTCCTGGAGCCTGGGATATACCTGGTTGGAATCGGCCTCGGTTCCGTGTCCCATATAGCAGAACGCCGTTTCCCCGTCGTCGTACTCCGCCATGGCCTCTGTAATAGCCTTTGCCACAGCGTCAAAATCCGCATCGCTGGTCAGCAGCGGATCCGCCAGGACCACCTGTTCAAAGCTCCCTTCATACTCCTCCAGCTCCTCTGCCAGATCCATGTATTCAAAGCCGTCCATCAGATGGGTGGGCTGGACCACCAGCTCCGTGATCCCGTCTGCCGCCGCTCGGTCCAGGGCCTCCTTTACATTGTCGGTCTCCAGGCCGTCCCGTTCCTTTAATTTATCAATGATGATCTGGCTGGTAAAGGCCCGCCGTGTCTCTGTCTCCGGAAATGCCTCTGCGATGGCCTTCTCAATGGCGCCGATGGTAGCCTCCCGGCTTTCGTTGTAGCTGGTGCCGAAGCTCACCACCAGGATCGCTCTTTTTCCTGTTTCCTTATTTTCTGTCAATGCAGCCCCCTCCTTTTCCTTGTTCTCTTCTCCGGAAGCCTGGGATCCCTCTTTCTCCGCAGACGTTCCTGCCGTTTCTGTCCCCGTCTCCGCGCCTGCCGCCGCCGGCTTCGTTTCTGTACCTCCGTTTCCGGAACACCCGGTCATCCACAGGGCCGCCGCCAGCACACCTGCCATCAATCCTGCCATTTTGTTTTTCCTCATTCTTCATTCCTCCATTTTTATTTTCCGCGCGCCGGGCGTATTCCGGACGGAGGAAATGGAGCCGGAAAATACAGGGATCCCAGGCCTGCTGCCCATATGGTCCAGGGTCAGGCGCGCACATAAAGAAAACCCTCTGCTTATTAAAAATAAGTAAAGGGGCCCCTGCACAAAAATCACCGTACTACCAGTTACTCGTGGTCCGGAACTGCAAGTTCCCGTACAACAGCCGGGCAGGTCTCCTGGCTCATAGATCATCGCATCGGCCGCCTTCCCGGTTTCCCAGTGGCAGAACATGGCCTCCGCTCCCTAAATACAGTGACGAGTTCGTACAGGATTCACACCTGTTTCCCTTTTCACCAGACCCGGATCACATCCGGTCTGACACCCGCTGTTTTATTCAGTTTTTAACGTCCATTGCGTTTTATCCAGTATAGCATGGCGGTCCGTGGTTTGCAAATGTTATTTTTTTCACATTTTTCTTCCCTGGTACTTGACATTTGGCAAAAATATCGTTAAAATATTAACTATAAGGTAAACATATGAATTTCCGAATCTTTTAGGAGGGTATGCAGTTATGATGAGATTTACATTACCGAGAGACATGTACTACGGAAAAGGCGCTTTAGAGGACTTAAAGAACCTTTCCGGAAAAAAAGCCATCGTAGTTTCCGGCGGCAGCTCCATGAGAAAGGGCGGCTTCCTGGATCAGATCGAGGGCTACTTAAAAGAAGCCGGCATGGAAGTGAGATTCTTTGAAGGCGTTGAGCCGGATCCTTCCGTAGAGACCGTAATGCGCGGCGCAAAGGCCATGCAGGAATTCGAGCCCGACTGGATCGTAGCCATCGGCGGCGGCTCCCCCATCGATGCTGCCAAGGCAATGTGGGCCTTTTACGAGCATCCGGATACCACCTTCGAGGATCTGATCGTTCCCTTTAACTTCCCGAAGCTGCGCACGAAAGCGCATTTCTGCGCCATTCCCACCACATCCGGAACTGCCACAGAGGTAACTGCTTTCTCCGTTATCACAGATTACTCCAAGGGAATCAAGTATCCTCTGGCAGACTTTGAGATCACACCGGACGTTGCCATCCTGGATCCCGTGCTGGTTGCCTCCCTTCCGGCAAAGCAGGTGGCTTACACCGGTATGGACGCTCTGACCCATGCCATCGAGGCCTACGTTTCCACCTTAAACTCCCCGTTTACGGATCCGTTAGCCATCAAGGCCATCGAAATGGTACTGGATTTCCTTCCGGCCTCCTATAACGGCAACCAGGATGCCAGAGAACAGATGCACTATGCCCAGTGTCTTGCAGGCCAGGCGTTCTCCAACGCCCTCTTAGGAATCGTACATTCCATGGCCCACAAGACAGGCGCAGCCTTCTCCACAGGCCATATCCCCCACGGATGTGCCAACGCCATCTACCTGCCCTATGTGATCAAATACAATGCCCATGAGCCGGAAGCAAAACGCCGCTATGCAGACATTGCCAGAAGAGTGGGCCTTGGCGGGACCTCTGAGGAATCCCAGGTAAACGCTCTCTGCGAGAAGATCAAAGAATTCAACCGGACTTTAAATATCCCGTCCACTTTAAAAGAATTCGGCATCGACGAAGCAGAGTTCAAGTCCAAAGTGGCTGAGATCGCAGCAAACGCCGTGGGCGACGCCTGCACAGGCTCCAACCCCAGATCCATCACACCGGAGCAGATGGAAAAGCTCTTCGTCTGCACCTACTATGGAACAGAGGTAGATTTCTAAATCCCATAATTCCCCTTTATATAACTCCCTTTTATACTCACTCAAAAAGGACTGGTGCCCTCCCGGCTCCAGTCCTTTTTCAACCTTCTAGCGGTTTTCTATATCCATGATCATATCGACCCGTCTCTGATGGCGTCCGCCTTCAAACTCAGCGGCCAGCCACTCATCCACGATCATTTTTGCCAGCTCGCTTCCGACTACCCGCGCCCCAAAGGCCAGAACGTTGGAATTATTGTGCATTCTGGAAAGCTTTGCCGTATAGGGCTCGCTGCACACGCAGGCCCGGATCCCCTTTACCTTGTTGGCAGCCAGGGAGATCCCCACGCCGGTGCCGCAGATGGCAATGCCCAGGTCTGCTTCGCCGGAAGCCACGGCCCGGCCCACTTTTTCTCCATATACCGGGTAATCGCAGCTATCAGAGGTATCGGTCCCTACGTTCATGACCTCATAGCCCTTTTCCTCCAGATGCGCTTTGATGATGTTTTTCAGCTCCACTGCGGAGTGGTCGTTTCCAATGACGATCTTCATGCTCATTTCCTCCATTTTTTTATTCACCGGCCTCTGCCGTTTTCAGGACAGCCCCGTCTTCCGGGTTTCCGTCAATTCTCCAAAATCAATTCTCCTCTATGTCCGTTCCCTCCACGTTCTCCACCTGAAAGAACAGCTGAATCATATCCAGCCGGGAGCTCATGGACACCAGGAGCATGTCCATCACGGTCAGAGCGGCCATGGCCTCCACCACCACCACTGCCCGCGGCACCACCACAGGATCGTGGCGGCCTTTAATGGAAAGCTCTATGTTTTCCCCAGCGCGGCTTACGGTCTCCTGGCTCCTGGAAATGGACGGCGTGGGCTTAAAGGCCGCCCGGAATACCAGATCGCTGCCGTCGCTGATCCCTCCCAGAACGCCGCCGGAATGGTTGGCCGTCTTTACCACCGAGCCATCTGCCGCCATGCGGTAGCCGTCGTTATTTTCCGATCCACTGGATCTGGCGGCCGCGAACCCGTCTCCTATTTCAACCCCCTTTACAGCTCCGATGGAAAGGATGGCCCTGGCCAGGTTCGCGTCCAGCTTTTCAAACACCGGCTCTCCCAACCCCGCCGGGAGCCCCGACACCACGCACTCCACCACGCCTCCGGCAGAATCCTGGTCTGCCATCCGCTCCTCCAGATACCGGGCAGCCCGCTCTGCGGCCTCCGGATCCGGCATATATAAGGGATTTTCCTCCGCCGTCTTAAGCGCCTCCGCCCCCGGCGCCAGCGGCCCGGAGGATATCTCCACAGGACCGATGGAACGGGTGTAGGCGCAGACAGAAATATTCAGGGCTTTTAAAAATTTTTCTGCAATGGCTCCGGCCGCCACCCGGCCGATGGTTTCCCGGGCGGAGGACCGGCCGCCGCCCCGGTAATCCCGGAAGCCAAACTTCTCATCAAAGGTATAATCCGCGTGACCAGGCCGATAGCAGCCGGCGATCTCCGAATAGTCCCTGGAGCGCTGGTCCCGGTTCCACACGATCATGGAAATGGGCGTTCCCGTGGTCTTTCCTTCAAATACGCCGGATAAGATCTCCACCTGGTCGCCCTCGGACCGCTGGGTGGTAAATCTGCTCTGGCCCGGTTTTCTCCGGTCCAGGAGAGCCTGTATATCTGCCTCACATAGGGCCAGTCCCGCAGGACAGCCGTCGGCCACCACGCCGATGGCCTTTCCATGGGATTCTCCCCAGGTGGTCACTTTAAATAATGTTCCAATGGTCGATCCAGCCGCCATATCTACATCTCCTAACCTATTTTTACAATTTCACAGCAGTTGGGCTCATTGACCGCAACGCTCCGGTCGCTCATGACCAGAAGCCCCTTCTCATAGTCGATATGGAAGAAGGAAATATTTCCCCCGTGGTTGATGGCTGCCAAATGCTGGCCGTCCGGGAAAATGGCGATGTCCTTGGGATATTCCCCGCTGATGGGCAGACAGAACTTCAGCGTGAGCATTCCCGTTTCTGTGTCCCTCTCATACATGGATACCGAATTGTCCCCGGCGTTGGAGCAGAACAGATAATTCTCATCCGGAGAAAGACGGATGGCGCAGGCTGCCGTAAGCTGGTTGGGATCGTCGCCGGTGGTGGCAATAGTCTGGACCTTCTCCACCTGAGGCGTCCTGTCTCCGGTCTGGTATGAATATACGTCGATCACGTTTTTTAATTCATGCAGCAGATAGAAAAATTTTCCATCGCTGCTGAAGACAAAATGACGGGGCGCCGACTCCAGCTCACTCCTTATGGTGTCCACCTGGGCAATGCGGCCCTCTCCTCTGTCAAACCGGTACACCTTGACCTGGTCGATCCCCAGATCCGCCACCATTAAAAACTTCTCGTCCGGCGTCATACGGCTGCAGCTCACATGAGGACGGAAATTCCGTTCTGCCACGCTCCCCAGCCCCTTATGGAATACGCCGTCGGTGATATGGCCCACAGAACCGTCCGGGTTCAGCCGGAGCACCGTCACCTTTCCATCGTGGTAGCCGGACACGAAAATGTAGTCGTTTTCGGGGCTTGTGGAGATCTGGCACCCCCGCATTCCCTTGATATTTGCGCTGTTCACCCTGGACAGGCTGCCGTTCTGCAGGATGCGGAACGAGACCACGCCCTCGTCGGCAATGGAGTACAGCATTTTTTTATCCCTGGATACGGTCAGGTAAGAGGAATTATCCACCTCCACCTCGCAGCGGTAGATGAATTTTCCCTTTTCCACGTCCACATCGTAGACCGTGATCCCCTTGGCCTTTCCCGTATAAGAATAAGAACCAACATAAGCCATGTATTTTCCAGTCATAGATCGTTCCTCCCGGATCTTGCTTTAGATATTTCCCCCGCATGGGACGAAATCCCTGTTCGGTTTTTTTTGCACAAAACTGTAAAGCCGCCGGACAGTTATGTATATTTTACCATATTCCAGGATATTTGTGAACGAAAATTTATACAAAATATAGAAAATACCCTATTTCCGGTTGGCGATCTCCACCCGGACGTTCTTTCCGCGGATCTTCACCTGCTTCATGGCCTCCATGACCATTTCCGCCTGGTTTTTGGGAACCTCCACAAAGGTATATTTATCATACATGTCGATGCTCCCCACCATACGGCCCGGGATCCCGGTCTCTCCCGCAATGGCTCCCAGGATATCTCCCGGCTTCACATTCTGGTTCTTTCCCAGGTTGATAAAGAGGCTTGCCATGCCGCTCCTGCCCGACCGGCGGCCTTCGTACTCGTCCAGATCGTCAAAGCGTCCTCCCCGTCCTCCCCGGTAATTTCCGCGGCCGTCTCTCTGGCCCCGGCCGTCGCGGCCCCGGGATCCGCCTCTCCTGCCCAGATCCTCCAGATCCCTCAGAGGTCTCACATCCTCGGCAATATCCTCATAATCGTCGCCCATGGACATTTTAAGGAAGGCGGCTGCCAGCTCCAGAGAGGAATAATCCTCAGCCAGAAGACGCTTTTCGATGATGGCCGTCATCCGCTCCAGCTCTCCGTCATTCATGATCTCCTGGACCTCATCCAGGATCTTTTCCGCCTTGATGGCCGTCACATCGTTTAAGGACGGGATGGACTGGGGCACGATCTTCGTCTTGCAGAACCGCTGGATATCCCTGAGCTTATAGACCTCGCTGCCCACAGCCAGACTGAAGGCGCGGCCTTCCCTTCCTGCACGGCCGGTCCGGCCGATCCGGTGGACGTAATACTCGTCGTCCTGGGGGATGTCATAGTTGAACACTGCCTCCACATCATCCACATCGATGCCCCGGGCCGCCACATCCGTGGCCACCAGGATCTCTGTGGCTCCGTTCCGGAAGCTGTCCATGACACGGTCCCTCTGCTCCTGCTTCAGATCCCCGTGAAGGCCCTCGGCGAAATAGCCGCGGCCCTGGAGGGCCTGCACCAGCTCATCCACCTGCTTCTTCGTATTACAGAAGGCCACAGACAGCTTAGGGGAATACAGGTCCAGCAGACGGCACATGACCTCCACCTTATTCCTGGGCTTCACCTCGTAATAATACTGGGTCACCTTGGGAACGGTCAGCTCCTTTTTTACCACCCGCACCATCACCGGATCCTTCTGGAACTTCTTTGCAATGTCTGCAATGGCCTGGGGCATGGTGGCAGAGAACATCACCGTCTGCCGTTCCTCGGGAAGAGCGCTTAAGATGGTCTCCATATCCTCCAGAAAGCCCATGTTTAACATCTCGTCGGCCTCGTCCAGCACCACGGTCCGGATCTCATCGGTGCGGATGGTCTTTCTCCTCATGTGATCCATGACGCGTCCCGGAGTTCCCACGATGATCTGGACTCCGCCCTTTAAGGAACGGATCTGTTTTACGATCTCCTGGCCTCCGTAGACCGGAAGGACCTTGATCCCGGACATATATTTCGCCAGGCGGCGGATCTCCTCAGCCACCTGGATGGCCAGCTCCCTGGTGGGGCATAAGACCATGGCCTGGGTCTTTCTGCTTTCCGGATCCATCTTCTCCAGCAGCGGGATACCGAAGGCCGCCGTCTTTCCCGTACCGGTCTGGGCCTGGCCGATCATGTCGAGGCCCTCTGCCTGGACGGGGATAGACTGGGCCTGGATCGGGGAGGCAGCCTCAAAGCCCATGTCTGTCACTGCGCGCAGAATGCGCTCATCTAAATTTAATTCGTCAAATCTTACTGTTTCCATTGTCTGATTTCCTTTTCTTTGTTTAACTTCCATATATATGGCTCCCCGCCGTCCAGGGCGGTTTTGCCAGCAAAAAAGAGAAGATCCAGGCCTTCCCCGAATCTTCCCCAGTTTCATTCGTATGATACTATAACAGTTCTGCCGCCATGTGTCAAGCGGCATCTTTTCATATGGAACAACAGCGTTTCCATCGGCGGCTGTCCGTCCTTACTCTGCCGCGTTTTTTCCTCCCCTGTATCTCATATATCCAATGGCTGCCAGCATTCCAAAGCCATAGATCACAAAGGTACAGAAAAACGGGAGCTTTGCATGGACCGAATAGATAAATCCGGCTGTCAGGGAACCGGCAATGCTGCCCAGAGACTGGGTGGCGTTGAAAAATCCCATGACCAGGTTTTTCTGCTCCGGTCTGGACTGGACGGTGATCATGCTCTGGAGCACCGGCACGCTGACGGAATATCCCGCATAAACGATCACGCCCAGGGCGATGAAGATCCCGATATTGGGCACCAGGGCTGTTCCCAGGGCCGATACTGTGCAGACGGCAATGATCACTGCCATGGACCGGCGGATCTTTGTCTTTGTGATGATCCAGATACAGAGCGTCGTATTGGCCACAAAGGATACCAGACCCACAGCCGCCTTGATGATCCCGTTATAGGACGAGGTCAGCCCCAGCACATCCTTTAAGTAGTAGTTGAATGCCTGGTCAAAGGCCGTGTTTCCAAAGTTGATCAGGATATTCACTGCAAACAGCATGGCAAAGGCCACGCTCATGAATTTCCGGCTGTCAGCAAAGGCCTGGAAGGGATTGGCCTCCTTCATCAGCTGCTTTTTCGGCACCTGCTTTAAGCTGGTCTTTCCGTCCGGCAGACAGATCAGATAAAAGCCCACAGCCACGGCGATCAAAAGGGCCGCCTGGGCCAGGAACGCCAGCTTCACAGAAAATTCCCCCAGGAAGCCACCGATCATATAGCCGAAGGCGCTGGCCACGCTTTTTATGGTGGCGTTGATGGTCAGATATTTTCCCTGGTCCTCCGGAGCCGCCGTATTTACAATGTATGTCAGGAAGCTCACAAAAATACCGCCGGTAAAAAGTCCGGCGAACATCCTGGCCAGGACGATCTGAAGCTCTGTGGTGGCGTAGGCGAACCAGATCTGGGCGACGCCGTAGCCCATGCAGCAGATCAGAAGAGACATTCTGGAGGATATGTATTCGTTGATCTTTCCCCAGAAGGGCGACAGAAGGAAGTTGGTGAGCATCATGGCCGCCAGGGCCAGTCCGAACATGTAATCATGGAGATTCAGATCCTGGATCACCGTCGGAGTCACCGGATGGGCGAAATTTGCCGCCAGATTAAACAGTACCATCACAAAAAAGAATAGAAAGAACCGCGTTTTGTACTTCATAATCCCCTTTTCCTTTTCCAAAAAATTCTCACTGTTCTTATTATAATTCTTTCAGGCAGAATGTTCAACCGATATTTATATTTTTGCATAAAATACAGAAAAATTCCATTGGAATACAGAGTTTCTGATCTCATATCAAGTCAGGTATTTATACCTGCACTCCACCAAAAAACGGACTGGTCTGATCGCAGCAGATCTGATCCTGTCCGTTTCGTCTGTCCATCAACGCCCTTCTGTCATTAAGATATTTTTACTTTATATTTATGTCTTAATGAATTCAGCTCCCAGTCATCATATCTGACCAGTCCGTCTTTTTGCAGCCTTCCCAGAACGATCCCTGGATCCCTGTCGATCAGATCTGCAAATTCCCTGATCTTTGTTAAAGTAAACATATTTCCTCTGACAAACTGCTGGTACTCATCCGGTTCGATCAGCAGATCGGCAGCAAACCGATCTGCGGTCTCCTCCTTCTCCCCAGTTTCTTTCTCAAACGAAATTCCATAATCTCCATGAATGATATGGCCTATTTCATGGAACAGCGTAAACCAGAATGTATCTGCATTTAACCGTCTGTCATTTACCATAAGCATCACATTTTTTTCAAGTCTTTTTGTTGCCCCATTGATCTTAGAGCCTGGCAGATTGGGCAGGATGACCAGGATCACACCTGCTTCAAAAAAGGCTTTTCTGATCAATGGGTAAAAATCTTCATGATTCCGTGTTAGCGATAACGCATAGCGAACCATCTGCTTAAATTTGCTTTTGTTGTATTTAGGGGCATTCGTATTCAACGCCTTATTAATAGCGATCTGAACCATAGCGTTTGCCTTGATTATATTGGTATTGGACAGTTCGACCGATGCGCTTCTGAAACTTACAGCCATATCTCTTTTTGCAAATACAGACAATGTGGAAACATGTAAAAACCTTCTTACCTCGACGATCTGGTCATCTATTTTTCTGGGCAGATCGGGCAGGCCAAAATTTTCCCGGAAATATCTGTAATCCAGAGCCTTGAAAATTTCTCTTTCCTGTTCTAATTCCTTTTCTGATTTAAATTCTGCGATTAAAGCATCATAGGAATTCTGGAGATTCAGCCAGTACGAAACCGTAGTTCCAATCATACGCGACAGTTTCATTGCAATATCAATTGAAAGGCTCTGTTCTCCTCTAATAAGAAGACTGAGGTTTTTAGGGGTCGTATCCAGTCTTTTCGCAAAATCTTCCTGGGTCAATCCACTTTCATCTACTATTTCTTTAATATAATAGCCCGGGTGAAACGCAATTTTGTCATTATACTCAATATAATTATTCATAATGTCTGCTCACCTCCGAAATTTCTATTATTCTGACTTTTCCTGCTATCTGATCGATATTACACGGAACGTAGGGAGTTCCATTTTCATCCAGCGGCTGTAACAGGATCCTCCATGGATCTCTTCTGGATCTGACATCGATCGCAAAATATCCTTCCAGATCTCTTCCACTTTTATGTTTAAGTTTATGAAAATGGAACGCCGGCTGAACCACGATATCTTTTAGTACATCTGCCTGCTCAAGAGCATTGATTCTGGATAGTAAGCTCACTGATAACTGTAAATCTCCATGAAACAATTTCTTAGCAGCTTTTACATTCGTACATTGTGATCTAAGTGCTTCCGATGCATATACCAGTTCCAAGCCATTCCTCCCGTTTTTATTCAAATTACCTGTCGGGTAATTTAATTGTATCATCATTTTCAGTCCCTGTCAACGTCTCCGCTCTGTCAGAACACTTTTCCATATAAAACAGGATCTCCCTGCAAATACAAGGAAATCCTGTCTTTAAACTGTATTTATACCTTAAACCGGTACCCCACGCCCCAGATCGTCTCAATGTACTGGGGCTTGGCTGTATTCATCTCGATCTTCTCACGGATCTTTTTGATATGCACCGTGACCGTGGCGATATCGCCGATGGACTCCATATCCCAGATCTTGGAGAACAGCTCCTCCTTGGTGAACACGTGGTTGGGATTCTGGGCCAGGAAGGTCAGAAGATCAAATTCCTTGGTGGTAAAATTCTTTTCCTCCCCATTTACATAGACCCGTCTGGCTGTTTTGTCGATCTTAAGGCCCCGGATCTCGATGATATCGTTGGCCGGCATCCCGCTGCCGATGAGGCGCTCATACCGGGACATATGGGCCTTTACCCGGGCCACCATCTCGCTGGGGCTGAAGGGCTTTGTGATATAATCGTCGGCTCCCAGTCCCAGACCGCGGATCTTGTCGATGTCGTCCTTCTTGGCCGACACCATAATGATCGGGGTGTTCTTATTTTCCCGGATCCTCTTGCAGATCTCAAAGCCGTCCACGCCGGGCAGCATCAGATCCAGGATGAAAAGATCAAATTCCTCCTCCAGGGCTCTCTTAAGCCCGGATTCCCCGTCGTTCTCGATCTCCACCTCAAAGCCCGAAAGCTCCAGATAATCCTTCTCCAGCTCCGCAATGCTCTCTTCGTCTTCTACGATCAAAATTCTGCTCATAACCTTCTCCTTTTACACGCTTGTCTTCCTCAGTACAAAATGGATCTCTGTGCCGATCCCTTCTTTACTGGTGGCCCAGATCCTGCCTCCATGGTCCTCCACGATCTTCTTTACGATGGAAAGTCCGATGCCGCTTCCTCCCTTGGCTGAATTTCTCGAGGAATCCGTCCGGTAGAACCGGTCAAAGATATACGGCAGCTCTCTGGGACCGATGCCCTTTCCGTTGTCCTCGATCTCCACCTGAACGAAATCGCCCACATCCAGGATCCGGATATTGATGATCCCTTTTTTCTTGTCCATGTATTTCAGGGAATTTCCAATGATATTGTTGATGACCCGCTTCATCTGCTCGGCATCGGCGATGACGTATACGTCCTCATCCACATAATTGAAATATCCCAGCTCCACGCCCCTGGCCTCCAGCTCCAGCCCCACCTCGTCGATGCAGTCCCGGAAGTAGTTGGCCACATTGATCCTGGAAAACGTATAGGGGATCTTGTTGGTGTCGATCTTGGAATAAAACGTCAGCTCGTCGATGAGCCGGTCCATGTCGTTGGCCTTATGGTAGATGGTACGTATATATTTGTCCAGCTTTTCCGGCGACGAGGCCACGCCGTCCATGATCCCCTCCACATACCCCTTGATGGCCGTGATGGGAGTCTTCAGATCATGGGAGATGTTGCTGATCAGCTCCTTGCTCTCCTTGTCGTACTGGACCTTTTCCTCCGTGCTCTCCTTTAACCGGATCCGCATTTCCTCAAAATTCTGGCAGAGCTGTCCGATCTCATCGTCATCCTCCACCTCCAGGGTAAAGTCCAGGTTTCCGTCCCGGATCTTCTTGGTGGCCTCCTGGAGCTTTCCAATGGGCCGGAGAATGGACTGGTATACCCAGACCGTCAGCACCGCCCCTGTGATGAACAGGATCATCACGCTGGTGACCAGCATCTCAAAGATCATGGACTTGGCCTCCGGCACCATATCCATTACATTGGTCACCAGATAGACGCCGCCGTCATCTCCGTCCGGAAAGGTGAACTCCCGGATCTTTAAAAGATGCTCCGTATCCTTATCCAGGAAATTTCTCCAGGACGACGGGGCTGCTGCGTCCTCGTAACCGAAAAACTCCTGCTTCAGCTCCTCCACAGTGGCTGTATCGCCCACAAAGAGCAGATTCTCCGCCTTCCGCACCACCAGGAACGAGTGCTTCATGGAAAGCCTCCCGTTCAGATCCGCCAGGTACGTCTCATTGCTGAACTTCCCCGTATCCGACTCCAGTACCTTATCGATCTCCTTCTGGATGGACTCCGTTAAGTGGCTGAAGACCCGGATGGATGCGCCGGAAAACAGATCCACATCCTCTGAAACGCCGTAGGTCTCGCTGAATACCCTGGCCTGGTAATTGTTGAGCCCGATGATGGCCATATAGATCAGCGTGATGGGAACGACTGTGATGGTGAGGAATGCGATGGCAAGCTTTGTACGGATCTTCATAAACGCCGCTCCCCCTTTTTCACATGTTTTTTTTATTATACCATACTTTCCCACCTTATTTATAAAACTATTATAAAAAATGGCAGAAAGAAGGCCCCGGGACGCGGAAAAAGCGCCCGGGGTCTCCAATTTTTTTAATATTCGTATTTTTACACCAGATCCCTGGTCAGTGCGGAAAGCTCCATGACCGCCTTTTCACCGTCCATGGCCGCCTTTTCAAGCTCTGCCACCTTCGCCGCCATACGGGCCACAAATTCCTCGTCCTTGATGGAGCCCAGGTTGATCTTTACGTTAAGGAGGGCGCTGAGGACCGCGGTCCTGGCCATCATGGAAGCCACCAGACCGTCTGTAACGGCGTTGGCGTTTCCTCGCTCTACCACAGCCCCAGCCACATGGAAGATCTTAAGGGCCGTTTCTGCAACTGCCAGAGGCACCTCTGCGGCCTCCTTTAAGCCGTTCTGCATGGCCTCTTTTCTGGCCGCCTTTTCCTCATCGGTATTTTTCGGCATACCCAGGGCGTTCATATACGCGGTGAAGGATTCCGTATCCTTCTGGATGGAATCGATCAGCTCTTTTCTGAGAGCCGCTCCCTCTGCCGCCAGACCCTTCATCTCCTCTTCCACATCTGCATATTTCGCTTTCCCGATGGTCAGGTTCGCCACCATTTCTGCCAAGGCGGCTCCCAGGCCGCCGGCTAAGGCTGCAACACTTCCGCCGCCCGGAGCCGGAGCGTCAGAGCCTGTCACTGCCGCAAATTCTTCCACAGATAAATTTTTTAAGTCTGCCACGGTTTATTCCTCCTCTAAAAGACGGTTTTCCATGATCTGGGACGGATCAAAGCCTGCCACCTGGAGATAATACTCGGCGCAGTCCACCAGAGCCTGCATGGGAAGGAGTCCCACGATCTCGCTTTCCAGCACTGGAACGCCGTAGCGCTTTGCCTCCATTTTCACAGCCTCGAAGGCACGGTATACGGCCGTCTTTGTATAGTCAGTCAGGTTCATGGATACCTGGGCCAGATTTCTGTCCTCCAGCATCACGCCGATGGCCTTGATGTAATGGTAGCCGCCGTTGATATTCCTTACGCGTCTTGCGATCTGGTTTGCGATCTCCAGATTATCGGTGCCCAGATTTACGTTATAGGCCACCAACGGCATCCTGGCTCCCACTGCGCTGACGCCTGCTGTGGGATGGGGAGCGGCCGGTCCGAAATCCGGAGCCCATTTTTCTGTATCCTGCATCTTCTCTGCCATTCCCTCAAACTGGCCCTTGCGGATGCTGGCCAGGTTCGCTCTGTGGGGAGCCGTCGCGGAAGACTCGTATAAGAAGCAGGGGATCCCGTACTGCTCGCCCACGGTCTTTGCCACTTCCTTGGCCAGAGCATCGGCCTCCTCCAGGGTCGCGTTGCGGCACGGAATGAACGGAACCACGTCCACGGCTCCCATTCTGGGATGCTGGCCCTCATGCTTTGTCATATCGATCAGCTCCACAGCCCTTCCAAAGGAAGCTACCACCGCATCGCGGAGGGGCTCTGGCTCACCGATCACAGTGACCACCAGACGGTTGTGGTTGGGGTCGGTCTGGTAATCCAGAAGCCGCACGCCTTTTTTTGCACGGAAGCACTCTACGATTTTTTCGATCTTTTCCAGATCGCGGCCTTCACTATAATTGGGTACGCATTCGATCAGCTTATTTCCCATTGATCCCATCCTCCAGTTTTTCTGTTATTGTGATTGTTTTAATTTTTATCATTTTCATGTTTTTCATGGATCTCTGCTTTCACAGCCCGGGTCCCTGGCTTTATCTCATAGGCGATCCGGCTCCCGGACGGCAGTCCCCGCAGCAGGAGCCCCTGGCCTTCATCCAGGATCACTGGCTCCGGTCCGGAAACCAGGACCTCCATCCGGCCCTCATGGCAGTAAAAGAACAGGGTCCTGTACACATCCTCTGTCTGTTCACTTCCAGAACCGGAAAGGACCTCCAGGTCCCCTGTACAGGCTCCCTTCCTTAACATCAGATTAAAGTCCGTCACCTGCCCCCGGCTTCTGGTCTCACTGGCCCCGTCAAACCGATGGGGCGAAAACTCCTCCAGATGGATCCATGGTCCCCCGTCGTGGCATATGTCCATCTCCCCTTCAAGGGTCAGGATGATCCGGTCAAAATCCGGGAGAGACGTAAAGGTGCTCTCCTCCAGCTCCACGGTGGCGGAGCTTAAGCGCCACAGAAAGTCCCGGCTCTGGTAATTCCCGTTTTCCGGCGCGATGGAAAACTCGGTGGTGGTCCCGCCGGACCAGGAAGAGACGCGGCATGCATCTCTTCCGATCTTTTTTATCTCCATGTTCATATTTAATACTCGATTTCTGCTCCCAGGGCTTCCTCAACGGCACGGATCAGAGAGCCGTCCTCGATGATCTTTTCGCAGTAGTTGATGTCCTCATAAAGCTCCCGGTCCTCATCCAGACGGGCCACACATTTGCGCACAAGATCATAGGCCGCCTGGGTCCCCTTTCCAAGTCCCTTGTTTCCTCTCATGTCGATGCCCTGGCAGGCTACCATCAACTCCATAGCCAGCACACGGCGCACATTGCGGCCGATCTCGCCGGCCTGCCTTGCGGCGATGGTCCCCATGCTCACATGGTCTTCCTGGCCTGCGGAAGACGGGATGCTGTCCACGCTGGCCGGATGGGCCAGGACTTTATTTTCAGAAACCAGGGCGGCAGCCGAATACTGGACGATCATAAAGCCGGAGTTTACGCCGCCGTTGGGTGTCAGGAATGCGGGAAGGCCGCTGTACGCCGGGTTCACCAGACGTTCGATCCGGCGCTCGGAAACGTCGGCCAGCTCGGATTCTGCGATCTTTAAGAAGTCAAAGCTTAAAGCCATGGGCTGTCCGTGGAAGTTTCCTCCGGAAATTCCGCTTCTGTCCTCCCTGAAGATCAGCGGGTTATCCGTAACGGCATTGATCTCGATGTCCACACGGCCGCCCACATAGTTGACCGCGTCCTTGCTGGCTCCGTGGATCTGCGGACAGCAGCGCAGGGAATAAGCGTCCTGTACACGGATCTCTCCCTGGCGGCTGGCGTTTTTGCTTCCCTCCAGGAGCTTTAATAAGTTCCTGGCTGTGGCCATCTGGCCTGCATGGGGACGTACCTGGTGGACTCTTGCATCCAGGGCGTCCACAACGCCGTTCTGGGCCTCAAAGGATAAGGCAGCGGCGATGTCGGCGGTCTTTAAGAGCGTAATGGCGTCATGAAGAGCGTGGGCGCCCACAGAGGTCATGGCCTGGGTCCCGTTATTTAAGGCAAGCCCCTCTTTGGCAGACAGCTCGATCACCGGGATCCCGGCCCGCTCCATGGCCTCAGCGCCCGGAAGCAGCTCGCCCTTATACCAGGCCATTCCAAGACCGATCATGGGAAGGACCATATGGGACAGGGGAGCCAGATCTCCGGATGCGCCCAGGGAGCCCTTTTCCGGGATAAACGGAGTCACACCCTTATTTAACATGGCGATCATGGTCTCCACAGTCTCCAGGCAGATGCCGGAAAAGCCGTTGGAAAGGCTGTTGACACGAAGTAACAGGATCCCCCTGGCAATGTCCTCTTTAAAGGGATCCCCCGCGCCTACCGCATGGGTGATGATCAGGTTCTTCTGCAGCAGCTTACACTCATCCTGGGAAATGACCACATCGCTGAACTTACCGAAGCCAGTGGTGATCCCGTATACGACCTTTCTCTCCTCCACCAGCTCGTTGACCACCTGTCTGGAGGCCAGGATCTTTTCTCTGCTCTCATCCGATAAAACGACTTCTGCGCCTTCGCGGCATACGGCGATGATCTGGTCCACGGTCAGGTCATGGCCTGTGATTACAACTTTCTGCATATGCTACCTCTCCTTATGTGATTTTGCTGAAATTTTTACCAGTTCCAGTCGGATATGGATCCATTATACACAAAAAACGTCCAAAAAGCGTCAAACTCTTTCACTTTATCATGCTAATATGTCAGACGATTCTCCAATCGTTTCTCTACCTCGGAAAGCAGCCGTTCCGTCTCCGGATTCCGGATCTTATCGGAGATCTCCCTCCCCTTCCTGTAATGCTCCCTGGCGCTCTTTAGGTCGCCCGTCTTTATGCAGGTGAGAGCGAGCCAGCCCTCGGCCCGTTCCAGGCCCCAGCGGTAGCCGTTCCGTTCCAGGCATTCCACAGCCTTTTCCAGAAGCGCCATGGCCTCCTTATACTGGCCTCTGAGACAGTGGACCTGGCCCATGCTGGAGTAGATCTGGCCCAGGCCGTTCATAAAGGACAGGCTCTCGCCCACCGCCAGGGCGCGGCCATAATAGGCCATGGCCTCGTCCAGATGATCCTGCTTCCTGTATACATCTCCCAGATAATTGTAGCAGGCCGCCACGCCCGCGCCGTAGATCTCATGGTCCAGCTCCTCAAACAGGGACAAGGCCTGGAGCAGCATGGTCTCCGCCACATCGTACTTTCCCTTCTGCATATAGCAGAGCCCCTTTAAGCGCATGAGGGTGGCATACTCGTCCTTTTTCTCTCCGCCCCGGCACCGGAGCCCGTGCTCCACCAGCTCCTCCACCAGCTCTGTGTTCCCGGTCTGGATCCCGCAGAAGATCTGCTGTTTTAAGCATGCCAGGTAAACCTCGTCGTCCCCCAGCCCCAGGGCCAGGGCCATGCTGCAGTTAATGTCAGAATTTCCCCGGTCATACTCGCCCATGGCGATCTCATACCGTCCCTTGATATAGCGCATTTCCATTTTCATCTGTCGGATCATGGGGGAATCGTCCTTTAATCCAATGACCTGCTCCGCCAGCTCCAGCATCCGCTCCGCCCCGGTCATGACGCCGAAATCGTCTCCCTGCTCCGGCATCGGGCTGTGGAGCACCGGGAAATTCTCGTTGATGACCGTGTAAAATTCCTTCAGATAGTAGATCTGATAGCGGTACGCCTGGACCTGGTCATGGCACTTATCATAGTGGTAGGCTGCCAGGGCCAGGGTCCGGAAGCCCCGGTCCGGCTGGCTCCCATAATATTCCGCCAGCATCCGGTGGTACTGGAGGGTCTTTCCGTTACTCTGCTTTTCATACACATATTCCTGGAACAGGCGGTGGCTGAACTTATAATACACGTTCCAGCCCACCAGCACCTCCTGGATCAGAAAGGCCTCGGAAAGCCTCTCCAGACGCTTTAAGAGCGTCAGCCGGTCCGTCCCCTTCATCAGATATTCCAGCTCCTCGATACCGATCTTTTCCGGGAACACGGACATACATTCCAGGATCTCCCGCTCCCTGGCTCCCACCGATGACAGCCGGGTCTGGATGGCCAGATTGGTCTTGGCGGATTTTTCCAGGGTAAAGCCCTTTTTCCGGATCAGATTGATCATCTCCCGAAGGAAAAAGGCGTTCCCCTCGGTGGTCTTATAGATGGACCGGCACTTTCCCGCCTCCTTTGCCACATCGGGAAGCTCCCGCCGCAGGATCTCCTCTGTCTCTTCCTCTGTAAATGGCTCCAGGCGGACCACGGTGATCCTGTCCTCCCGCACCAGGGGCTCCAGAGATGTCATCACATCCATTTCCCCATTTTTGCTGCAGGTACACAATACTGCTGTCCCGGCCCCGGAGGCGCTTCCCAGAAGCCGGTTTAAAAGCTGGAGGCTCATCCGGTCCATCCACTGGACATCGTCAAAGGCCAGCAGGACCCGGAAGCGGCGGGTAAGGCCGGAAAACAGTTCCATGATCTCTCGCTCGATCATGGAATAGGTGAGACGGCGGCTGTCGGGCCCTCCGGCGTTTTCCAGCTTAAGGATCATGGACAGGCGCTCCTCATCCCCGGTCTTTAAAAATCCCGGGCCTCCGTTTTCCTGGATCTGGCGCAGCTCCTGTAAAATATCGCTCCAGGGGTTCAGAAAAAAATCCGTTCCCTGGCGGTAGCAGGAGCTTTTTAAGGTCACCATCTGCCTGGAGGCGGCCAGCCGGAGGCTGTTTTCCAGAAACGCCGTTTTTCCGACCCCCTCCTCTCCCACCACCACCAGGCAGTTCACCGGATCGGAGGGATCCCATTCCAGAAATTCACTGACAGAAAATAATTCCTTTTTCCTCCCCACAAAGGGCAGGTCCGCCGGGCCTCCCACGGCCTTCATATGCTCCTTCACATGGAACACCCGCTGGAACAGCTCCCGGATCTTCCGGGACGGCTCCACCCCCATCTCCTCCTTCAGGCACTTTTCCAGATCATAGTACAGGCGGATGGCCATGATATAATCGCCATGTTCTGCATAAATGCTCATCAGCTCATAATAGATCTCTTCATCATATGGATCCTCTTTTATAAGAAGGGAGCCGTATTTCTGGACCGCCTCCATGTCTCCCTTCTCTCTGGCCTCCCGGAATTTCCCAGAGGCATTTTTTACAGACTCCTCGCTCTGCATGGCCCGGATCCCGCCGACCCACTCTTCAAATTCCAGACATTTTTTTATGTAAAAATATTCCAGGAACGGCTTCTGCTCTCCCAGATGGCCCTTTTTTACATGATCCCAGTCAATGGACACGGGACAGGCCGGATTTAGGGCGATCCCCGTATGGCCCGCAGTCAGGATAATGTCCTTATCCAGCTTTTTCCGTACCTGGTAGATGGCGTCCCGGAGCTTTTTCCTTCCGCTGGCCTCGTCCTCATCCCCCCATAAAAGACAGATGGCCTCCTCTCTGGTGATCTCCTTTTTCACACAGAGATAATAAAGAAAGCCCTCCACCTTTTTATATGGAAAGCCCACCGGTTCCCCGTCTGCCAGGATGGCCGGAGTCCCGAACAGGCGTATTTCAATTTTTTTCACCGTATCCCCTCACTTTCGCTTGCGGCCGTACTGCCGCAGTTCCCTCACGGATGCTGGTTTCTTCTGCCTTTAAGTATACAAAACGTCCAAAAAACTGTCAACTATTCCAGCTTATTGACGTTTTTTTGACTCTCTGGTGATATACTCTAAGTAACTGAATAGTTCCGCAGATTTTAGAAAGACTAAGACGTTTCTGTTATAAAGAGAAAGGATGAGAATGCATATGACCAACAAAGAAATCGGCGCTGCCATGACCATCAAGCTGGATCCGGTGCTTCCGGAGTATCCTGTATTTAAGGAAGGGATCCGCCGTGCCCCCATGCGCGACCTGACCCTCTCCGACCATGAAAAGAAGCTGGCAGTGAAAAACGCCCTCCGCTATGTGCCCGAGGAGCTCCACGAGGCTCTGGCCCCCGAATTTATGGAAGAGCTCCTGACCCGCGGCCGGATCTACGGATACCGTTTTATGCCAAAGGAAAGGATCTACGGAAAGCCCATCGACGAATATAAGGGAAACTGCGTCCAGGGCAAGGCCTTCCAGGTAATGATCGACAACAACTTAAACCATGATGTGGCCCTTTATCCTTATGAGCTTGTGACCTACGGCGAGACCGGACAGGTATGCCAGAACTGGATGCAGTACCAGCTCCTGAAAAAATATCTGGAGGTCCTCACCGACGAGCAGACCCTTGTGGTGATGTCCGGCCATCCCCTGGGCCTTTTCCACTCCCATAAGCAGGCCCCCAGAGTGGTCATCACCAACGGCCTTATGGTGGGCGAGGGCGATAATCCGGAGACCTGGGCAAAGGCAACGGCCATGGGCTGCTCCTCCTACGGCCAGATGACAGCCGGAGGCTGGATGTACATCGGCCCCCAGGGCATCGTCCACGGTACCTTCAATACCATCTTAAACGCAGGCCGTAAGTTCTTAGGCGTTCCCGCAGAAGGAAACCTGGCCGGCCACTTATTCGTCACCAGCGGACTGGGCGGCATGAGCGGCGCACAGCCCAAGGCCATCGAGATCGCCGGAGGCGTGGGCATCATCGCCGAGGTGGATTCCTCCCGGATCGAGACCCGCCACAGCCAGGGCTGGGTAAAAATGATCTGCGAGTCTCCGGAGGAGGCCTTCCGTACAGCCCGGACCTATATGGACAGGAAAGAGCCCATGTCCATCGCCTTCCACGGAAATATCGTGGACCTGCTGGAATATGCTGTAAACAACAACATCCATATCGACCTGCTCTCCGACCAGACCTCCTGTCACGTTCCCTACGACGGCGGCTACTGCCCCCAGGGCCTGACCTTTGAGGAAAGAACTGAGATGCTGGACCATGACCATGAAAAATTCTGTGAGCTGGTCAACCGTTCCCTGACCACCCACTTCCATATGATCCGGACTCTGGTGGAAAGAGGCTCCTATTTCTTTGATTACGGCAACGCCTTCATGAAGGCTGTATTTGACGCCGGAAACAAGGAGATCTCCAAAAACGGCGTGGACACCTCCGAGGGCTTCATCTTCCCGTCCTATGTGGAGGACATCCTTGGACCGGAGTTATTCGACTACGGCTACGGCCCGTTCCGCTGGTGCTGCCTGTCCGGAAAGCATGAGGACCTTATTAAGACCGACCATGCGGCCATGGAGATCATCGATCCCAACCGCCGCTTCCAGGACCGGGACAACTGGATCTGGATCCGTGATGCTGAAAAGAACCAGCTGGTGGTGGGGACCCAGTGCCGGATCCTCTACCAGGATGCTCTGGGAAGACGCGACATCGCTTTAAAATTCAATGAAATGGTAAGAAATGGAGAGATCGGACCGGTGATGCTGGGCCGCGACCACCACGATACCGGCGGCACCGATTCCCCGTACCGCGAGACCTCCAATATCTATGACGGCTCCAACTTCACGGCCGACATGGCGACCCACTGCTATGCAGGAAACGCAGCCCGCGGCATGACCCTTGTGGCTCTCCACAACGGCGGCGGCACCGGCATCGGAAAGGCCATCAACGGCGGCTTCGGCCTTGTCTTAGACGGCTCCGAGCTCACGGACCAGATCATCCGCGAAGCCATCCCGTGGGATACCATGGTGGGCGTTTCCAGAAGAAGCTGGGCAAGAAACGAGCACTCCATTGCGACCGTTGCCGAATATAATAAGAAATTTGCCGGCTCTGACGCTATCACGATGCCCTATATCGCCGACGATGAGCTGATCGAGCGCGTATTTAACAACGCATGTAAATAAACCATACTGCCCCGGCCTGAGCAGCCTTCTGCCCAGGCCGGAACCGCCTGGAAACGCATCCGGCGGTTCCTTTGCAGAGAAAGTAGGAGACTATATGAAAAAACTTTATATCCGCCGCGCCTCCGAGCTGGTGACCTGCCGGGGCTCCGCTCCCAAAAAAGGCGCGGAAATGGCCGATATCGGTCTTATAAAAAACGGGGGCGTTCTGATCCATGACGACCAGATCTTTGCCGTCGGCACCACCGAGGAGCTGGATCTCCTGGCAGGCTTTGAAGAGGGCTCCGGTCAGGCTGACGCATGTACGGAAACTGCCTCTGGCTATACGGTCCTGGACGCCTCCGGAAAGACCGTTCTTCCTGGCTTCGTGGATTCCCACACCCACTTTATCTTCGGCGGCTACCGGGCCGAGGAGTTTTCCTGGCGCTTAAAGGGCGATACCTATATGTCCATCATGGAGCGGGGAGGCGGCATCAACGCCACCGTCGGCCCCACCAGGGACGCCTCCATCCAGGAGCTGGTTTCTGTCGGAAGAGAACGGATGAACCGGATGCTGGAGTTCGGCGTGACCACCGTTGAGGGAAAAAGCGGCTACGGCATGGACCGGAATACGGAATTAAAGCAGCTCCGGGCCATGAAGGAGCTGGACGCCTCCCATCCGGTGGATATCGTGACTACCTTCCTGGGCCCCCACAGCGTCCTGCCCCAGTATAAGGGAAAGGAGCGGGAATTCATCGATATGCTCTTACAGGACGTAATGCCTGTGGTCAAGGAGGAGGGACTGGCAGAGTTTGCCGATATCTTCTGCGAAAAGGGCGTGTTCGGCATTGAAGATTCTGAATACTATCTGACCAGGGCAAAGGAAATGGGCTTCAAGCTGAAGGTCCATGCCGATGAAATGAACTCTCTGGGAGGCGCAGAGCTGGCCGCCCGCACAGGCGCGTATTCCGCTGACCACCTTTTAAAGGCCTCCGACGAGGGGATCCGCCAGATGGCAAAGGCGGGCGTCATCAGTACGCTGCTGCCGGCCACCGCTTTCTGCTTAAAAGAGCCCTTCGCCCCGGCGAGAAAGATGATCGATTCCGGCTGTGCCGTGGCCCTGGCTTCGGATCTGAACCCCGGAAGCTGCTTTACCAACAGCATCCCCCTTCTCATAGCCCTGGGCTGCATCTATATGAATATGTCCATTGAGGAGGTGATCACTGCCCTCACCATCAACGGGGCCGCAGCCCTTGGGCGCGCTGATTCCATCGGAAGCCTGGAAAAGGGCAAAAAAGCCGATGTGGTCATCTTAAAATACCCGTCCATCCACTTTATGCCCTACCATACGGGGATCAACCTGGTGGAGACTGTCATAAAGAATGGAGACGTGGCCTACCAGAAGGAATGGGAAAGGCTCCCGGAATTGAAAAGAGAGAATTAACGAAAATGATTGAAATAACTGAATTTATTAAAAAATATATGGCTGCCCTGGATCAGGCCTTTCCGGACCGCGTCTGGTTTGCCGGACTCCAGGGCAGCTACGGCCGCGGGGAGGCCACAGAAGCCAGCGACATTGATATGGTGGTGATCCTGGACCAGCTCTCCGCCAGCGATATCCATACCTATGACGCCATGCTGGATACCCTTCCCTGCCGGGAGCTTATCTGCGGCTTCCTGTCCGGAAGACAGGAGCTGGAAAACTGGGAGCCCTCGGAGCTTTTCCAGTTCTGCCGCGACACCACCCCCATAAGAGGAAGCCTGGACCAGGTGCTCTCCTCTGTCACCAGCGCCGATATAGCCCGGGCCATAAAGTCCGGCGCCTGCGGTGTCTACCACGGCTGTGTCCACAATATGCTCTATGAAAAAAGCGAGGATATTTTAAAGGGACTCTATAAATCTGCCTCCTTTGTCCTCCAGGCGGTCCACTTCCAGAGGACCGGAGTTTATGTACGGCATATGGCGGATCTGGTATCTGTCCTGCCCCCAGAGGAAAGCGCCGTTCTCCAGACCTTTATGGAACTGAAGGGCGGAAGACCGGTTGCCTTTGATGCCATGTCGGAGCAGCTTTTTTCCTGGGCAGGGAAATGGGCGGGGGCACCCAGATAAAACAGAGAGCCAGCCCCGGCAAACGCCGCTGTGGGGCTGGCTCCAGAAGCCTTTTTCTTCTATATTCTGTTCTTACAGATATTTCTTCAGCACATCCACCTTGTCTAACTTCTCCCACGGCAGATCCACATCGGTCCTTCCGAAATGGCCGTAAGCCGCAGTCTGCTTGTAGATGGGGCGGCGGAGATCTAACATCTTAATGATCCCGGCCGGGCGGAGGTCAAAGTGTTCGCGGATGATCTCCACAAGCCTGTCATCGGAAAGCTTTCCAGTTCCGAAGGTATCCACCTCGATGGAAGTGGGATGGGCCACGCCGATGGCGTAGGAAAGCTGGACCTCGCACTTATCGGCAAGTCCTGCCGCAACCATGTTCTTGGCCACATAACGGGCCGCATAAGCTGCGGAACGGTCCACCTTGGTGCAGTCCTTACCGGAGAATGCGCCGCCGCCGTGGCGGGCATATCCGCCGTAGGTGTCAACAATGATCTTTCTTCCAGTCAGTCCGCTGTCGCCGTGGGGTCCTCCGATCACGAAACGGCCTGTGGGATTGATATAAAACTTCGTGTTTTCGTCCACCATTCCTGCCGGAAGCACCGGATCGAACACATACTTCTTAATGTCCTCATGGATCTGCTCCTGGGTCACAGCATCATCGTGCTGGGTGGATAA
Organism: Pilosibacter sp. YYHA0881; assembly: GCF_051602715.1. Lineage (GTDB taxonomy): Bacteria > Bacillota > Clostridia > Lachnospirales > Lachnospiraceae > Alitiscatomonas > Alitiscatomonas aceti. The sequence continues at coordinate 1,506,061 of NZ_CP175657.1, forward strand.
AACAACAGCGTCCAGACGGTACGGCTTTCCGTTTTCGTCGTACTCCACCGTCACCTGGCTCTTTCCGTCGGGTCTTAAATATTTAAGTGTGCCGTCCTTTCTCACCTTGGTAAGCTGCCTTGTCAGCTTATGGGCCAGGGAGATCGGATAGGGCATATATTCCTCTGTCTCGTTGCTGGCAAAGCCGAACATCATACCCTGGTCTCCGGCGCCGATGGCATCCAGCTCGTCCTCGGTCATGGTCTTCTCTCTGGCTTCCAGGGCTTTGTTTACGCCCATGGCAATATCCGTGGACTGCTCGTCGATGGCGACCACAACGCCGCAGGTATCGCAGTCGAAGCCATATTTGGCCCGGTCGTAGCCGATCTCGCGGACCGTCTCGCGGACGATCTTCTGGATGTCCACATATGCGTTGGTGGTGATCTCACCCATGACCATCACAAGTCCTGTGGTGGCGCAGGTCTCACATGCCACACGGCTCATGGGGTCCTTCTCCATCAGTGCGTCCAGGATCGCATCAGAGATCGCGTCGCACATTTTATCCGGATGTCCCTCTGTTACGGACTCAGATGTAAAAAGTCTCTTTTCCATTTTTTCTCCTCTCTGGTTTCAGGGGCGCGCAGGGCACGCCGGCACTGTCTGCCAGCTCCTCTTTCTGTATCCCGCGCATAAAAAAAGTCCGCTCACATTCATAAGCGGACTTGACAAAGCTACTCCATCAAATCCTCTTATTGCTCGATTTCTCGCTCAGGCTGGCACCTTCCTGCCCTCTCGCACCGCGATTAACAGGGGTTGCCGTGACTTCACAGGTCCTATGTACCTCCATCACTCTGAATAAGGGATAAAACTGAATATTCTACGAACTTTTTTATTTTGTTTTCCGGCAGCCAGGAGCCGCCGTTGAGTTACAGCCAATATACTAGCCGATTCCTTTCCAAATGTCAATAGGAAATTTGAAATTTACGCGGAACCTGCCTAGCCCACCCGGAGCTTAAACTTCTGGGCTTCCTTCTCAGAATCCACCCGCTCGATGCATGCGCCCAGGGAGCGGAGCTTCTCTTCAAAGTTTTCGTAGCCCCGTTCAATGTAGCCGATCTCATCCACCACCGTATATCCCTCGGCGGCCAGTCCGGCCAGTACCAGGGCCGCTCCGGCTCTGAGATCGGGAGCCACCACCTGTGCGCCGGTGAACATACTGACGCCGTCCACAATGGCCACAGAGCCTTCAACCTTGATGTTTGCACCCATGCGGGACAGCTCATCCACGTATTTGAAGCGGTTTTCAAAAATACTCTCTGTCACCACACTGGTTCCGTCAGCCAGAGCCAGGGCCACGGTCATCTGGGGCTGCATATCTGTTGGGAAACCGGGATACGGCAGGGTCTTAAAATTCATATGGCGCTGCTTCGGTTTTCCCACCACACGGATTTCTTCGTCAAACTCCACAACCTCGCAGCCCATCTCCACAAGCTTTGCGGAAATAGCCTCCAGGTGCTTGGGGATCACGTTCTTCACCGTGATGTCTCCGCGGGTCACTGCGGCCGCGCACATAAAGGTCCCGGCCTCGATCTGGTCGGGGATGATGGAGTATGTGGTTCCATGGAGATGCCGCACGCCGCGGATCCGGATCACATCCGTACCGGCTCCCTTGATGTTGGCGCCCATGCTGTTTAAAAAGTTGGCCACGTCCACCACATGGGGCTCCTTGGCCACATTCTCTAAGATCGTTTCTCCCTCAGCCATGGTGGCGGCCATCATGATATTGATGGTAGCGCCCACGGAAACCACATCCAGGTAGATATGGCTGGCCACCAGGTCGATGGCATGGGCGATCACTGCCCCGCGCATGATGGATACATCAGAGCCCAGGGCACGGAAGCCCTTTAAATGCTGGTCAATGGGTCTGCTTCCGATGGTGCAACCGCCGGGAAGCGGAACCTCCGCGCTCTTATACTTTCCAAGAAGTGCGCCAATGAAGTAATAGGATGCGCGGATCTTGCGCATATGCTCATCTTCCACGGTCACTGCGTGGATATCCCTGGCATTGATCCGTACTGTGTGCCGGTCGGGCCGCTCCACCTTAGCGCCCAGGTGCCGGATCGCATCCAGCAGTGCGTTGATATCACTCACATCCGGCAGGTTCTCGATCACCACGTCCTCATCGGTCATGATGGACGCCGCCAGGATCCCCAGAGCCGCATTTTTTGCTCCGCTGATGGTCACGTCTCCCACCAGGGGGTTGCCGCCCTTCATAATATATTGTTCCATTCTGCACCTCTATATCCGCTGTACCGCCTTCCGGAAGCGCCGGAAAGCGGTCTGATTTCTATAATTCCCGCAAACACTCTCATTTGCTTATACTTTGACTAGTAAATTATAGCATAGATTCGGGATTTGTAAAGTAGGGATTTTCCTTTGCCGGATCAGAGCGGAAGGCAGCAGATATAGTCGCTGCCAAGGCTTTCAAACCGGGCTCTGGCCTCCTCCATGGGAATGGTCATACTCTGGGCTGCGGACGGATCCCAGATCCGGACATGGGTCTGGTCGTAGCCAGTCAGATACAGAAAGCTCCCTTCCCCGGTATACAAGAGCACCGGCTGGTTCCGGCAGACGAAAAACAGCGCTACATTTAAGGAGCTCCCAGAGGCGTCCAAAAGAAGGGCATCGCCCTCCCTCCGGCTGGTTCCCGTAAACTCTGTTCTGTAACGGTCCAGCTTCCGGGTGGCGGTATTCAGATCCCGGATGAAATAGGAGCCCGGACGGCTGGCCCTCTCCCACACCAGATCGTGCTTTCCAAAGGTCACGAATCCCATGGGATCATACGCTGCGTCAGCCGCATCGGCAAAGCTGGAATAGATCCCAATGAGCCGTCCACGGCCATAAGCGTAAAACTTTTCCTCCACGCCAGAGGCCTGAGCCTCCGTATGGATCTCATTATTCTCCTCCCGCACCGTTTTTTTCGGGGAAATGGTCCGGATCTTCTGGGAAGCGGAAATATCCTGGCCCAGCTGCACAAAATAAACCCGACCCCTCACATCCGACGCATACCAGCCGATATCATCCATCTTTCCAGGAAGGACCTTTGCGTTGCACACCAGGGTCTCCTCCTCGGCCTCGCCGAAAAAGCCGCCGTCCCGGTCAGACACCAGCTCCAGGTGGATCCGGCTTTCGTCCACGGCCACGTCCCGGATGTACTTTCCGCTCTTTTCGTAGTGCATGGCGCTGGCCATGTTCTGGTCGATGATATCCAGGGATTTCAGATATAAGCCCATGGTGCGCCCGTTGGATATGATATGATCCCCATATTCTCCGATCCCGTACACGCAGTCGCTTCCCACAAAGCCCAGGATCCTGTACGCATCGCTCTTTCCGTCTCCGATCTGGGTCTTGTCTCCTGTATCCAGGTCCATGATATGGAGCATCCTGGAATCATAGATCCCCGTATCCTCCTGCCAGGCCAGCCGGGACCCATCGGAGCTGACCGCAAACCGTTCCTCATCCAGACCCGAAGCCACCACCACATACTCGTGGCTGTTCAGATCGATCCCATAAACGCTTCCGCCCATGTACATGTAAAAAATACCGTTCTGTCCCTTATGGGCCAGGCGGGCCAGATCCAGCCGGAGCTCGCTGTACGGCTCGGCGGCCGGAAGGAAAAACTGCTCCGTCAGAGTATTGGACTCTGCCTCATAACGATAAAAAGAAACGCCTGTGTATCCCTCTCTGCCGCCCCGGTTCATATAGCCGTAGACCAGAAAATCCACAGTCCCCCCATCGGACACCTCCAGGATCTCCACCCCGTGGCGGTCCCGTCCGGCCCGGAGGTCGTCTGTGTTCCATCCTCCGAAAGCAAAAATACAGATACTGTTTCCTTCCTCCCGGTCATAGGCCCACAGCTCCCGGTTGGTCACAAAGGCCGTATACCGGCCGCTTTCGCTTTTCTTTGCGTACAGCCCGTCTCCATCGGAGATCCCCAGCAGAATGCGCTTTCCTGAGAAAAGCTCCCGGCTGCCGGAAAAGAGCTGGTTCATGGTCCTTTCATAATCCATCATATAGATCCGCTGGCTGCTCCACTTTAAAGTGAAGTTCTCAGTCACCCCATAGACCTCTGTCTCCCCGCCGTCCATTCCTCCGGCTCCGCCGTCTGCCTCCCTGGTCACATAGTATTCCAGCTCGATATTAGCCAGATCACCGGAAAGCTCCTTCAGGGACGCAAAGACCGTTTCTCCCCGGGACACGCCCAGGCTTCCCCAGGTCATCTGGGTAAAGCTGTTTTTCAGGGTGACCGTTCCGAAGCTGGAATTATCCGCGCTGGGCGTTGACTCCATATAGGTGGTCAGCTCCTGGGCCGAATCATAGTGGAAGGTCTTCTGGGAAAAGTCCTCCGCCAGGGCCAGCATCTGGGCCGCATGGTCATTGTCCGTCTCCAGGATCCGGGCGTAGTACCAGGCGCTGGTCCCATCCGAAAGGACCGCCTGGATCCCCAGCTGATACTGGGTCTCCGGCTCCAGAAGGTTCTGGACTGGCAGAACTGCGTTTATCTGACCATTTTCCTCGGTCCAGTCTGTGACCGTGGTGCGCTCCACCAGATGGGTCATGTCCATGGTGCGGATCTCATACTGCAGTGTCTTTATTTCGTCTCCATACTGGATCCGGATGGGAAGCCTGCGGTCCTCCGGCAGCACCAGGAGGCTGTCACGTTCTGCTGTGACAGCCAGTTCCTCCCGGTGGCCGAATAACGGCGCCAGTTCCCGTCCCAAGGCTGTGGGATATACAACCGGAAGCTCTGCCTCGCTCATGGCTGTATACACGACGCCTGTTTTATTCTCTTCCTTCCGGCCCAGGGGCCAGACAAAATAAATGATGGCTGCCGCCACAAAGATCAGCGCCAGCACTGCAATTTTTTTTCCTGTTTTCATTCAGTTCTCTTCCTGTCTGCCTTTTCTTCCGGACAGCGTATCCTGTACGCCGGTCCTTTAACTGATCGCCCGCCGCCGTAAGATCTCCTGGAGGGTCAGAAGCCAGACCAGATCCTGGTCCGTGTCCTCCCCCTGTTCCCGCATCTCCTCGAGGATCCGGTTCCGGATCCCCAGCAGCAGTACCCGGTCCGGGTATTCATCGTAAATGGGGCTTCCCGGGTGATCATACCGGTCACAGCACGCCTCCACAAAGCTCTGGCAGCGTCTGACGGACCGGGGATACAGCCCCTTAAAATATTCCAGATCCTGGAAACGGCGTTTTTCCAGAGCCGCGCTCCGGCGTCCCGCCTGTTCCTCTCTCCGGTACAGCATGTATGGCATCAGATCCCCACTCCGTTCCATGGCATGGAGGGCCTGGGGATAGCCGCGGTAGATCCTTTCCATAAAAGTTCCCGCTCCTTTTCCTGTAAATCCCTTTGGGATCATAATATGCAGGAAGGAGCGGGAAGCGCACTTCAATATTTAAAACAGCTTCTCCGGGTAAACGCCTTCGTCCACCAGCCTGCGGATCGAGGCCACCACCGCCGGTTTGTCCTCTTTATATGTGACTCCGAACCATTTATCCCGTGTTTCCAGTACACGGACTCTGGCCTTTCCGGTACGGATGCACTGGTCGATCATGGCCGGGAGCAGATACTCGGCCTTTACGTCACCCTCCTTCACATTTCCCAGGAACTCCGGAAAGCCCTTCTCCAGCTCCTTTAAAAAGCCCATGGGCAGACCGAACATATTCATGGAAACGTGCTGTCCGGCTTCCACAGTCACCGGATTTCCGTCATTGTCAGACGCATGCATTCCATCTGCGTCCTGGTAAATATCGTAAGTCTCCGTCACCTTGGCAAGGCACCCGTTTTCATCCACTGTGGCCACGCCCCTGGTAACGCCTCCGTTCTCGCTTAAAGTATTGGACAAAATAAAGCCCGCCATACACATATCGTAGCAGTCTCCGTCCTCGTCCATCTCGTTTACCATATAGTCATGGATCTTTTTAAATCCTTCTTTTCCATAATAGTCGTCGGCATTGATCACCAGGAAGGGCTCGTGGATCACGTTTCTGGCTGCCAGAACGGCCTGTCCCGTTCCCCAGGGCTTTTTCCGGCCCTCCGGCACTGTAAATCCCTCCGGCAGGTCATCCATCTCCTGGAACGCATATTCCACCGGAGCCACCTTTTCAATCCGGTTTCCGATGATCTCCTTAAAATCCTTTTCCAGATCCTTTCTGATGATGAAAATGATCTTATTGAAACCAGCCTCCAGGGCGTCGTGGATGGAATAATCCATGATGATCTCGCCGTTGGGCCCCACCGGCTCCAGCTGTTTGATCCCGCCGCCGAACCGGCTTCCAATTCCGGCCGCCATGATAACAAGGGACGTCTGCTTCATTTTCGTATCCTCCTCGCAAAATCTTGATTTTATCATACCACAACCCACAGGGCTTTTCAATTCGTGACTTCTTAAGAAATTGTGAATAGTTTTCATGTAAAAAGGGGCTGTTGCAAAAGAGAGGTTCAAAACCTTCTCTTTTACAGCAGCCCCAGGGCATCTTGATCTTACAGCATTTCCAGGAAGGCCGCAACACGGGTCTCGATCTGGCCGCTGTCTGTGGTGGAATAATCGGTCTCCAGCTTCAGATACGGAACGCCCAGCTCGTCCTCAACCACCCGGCGGGTCTTGTGGGATTCCACGTTAAAGGTATGGCAGGCCTGGAGGATCACCTCGATCACGCCGTCTACCTTATATTTCTCGATCATTTTCTTTGTATTTTCCAGGCGGTCGTCGTTGGGCGTCATAACGGAGCAGTGGATGGAAAGATACCGGTCGGAAATGGCACGTAAAATATCGTCTGCGTTCTCGTCGATCATCATGCTCCTGGTACGCTCACCGGAGCAGTCATCCAGGCAGACAATGACTCCGCCGTTGTCCTCGATCACCATCCCCACCTTCTGGATCACACCGCCGGTGGGACAGCCTGTGATCAGGATCCTCTTTGCGGAGGCGGGCACAGGACGCTCCCCTCTTTCATAAGCGGCTTTAGCCTCGTTCACCAGTTCTTTGATATTGGAGATCTGCTGCTGCAGGTCGAAGGTAAAGGTCCCCTTCTGAAGCGCCAGCATCATCTCTGTGCCGCGCATGGGCGGAGGGCAGAGGGCCTGAAGCTCATACATCTCGCAGAGGGCCTTTCTCTGCTCGTTGCGTACCCGCACGGCCCGTCTCAGATCCTCGTCTGTGATGGTGATGCCAAACTTTTCTTCCAGTTTTTTCTTTAAAAGACATACCTCCTCATACCAGATATCCTTGGCATAAGGGCGGTCCTGTCCCTGGGGAAGATGCATCACATATGTTTCTTTGATCTCGTTCAGAAGCTCATACATCTTTTTCTTTCCGTCACAGGTGGTCTCACCGATGATAATATCAGAAAAATATGTATACGGACATTTTTCCGTCACAGCAAAGCCGTAGGTTCCCTTGATCAGCGGGCACAGGTTTTTGGGGAGCACCTTTTCTGCATCCGGGATCGTCTCGTTGCTGGTCCCGCAAAGGCCGATGGCCGCAATATTTCCAGCGTCCAGGAGTTCCTGGGGCGTATAGGAGCAGAGACAGCCCGCTAATTTTCCGCCGTTTTCCTTAAATTCCTTGGCTGCCAGGAAGCCGTTTTTTCTGGCGTCTACAAATTCATCAAATAATTTGGGCAGATCACGATTCATTCTGATGTTTCCTTTCTCTATACGGCAGCCGTAAGCGCTGCTCCAATGGCTCCGGCATATCTTGCCAGGGGTACGCTTTCCACCGGCGCATGGAGCGCAAGGGAAAGACGTTCTAAAATATAGGGATCCTCACAGAGACCTCCGGTGAGGAAATACTGGTCTCCCTCCACCTGGGAGATCAGCTGCACCACCTTGGTGACCACCGATTCGATGACGCCGTAAGCGATATCCTCCCTGGGAGTTCCCTTTCCAATGAGGCTGATGACCTCTGATTCTGCAAACACAGTACACATGGAGCTGATGGTAATGGGATTTCCCCGGGATGCCAGGTCTGAAAGCTCCTCCATGGTCAGTCCCAGCCGGTTGGTCATGACCTCCAGAAACTTTCCGGTTCCCGCAGAGCACTTATCGTTCATGATGAACTTCATGACACGGCCGTTTTTCAAGGCGATCCCCTTGGTATCCTGGCCTCCGATGTCGATGACCGTCCCGTTCCTTCCGAACAGATGCCAGGCTCCCTTTCCGTGGCAGGTGATCTCCGTTACGGATTTATCGGCATAGGGGACCGATATCCGTCCGTAGCCCGTAGCCACATAGGCGGCGTTATCCTTGTGGATCCCGTCCTTCTCCAGCATCTGGTAGATATCCTCCGCCGTTTTCCTGCTGCTGAAGCCTGTATTTAAAAGGTAGGTCTTCACGACCTCCCCATCCTTTATGACTGCTGTTTTGGCCGCGCTGGACCCGATATCGATTCCCACTTGATACATGATACTCTCCTGTTATTCCTTACTGCTTGATGATCTTATCTGCGTTGGCAAGCTTTTCCACAATGGTGTACATATTGGTCACGCTTCCCACCGCCAGCTTGTCTTTCAGATTATAATAATCCAGACATGTTCCACATGTGAGGATCTCCACGCCCTGGGCTTCCATGTTCTTTAAATCATCCAGAGACGGAGAGCCTTCGGTCGTGATGGTCGCGCCGCCGTTGTAGAAAAGGATGGTGCTGGGAAGCTCGTCTAACTGGGAAAGAGCAAAGATAAAGCCCTTCATCAGGACCTTGCCCAGCTCGTCGTTTCCATGTCCCATGCGCTCGGAAGCGATGGCTACTACGGTATTTTTTCTTCTGTCTACGCCGCAGGAAGCCTCCTCCTCGGCTCCGTTCTCCTCCAGGGGCTTGTCCAGGGTGATCTTCACGATGAACAGCTTTTCTTCCTTCTTCTCTGCAAAGGACTTTAAGCCCTTGCTGGATGCCAGACGGGTCAGGTTCTGGACGGCAATCTCATTATCTACATGGACCTCAACGATTCCAGCCTCTGTCATTGCCTTTAATGCCTTTGTGGCTTTTACTACCGGGATCGGGCACTGGTCTCCCACTGCATTTACGACTACATTTGCCATGATCAAATCCTCCTGCTTGTATTTTTCGCCCAATAAGCTACCCTTTATTTTATCGTTGTTTCAGCAGTCTTGTCAAATAGCATATTTCAATACATATACCGGTTGTAAATATGTTTATCTATACGGTTGCTTTTTAAAAATCCAGGTGTTATGATGAAATCATGATCAATTAGGAGGTTTTTACAAATGGCAAAAGAACTGCCCCTTACTCAGATGACCACCGCGTCCGGCTGAGCAGCCAAACTGGGACCGGGTGTCCTCACAGAAATACTGGAAGATCTTCCAAACGTTTATAATCCCCGCCTTCTGGTGGGTTTTGATACCAGCGACGACGCATGTGTCTACAAGATCACCGATGATGTGGCCGCCATCCATACTGTGGATTTCTTTACGCCCATCGTGGACGATCCCTACCAGTTCGGACAGATCGCCGCAGCCAACGCTTTGAGCGACGTGTACGCCATGGGCGGACAGCCGGCGGTGGCAATGAACTTATTATGTGTTCCCAACTGTCTTTCCAAGGAAACGATCCGGCAGATCTTAAAGGGCGGCCATGATAAGGCCGTGGAAGCCGGCTGCACCATCGCCGGCGGCCACACGATCCAGGATCCGGAGCCCAAATACGGTCTCTGCGTCACCGGATATGTACGTCCCGATAAGATCCTTAAAAATGTCGGCGCACAGCCTGGGGATCTTTTAGTGATCACCAAGCCCCTGGGAACCGGCGTCCTGACCACAGGAGCCAAGGCAGACCTGGTATCAAAAGAGGATTATGACGCCATGACCTGTTCCATGGCTACACTGAACGCCAAAGCAGCTGAAGCAGCCCAGACCTTCCCGGATGTCCATGCCTGCACCGATATCACAGGCTTTGGTCTTCTGGGACATGCCTATGAGATGGCAGAGGGAAGCGACAGCACCTTAAAGCTTTTCAGCAAAAAGCTCCCGCTGCTCCACGGAGCCAGAGAGCTGGCGGAAATGGGCATCATCCCTGCCGGAGCCTACCGGAATATGGATTATGTGAAGCCCCATTTACGGATCATGGATTCTGCCGAGCAGTGCCTGGTGGATCTGATCGCAGACCCCCAGACCTCCGGAGGCCTTCTGGTGGCCCTTCCCGGAGACCAGGCCATGGAGCTCTGCAAAAAGCTGACCGCCCAGGGCATCACTGGAGCCATCATCGGCGAGGTAGTGGAAAAGACGGATGTGGATCTGATCATTGAGTAAACGTTTATAATCCGGAGTTTTGGAAATAATCCGAAATTCCGGATTATTTTTATGTTTTTCTGTTCATAAAGCCAGAAAAATGATATAATCTCTGTAAAAACAGACAGGAGGGATACTATGACAGAAGAATTTACGATCCATGAGATCTCCCTGGGATTTCCCCATGATAAAGAGATGCTGATCCGTTTTTTATCGGACCATGAGCTGGTTTTTGAAGATGACATCGAAACTGCCTTCGGCGTTTTTGACCAGGACGAGACTCTGCTGGGCTGCGGCTGCTGCGCCGGAAACCTTTTAAAATGCTTTGCCGTGGACGAGGCCTTAAGAGGTCAGAACGCCCTGGGAAGCCTGGTATCCAGACTGGTGGAAAACCGGTTTGAAGCTGGCCACTATGATCTTTTCGTCATCACCAGGCCAAAAAACAAGGTTCTTTTCACATCCTGCGGCTTTTATCCCCTGGCTGAGACCCAGTCGGTGCTGATGCTGGAAAACAGGAAAAACGGGCTGGAGCGTTTTTACTCTGCATTCCTCCCGGAATTCCCTGAAAACCATGGAAACACCCTGACCGGAGGCGTGGGCTGCATCGTCATGAACTGCAACCCCTTTACCAAAGGCCATCTGGCTCTGATCACCTATGCCGCCTCCCGGTGCAGCCTGCTCCACATTTTTGTGGTGGAGGAGGACCGTTCCCTCTTCCCCTTTGAGGTGCGGATGCGTCTGGTAAAGGAAGGGACGGCCCACCTTCCCAATGTGAAGGTCCATCCCTCTGGCCCATATATGATCTCCTCCGCTACCTTCCCCACCTATTTCCTGAAAAAAGGCGAGGATGCAGCCAGGATCCAGAGCGAGTTGGACATCACTCTGTTCGCCTCCCGGATCGCCCCCTTGTTCCATATCACCAAGCGGTTTGCCGGGGAGGAGCCCCTGGATCCGGTGACAAGAGATTATAACGAGGCCATGATCCGGCTTCTGCCCCAGTACAGCATTTCCTTTATAAAGATCGCCCGGACCACGGCGGAGGCCCCCGAGGGAAAGCCGGAGGTGATCAGCGCCTCCAGAGTCCGGAAACTGCTGGCTGAAACCGGCGTTACGGAGGAGGTCTTACAGCTTGTGCCGCCGTGTACGGCCCAGTATCTGAAAAACGAATTTGGAGCGCGCCCATGAAATTAAATCAGATCTTCTGCGGCTCTCCGGCGTCCCTGAAAGAGATCCTGGACGCCCGGAGCCGCCGGGCTGAACGGCAGAAAGCACTTTTAGCCACCCCCGGTGCCCGCTGCCTCATCAGCTTTTCCTTAAATATCCCTGGAGAGATCAAGTGTTTTCCCTTGGCTGTCTGGGCTTTCGAGGAAGGTCTACGGGAGATCCGGGCCGCCGTTTCCAGCCGAGACCTCCTCTCTTTTGAGGAATCCAGGGAAAACACAGGGCCGGAGGCCTTTTTCCTTCTGGATGCCGACGCCCCGGAAATAAAGAGGAAAATGACCTCCATCGAAGAAAACCACGGACTGGGACGGCTCTTTGACATAGATGTCCTGGGACCGGATGCCGTTCTCTTAAGCCGCTCCGGTTTCGGCCTTCCGCCCCGTTCCTGTCTGATCTGCGGCGAAAATGCAAAGGCCTGCGCCAGAAACCGCACCCATTCCATGGAGCTGATACTGTGGAGGACTTCCCAGATCCTCAACGACTATTTTAAAGAACAGTCCGCCGACCAGGCAGCGGCGGCAGCCGTCCGCGCCCTGCTCTATGAGGTATCGGCTACGCCAAAGCCCGGCCTGGTGGACCGGAATAATTCCGGCTCCCACCAGGATATGGACTTTTTCACCTTTGTGGACAGCAGCGCCGCCCTGATCCCCTGGTTCCGGGATTTTTTCAGCATCGGCTGGGAGCATGGGGACGAGACCGGGGACCGGCTTTTCGAACGGCTCCGTTTCGCCGGACAAAACGCCGAAGCAAAGATGTTTTCTGCCACCGGCGGCGTCAATACCCACAAGGGCCTGATCTTTGCCTCTGCCATCCTCTGCGGAGCCCTGGGAAAGGTATATAAAGATTCCTTCCTGCTCGGAAAGAAGCCTCCTGTGCCGCTGGACGCGGTGGTCGGGGAATGCAAAAAGCTGGGAAGCTGCTCCCTTAAGGACTTCAAAGCCGAAGACAGACGCCAGGACGTGTCCGCCGGGGCCGGTCACAGACGATCCACAGAAGAAACGGCCGGGGAAAGGATCCACACAGCCTACGGCATTGCCGGAGCCCGCGGAGAGGCTGCCCTGGGCTTTCCGTCGGCCCTTACCATCGGCCTTCCGGCCTTAAAGGCCTGGCTGTCCCAGGGCTTTTCCTTAAACGACGCAGCCGTCCTGACGCTTCTTTCCCTGCTCTCCCAGGTGGACGACACCAATATGATCCACCGGGGCGGCTTAACAGAGGCTGCTGCCGGAAAAAAAGAAGCCGGTGCCCTCCTTGCAGAGCTGACCCCGGGATCCTTCAGAGAAAAAACAGCCGCCCTGGACCAGTCCTTTATAAAAAGGAATCTGAGTCCCGGCGGCTGCGCAGATCTCCTGGCCGTCAGCCTGATGATCTGCTTTTTAGAGGAAAGCGGGATGATCGCCTAGGATCATCTGTTTTCCCTTAGCTAAAAATATGGTTGACTAAAAAGAAAGGCCCGTCGATTTTGCTGATGAAGAAACAGCCAGCCCGAAAGCATTTACGGACTGGCTGTATCAAAAGAGTACTATTATTGTCGAATTGGATGAAATATAGTTATAGAATAACCCATTTTCCTTTTTGACTGGAACCTTCCCTTTTTATAATTCCAGATTTTTTCATAGATTCCATATAATACTTAACTGTACTATATTTTTCTCCAATGACATCTGCAATCTTTTTCTGAGACAAAGATGGTTCCTCTTGAATCACTTTCAAGATGCGTGTAACTACGGAATTATCGCCGCCTTGGTTAGCTTGGTTAGTATCTTGGTCAGTGCTGCTAACCAAGCTCTTGAACATAACCATAATATCCTCACGTTTAATCGTATATTCTGGCATAGGATTTCCAGCTTCCTTACAACTGTCTTTGATTTTCTCGATTCCACGTCCCCACGCCTCAATAAAACCAGCTCTGAAAAACGTATTGGCGATCAACGGATTATACGGTCTTGACCGATGCTTCCCCATCAGATCATCAATTGTCCAATCCTCCGGGAAAATACAGTCATTCGCAATATAACGCCTATCTGCATACACGCTAAGCGTTTAAGTTCCGGGCGTTGACTGGTATCTTTGGACGGGTGTTCATAGTGAGAAATTCCGTCACCGTCAGAATGACGTTATTCTGGAATTTTAGGTCAAGGCAAAGGCAACGGACTTTCCCTCCGGCAGCTTTGTTATAGAGACGGCGCAGAAGGCCAACGCGGAATTAAAAACGGCTACAGTACAATATGCAAAAATCCGTCCGCCTTTGAGAAGTACAAGGCTTCAAAGTACAGACGGAAGTTTTAGGCGGAGCATAAAGCCGAACTTAAACTTTACTGGGCAGTACAGGCGGATATAAGGAGGATTCTTGACGGGGCGAAGCTCCCCAAAATGGAGGCCCAGAAAGAAGGAGGCAGGCTGGCAAAGAAAAAAAGGCTTTACGGTGAATACCAAAAGCCCGCAGGGATATGCAGGAAGTTTTAACAGTCAAAGCAAATGTTGGCTGTCTGCCAGGATACCCGGAGCAGGGAAAAAAGAAAGGAATGGAGTGTTGAGGATATGAAAAATAAGGAGCAGAGCGACGCGAACACTTCGTGCCATGTGTGGCCACAGAGGTATTGCTTGCTACTTAATGGATTGCAAAAAATAGTATCCAAATTAAGAAACAAATATAGGCGTTTTCGTATTTTATATAAATAACTTCCAGATTCCCATTACGAACACAATTTTTTCCCTGATTATTAAACAGCTTCCACTTTTATGCTACGTAAAAAAAGCTAAAATGTGACAGGTTTTTGCTTAAACTTTTCTTTCATTTTGCATAAAATCCTTACATATAAATGACTTTTTATGTCACATATTGTACAAGTTTTTTAATCATGGTATAATTTGGATATGGAAAAATTATATATTTTTCAAGTACAATCCAGATTGTGCTGTTTGTTTTTACAGAGTGGGGTGATACCATTGAACAATTACAACAAGTGCAACTAACAAATAATCATGTTAATGATGGGAGGAATCAAATGAAAAAGTTAAGTGTTTTTTCGATGATAGCAATATGTATATTCCTTATAAATAGTTTTACCACTTTTGCCGAAAGAGCTTATCCACCAGGAGAAAGCTATAGTGTTGAAAAAATCACAACAGATTCTTATCCTAATATGCGTTTAAGATCCCAAAACGCAGAGGGTTCTTGGCAACAAGATGATACCGGCTGGTGGTGGCAATATCCTGATGGAAGTTATGCTATCAATAAGTGGGAATATATAGATGGGCGTTGGTATTTTTTTAATCAAGATGGATATATGCTACAAGGCTGGCAAAATATAAATGGAGAGTGGTTTTATTTAGAAACAACCGGTAATTCCACTTTTCCAGCAGGAGCTATGGTTACTGGCTGGTATGAAATAAACAACTATTGGTATTATTTTTATTCAACAGCACAATATGAACATACCGCAGGTGCTATGGCTATAGGATGGTTAAATATTGATGGATATAGCTATTACTTATATATGGAGCAGACAGGTGATAATCCACAAGGTTCTATGGCGACAGGATGGATTAATATTGGTGGAGAATTATTTCATTTGGACGAGACAACAGGACGTCTTATTGCAAATGAATCCATTACAGTAGGTCTTGATGTTTATACGGATTCAACATTCCGCTCTGAATTTTCTGATGTAATGAGCGTTGATGAACTTTTTGAGAAAGTAGGAATACCGTTTGAAAAAACGTGGAATCTATTATTTAGTATTTCTGAATATGAATCTTCCGGTTTACCAATAGATAAATGTGAGCAAGACGTTACAGATAATTGTACTTGTGTTGCAGATAGTAAATGCAAAGACACTACTGATACGGAATACCATCACAAAAATTCTATAAAACTTGTACGTATGCTTCAAGAAAAATATCCTGCTGGCTATTATCTGGAAGTTGGATTGGCCGGAACTCCTCTCCTCTGTTGCAATAATGGCCGGGACCACCATTATAATTACGGAGTGACAATAGGAAAACAATATTCATATTGCGGTGCCAATAAATCGAATATTCAGCATACAGTGCGTGTGATTCAGCACGAAATGTCCCATATGTTTGGTTGTTTAGATTCGCCTCATGATAGTAAAAAATTATGTACTATGAATGGTGGATATGATAAATTTCCATTATATACAGAAAATATTTGGTGTACAGATTGTAGAAATGGAATTTTTATAAGAAGTAGCCATCAAGTTTTATAGTATGCGAGGGAGGGATAGATATGAAAAAATTTATCATAGTTATTGCAGTAGCAATGAGTTTAACTTTATCAGGGTGTAAAGATCATACCGTTCAGGAACCTTCTGAAATAACTCAAGAAAATGAAATTGAAACTATCGCTGAATCTATAGCAAATACAGAATATGATTCGATAGAAGACTTTTTACAAAATAGTAATGCTACTGTTTTTATGATGGACTCTAAACAACCATACAATAATGTTGCCACTAATTCAAATGCAGCTAACTCAAATGCCACTACATTTAATGCTATAGATAAAAATGTTTCTGACTCACAAAGTTATATATCAATAATCTATGAATGCGAGGTGAACGACGATACATTTAAAGTGGATTTGTCTACATTTAAAACAAGTGAAGGAGCTGAACAACTGGCTTATGTAGTAGACAGCAATCCCGGTATTTTTACAGAAGTTAATATCTCAGGGATTTCAGCATATTATTGCCCGGGTTCAGAATATGATTGGTTTGATTGTTATGCAATGATAATTAACAAGAAACTGGTTGTAATTGATATAGAAAAGGGGTATGATACATATATTGAAGATGTGCTCAATAATATTGTACTGCAATAAAATATTACTTAGTTATATTATCAAAAGCAATTCTAAATACCTTTAAAATAGCGGTCACTACGGGGCAATGCGGCCCGAAGTGACCTCTATTCTTTTGAAGGTAAATGGATAATTGGTAAACGCTCAATAACCAAGTGCTTTGTCAAAAATAAAGAGCGAGTCCACCGGATATGCTGATACTTTTCTCCGCAATCGAAAGCTGAATATCCGTCTCACGCTGTTCTCTTATGAATCGTTGCCAATCTGTACTTCTTCAGTCCGATCAGAAGTCTGGATGCCTTTATCTATCAGCAAGTGAAACAATGTGGGAAAGAAAAAGGCACAATGCAGCAGCTATGACTTACACCGGACCTTTCTATCTTTTGCAGTTATGTATAAGCGTGGGAGCGCCATATTTGGCGTGGTATCTTTAATTCTAAGATCATTCCCTCTCTTCCCCCGTTATCCTGCACCTGTCCTCCTCCGTCACCCTGCGGAGCACCCGGCAGGGATTGCCCGCAGCGATCACCCCGGATGGGATATCCTTCGTGACCACGCTTCCAGCCCCGATGATGGTCCCGTCCCCGATGGAAACGCCGCCGCAGACAGTGGAATTGGCTCCGATCCAGACGTCACGGCCAATGGTGACCGGCGCTGACGTACCGATTCCGGCCGCCCGCTGGGCCGCGTCTTTGGAATGACCGGAGCAGGCAATGCAGACGCCCGGCGCAATAAACGCGTTTTCCCCGATATGGACCGGAGATGTGTCCAGGATCACGCAGTTATAATTGATCACCGTCAGCCCGTGGGTGTGGATGTTGAAGCCATAATCACAGCGGAAGGACGGTTCGATGAACGTCAGAGGGTGGCACGTTCCCAGAAGCTCCCGCAGGATCTCTGCCCGCGCATCCCCCTCCTCCGGACTGGTCTGATTGTACCTCCAGCACAGCATTTTTGCCTTTTTCTGAAGCTCTCCCGGCATATCCCTGTGGTCTGAGCAGTATGCCTCTTCCTTTTTCATGATCTCTAACATATCCATTTCATATTTCTCCCTATGTACGCCTCATATAAATCCAGGTCCGGCTGGCTGAGAGCGTCGAGAAGCTTCCATTTATATGTTCCATACCCTCCGTCCCCAATGGCCTCGCAGCAAAAAGAGACCATGGATACCGCCGAGGCCGCCAGAAGGGCCATCCGGTCCGTTCCCGGCATGGCTCCCGTTTTTTTATGCTCCGCTGCCAGAAGGGCTCCCAGGACGGCTCCTGTGACGCAGCCCGTGCCCACCAGGTTCACCCGGCGGCTCTTTTCATGGCCGAAGGCAGCCCGGAAGATCCGGTCTTTTCCACCGCTCTCTGAGATCCAGCAGAGCTTATCCACCGCTCCAGTCTCCAGGATCACCATGTTCCGGCCCTTCTCCCTCATATCCCTTAAAAACGCGGCCTCCTCTTCCAGATGGGAAAACGTCCCCACACTGTCCACTCCGCTGTGGGCGGCGGCTCCGGTGAGCACCGTGTGGATCTCTGAGCTGTTTCCCTTCAGCACTCCGGACCAGGCCCTCCCAGGCCATGAAGCCGCGCACAGACTGGCCGACGCTTTTTTCCGGTATCCGGACGCCCCGGCTCCCACCGGGTCCAGGACCGCTGGGAGCCCAAGATTTCCGGCGGTCTGAAGCGCCCGCTCACAGGCCAGATATTTTTCTTCCGACGGCTGGCCCAGGTTCACTGCCAGTCCGTCCGCCGATCCGGTGATCTCCTCCATCTCCTCCGGGGCCTGGGCCATGAGCGGTCTGGCCCCCATGGCCGCCATAACGTCGGCACAGAAGGAGGCCGTCACATAGTTAGCGATCATGTGCACCAGAGGCGCCTGATCCTTAACCATGGAAAACGCCTCCGCCATCCCACGTCCCCAGTCCTTTGTCTCTCCTGTCAGCTCCATTCCTCTTCCATCTCCTATTCTGCGGCCAGCTCTCCATTGAGCGTCCGGAAATCCCCGGCCAGATCCCCGGCGCTTCCGTCCCGCTCATAGATCCGTCCATTCTGCTCATAGGTGTAGACCCGGATATCGTCCACATGAATCCGCCGTTCTGCGGTGATGGAAAACGTGTATCTCGGAAGGGATGCAAATTCCATCCGGTACGTTTTCCCCTCGCCCACATGGATCGTCTGCTCGTCGCCGCCCAGGCGGACCGTCACGCTGGCTCCGCCGTTTTCTGCTTCTGCGTAAAATTCCACATGGATCCGGCTGCTTCCGGGGATCCGGCCGTCCAGATCCTGGGAAATGGAACCCTTTTTCCCGATGACTGCCGCCTTGGAGCCGTTCCGCTCCTCGATCCGGCTGTCTCCAGAAAAGCTCCAGCCCTCCTGATCCAGGGCAAACTGGCTGTTATAAACGGCATTATTCACGTAATTCCTGTATACCCATAGCCCGTATCCATTGGTCCGTCCAGAAAGCACTGGGGCCAGGTTCCTGACAAACTCTCCCACCTGTTCATCCTCCACCTGGGTATTATGGGAGAAGGCCTCAGTGGAATCCATATACAAAAGCTGCTCGATGTAAAGCGGCTTCCCGGCCGCCGCGTAAATACTGTCCAGATTCCTGGTCATGGCCTCCAGGGCCGTGGAGGCAGAGATCTTATTTCCCGTGTTCTCCTGTCCCATGGACACGCTGTACATGAGGGCCGCATAATCAGCCCCCGGACAGGGGTAGGTGGCGCTGTGGGAATAATATTTCTTTCCTCCCATCCCGTCATACACGATGTCCCCGTCTGCCCGGATCTCCAGGGACAGCCCCGGGAACACGGCCTGGGTCTCCGTCGTCAGCTCTGTGAGGAAATGGTCATAAAATTCATAAAAAAGCTCCGCGGAGGGATGGTCCTTATATGGAATATATACCTGTTCAAACGTCTCCAGCTTCGGGCCGTAAAATCCCCTTACCTGGTCCAGAGTGTAATTTTTCTCCAGGTACGCCTGGTAGCCGCAGTCCTTTGCCATACGGATCCGGCTGGACATGGCCATGTCGCGGCCCATATTTTCCGTATAGTTCCAGAAATCCTCCCAGGTAATGAAGCCGCCCCAGAAGTTTTCATGGGCCGCCGCCGTTTCATACACCTTTTTGCTGTATTCCAGCCACAGCTTCCGCTCCGGACCATCGTCCTTTGTGATGGCCGCAAACCGCTTCGGCGTCTCGGTCGCCCCCAGGTAATCCCATACGTATCCCAGCCGCAGGACCACCCCCAGGCCATGGCGCTCCGCACAGTCCATCACCTGGTCCAGGCGGGCAAAGGCCCTTTCATTGAAATAGCTTCCCACCTCGCTGGGCTGGAATTCCCGCCACGGGATCACCAGGATCAGGCTGTTGAAGCCGTCGGCAGCGATCCGCGCCATATTTTCTTCCATGTTTTTGTCTTCGCTGTTCCAGTAGTTAATGGGCCATTCGTCTCCGAAATACGTCACAGATCTCATGTATTCCGGAATTTCTGCCGCCTCTGCTTCCATTCCCGTAAATGATGCGGTCCCAAGGACGCAGGCGGCCGTAAACGCCGCAAGTTTTCTTCTGAACTTCATACTCTTATCCATCCTGTTCTCTTAATGATCATCCGGCAGACGTCCGGCTTTCCGCCATGTATGCAAAAAGTCTGTCTGTCATGCCAGACGCTCCGCGGTTAGTATAGCATGTCCTTCTCTGCTGTGCAACGCAAAGAAAACAGTTGGAGATGAACGGCCCCGGTTATCTCCGGCCATACACCAGCTCCGCAAACTGCCCGTACTGCCGGACGGTTTCCAGCCGGAACCGGCGCAGGGCTTCCTTCTGCCTAAACAGAGGGATCCCCTCGCCCAGCAGTACCGGAGCCACTTGAACGATGAGACAGTCCACCATATCCTGGTCAAGCAGCGGGGCAAGAATGGTATTTCCCCCCACCACCCAGATATTGCGGTCCTGTCCCAGTTTCTTTACGAACTCCGCCGGATCCCCGCTGACTGCCGTAAATCCCGGACAGGAAAGCTCTCTGTGGGTAAAGACATAATTTTCTGTGGTGGGATAAACAGAGGCTGGATCCCCTGTTTTTTCGATCTCCTGGAACGTCCGGCGCCCCATCAAGGTCACATCCATATGGCTGTAAAATTCGTCATAGCTGGTCTCCTCCGGACTTCCTGTATCATAAAGCCAGTCCAGGCCATGCCCTTTTGCAGCCATATATCCATCCAATGTAATACAGCCGTAAAAATATACTGCCATGTCAGTCCTCCTTACTGAAAATCTCTTGTCTCATCAGTATAACCCAGGATACAGTCCCGCACAACCATATCTTACCCTTTTGATCTATGCCGCTATTTATCAGTCTTACGCCCTGACAACCTGCTGCATACCTCTTTAAGCCGGTACAGGCCTGTTCCCCCATGATGCCGCCGGAGAAAAACCGCTCCCCATTTGTTTTTTCCAGGAACAAAGTGGATCTTTCTCTATGGAACCAGAAGAGCAGATATGATACAATGGTTTAAAATGAAAATCTCTTCTCAAAAGAAAGGATGTTCCCCCATGAAGATTTCCTCCTTCCTCCCCCTGGCCGCCTTTGGCTTAAAGACGATCCTCTTTAAAAAAAGCGATCCCATTCTTGGCACCATCATCGTGACGGACCGGTGCAACCTGCACTGTAAGCACTGCTCTGTCAACAATATCACCTCTGTCCTCTATCCTTACACCCAGATCCGCCGGGAGATGGAACAGCTTTACTCCATGGGGATCCGTATCCTCTTTTTCTGCGGAGGGGAGACCTTTTTATGGAGGGACGGGGACATCACCCTCCGGGACCTGGTGATCGAGGCAAAGCGCATGGGCTTTCTCATCGTCAACGTGGTCACCAACGGAACCTTTCCCCTGGATCTCCCGGAAGCCGATCTGATCCTTCTGAGCCTGGACGGGGACCGGGAGCGTCACAACACTGTTCGGGGAGACACCTATGACCTCATCATGGAAAACATCAAAAACGCTTCCTCTGACAACATCTGCTTTTACATGGCCATCAACCAGATCAATAAGGACGCCGTCCGCCATGTGTGCCGGACCGCCAGGGATACGAAAAACGTGCGGGCCGTTTCCTTTAATTTCCATACTCCCTATCCCGACACCAGGGAGCTGGCCCTGTCCCGGGACGAAAAGGCTTCCTGCTGCCGTGTCATTGAGGAAATGATGGAGGAGAGCGTCCCGGTCTTTAACTTGAAAAGCGCCTTCCCCTATCTGATCGACGGAAGCTTTCCCACCCCCTGCCGCCAATGTGTGGTCATGGAAAACGGGACTCTCTCCACCTGCGGCCGCTGCATCTCTGTCCCGGACCTGTGCAGCCAGTGCGGCTATTTCTTTGTGGCAGAATACACCCTGATCTTCCAGGGAAAGCCCCGGATCGTCCTGGACATGCTGAAAACGTATCTGAAATATATTTAGGAGCTGCATACATATGATCACAGAGCTGACACGGATGTGGCTGACCCGTTCCACAAAGCCCTTCCTTTTTAAAAAAGAATACGATCAGGAGCTGCCCTTTTCTGACTGTGACGGCCTGGGGCTGTACGTCCATATCCCCTTCTGCCGGAGCATCTGCAGCTTCTGTCCCTACTGCAAGACCCTCTACTCCGAGGAAGCATGCAGCCGGTACATCGACGCCCTGATCCGGGAGATCCACCTGGCAGGAAGCCAAATTCCCGGAAAAAAGATCGTCACCAGCCTGTACTTCGGCGGCGGCACTCCGGCCCTGGCGGCGGACCGCATAAAGGAGATCATCGACGCCATCCAGGAGCATTTTATCATTACCCAGGGCATCGGGATCGAACTCCATCCGGAAAATATAACGCCCCGGACCCTCCATATCTTAAAAGAGGCCGGGATCACAAAGCTCAGCATCGGGATCCAGTCCTTCCAGGAAAAGTTTCAGAAGCTCCTGGGCCGGACCGGCGCGGACATGGACTCGCTAAAAGCCGCCCTCTCCCAGGTCCCCTTTGAAACAGTGTCCATGGATTTCATCTTTGCCCTTCCATCCCAGACCTTTGGGGATCTGAAGGCCGACGTGGATGCTGCCTTTGAAGCCGGGGCCAACCATGTGGCCCTTTATCCGTTCATTGATTTCACCTTCACCGACAGCGTCCTTCCGTCCATGGGAAAAAAGGAAAAGCGGCGGCTTCTGGACCAGATCACCCGGTACTGCCTGGAGACCGGCTGTACCAGAAGCTCCATCTGGACCTTTGCCAGAGAGAAGCATGCTTCCTACTCCTCCATGACCAGGGATAACTTCTTAGGGTTCGGCTGCTCTGCCGCCACGCTCTTAAGGGACCAGTTTAAGATCAACACCTTTTCTGTGGAGGAGTATATCCGGCGCATAGACCAGAAAAAAATGCCCACAGCCCTGACCCTCCGGTTTACGCCCCGCCAGCGGATGATCTACTACCTGTTCTGGACCGCTTACAGCACCCGCGTGGATCCCCGGGACTTTGAAGCCTTTTTCGGCGTTCCCCTAAAGAAAATGTACGGGCTGGAGCTGCGCCTTGCAAGGCTGCTGGGATTTGCCGAAGAAAAGGACGGAGTCTACTCCATGACCCTGAAGGGAGCCTTTTATTACCATTACTATGAAAACTTTTACACCCTCTCCTATATTGACCGGATGTGGGGGCTTTTAAGGAAGGAAGCATTTCCGGAGCAGATGGAATTGTAGATGTGAAAAGGGGCGCTGCCCGGTCATCCATACAGATGATCCAGCAGCGCCCCTCCGGCGTCCGTGATATAGTCCGCTTTTTATTTTGTCATTCCGATGGCCCTGGGCCTGCATCCGTCCGGGATCGGGCAGTGATAGGTATCGCCCTCCAGCGTCTCCTCCATCTCAGCCCATGCCTCTTTGATGATCTCCGGGTCCTCGATCAGATCCACAGCGGCTCCCGCCATAGCCTTGGCCGCGTAGATCAGTCCCTTATGGGCCAGGCCGCTCTTGCCCTGGGAGACCACCTGCCAGGAATGGCCCGGCGTTCCTGCCGCCCATGTGGCCACATATGCCTGGGCGGTTGGGCAGTTCCAGCTCACATCGCCCACGTCGGTGGAGCCAAAGGACATGATCCCCACCGGATCAAAGGGTGCCACGAACCGGTACATGGCCTCGCCTCTGTGGGCCAGCACCTCTTTTTTCGTCTCCTTATCGCAGGTCTTCGCCACCTTTTCAATGGACTCATAGCAGCTTTCTCCCACGCTGTCGTGGATGGCCTGGGCCAGCTCCATTTCTTCCTTTGTATACTCCGGCGCGCCAAGCTCCGTAAGGTTTTCCCACAGCTTCTTTGCGATCACCTTATTGCTCACCAGGTTGGAGCAGCCCTTCACAAAATCGATCTCCACCCGGGTCTCCGTCATATGGGCCGCGCCTTCCGCGATCTTATTGACACGGCGGTAGATCTCCTCCACCTGTTTATTCTTTGGCGCACGGATCAGATAAAGCACCTCCGCATAGGGCTGCACCACATTGGGGGAATAGCCGCCGGTGTTTGTGATGGCGTAATGGATCCTGGCCTCGGGGACCACATGCTCCCGGAGGAACTGAACGCCCATGTTCATTAACTCCAGGGCATCCAGGGCGCTCCTACCCAGATGGGGGGCTCCGCCTGCATGGGCGCTGGTGCCATAGAATTTATAGGCCACCTGGTAGTTGGCCAGGGAGCTTCCCGTATCGGCCCGGGTCAGATCGCCGGGATGCCAGGTAATGGCCGCGTCAAGGCCGGAAAACGCGCCGCCCTTGGCCATAAACGCCTTGCCGGAGCCGCCTTCCTCGCCGGGACAGCCAAAATAGACCACTGTACCGGATTTTTTTGTCTCCTCCAGATATCTCTTAAGCCCTAAGGCCGCAGACAGAGAAGCCGCACCCAGCATGTTGTGGCCGCAGCCATGGCCCGGAGCGCCTGCATGGAGCTGCTTCTTTTCCGTGGCCCCTGCTTCCTGGTCCAGACCCGATAATGCGTCAAACTCTCCCAGGAAGCCGATCACCGGTTTCCCGGAACCAAAGGTACCCTTAAAGGCCGTTTCCACGCCTGCCAGTCCCTCTTCCACCTGAAAGCCCTCTTTTCTCAGCAGCTCGCAAAGGACCTTCATGGACTGATGCTCTGTAAAAGCAGTCTCTGCACATCCCCAGATCTGGTCGCTGGCCTCCAGGATCTCCGCCGATTTTTTGTCAATTTCCTCCCATACTGTCTGTTTTCCCATAGTCGTGTCACCTTTCCTTGAAAAATTCGCACCATTTGTTCTGAATATCTATATTTTACCATTATTTGCAAATACCGTCAATTCTTTTCGGACTTTAAGGCCGCAAAAAAGCCGCAAAAAAAGCCCCTGGGGCAGGAGCCGGAGGGCTGCCGGAGACGGAAAATCTCCTTGCACTTTTATGTAAGGAATGCTATACTTATACAAGCAATGCCCTGCAAAGAGGGCGAACGTGAAGACAACTGGAGGTATACCCATGAACTGGAGCATCGTAATGAACGTCCTTTTCGTAGTCCTCATCATTGCAGCCATCGTGCTCGGTGTTCTGTACTACTTTGGACGAAAGCTGGAGAAACGTCAGGTTGAGGCCCAGGCCACCATCGACGCCGCCAAGCAGGTGGTAACGCTTATGGCCATTGACAAAAAGAAACTGAAGTTGAAGGAAGCCGGACTTCCGGCCATCGTTTATGAGCAGACGCCCTGGTACGCCAGGCGCGCCAAGATCCCGGTGGTAAAGGCCAAGATCGGTCCCAGGATCATGACCATGATCGCCGATGAAAAGGTATTTTTACAGCTTCCCTTAAAGACCGAGGCCAAGGTCGTGATCAGCGGTATGTACATAACAGAGATCAAAAGCGTCCGCGGTGGGATCCCGCCTCTGCCGGAGAAGAAGAAATTCTTAGACCGGTTCAGAAAGAAAAAGGACGATCAGAAAAAGAACGCATAATAAAAGACAGGGGCTGTCGGTTAATACCGATTTTTTCCCCGGATAACAAAAGAATGAGACAGTCCGCAGAACTCCTGGCTTTTTCAGGGCTATGGTTTTCTGCCGGACTGTCTCATTCCCTTTTTGTCTCCAATTTCAGGGCATAGTATCCCCTTGTTTGGCATTTTGGGAACGCTCATTGCCTTTAAGCAGTTTTTGGTTCCTTTTTCCCTTCGTATTTTTCAATCTCATGATGCAGAAACCGGTGGTATTTCATGATATTCCGCCCGATCGCATACAGCATGAACTCTTTATACACCTTTTCTTTTGAACGGTAATGGAATCTCCGGAAGTTCTCATTCTCTTTGATGTCACCAAAGTGGCCTTCCGTCTGGATCGACCGTGTCTGACGCTTCAGGATCCCTTCTTCACTCTGGATGTTTTCATTGGTTTCCTCTTTCAGCTCTTCCCACCGTTCATTGATCTTCATGACCTTGTTTCGGTCTGAATGCTTTTCAGCATCATATTTGTACAGACATTTCGCCTTATGTTCACAGCCGCTGCAGTCTGCACAGCCATATACTTCAAAGGTCTGGGTATACCCATCCTGTATCCTGCTTTCCGTCCGCATATGCCGCAGTTCCCGCCCATCATGGCAGATGTAGTAATACTCATCCTCAAAAACGGCACAGCTCATGTTATAATACTTTCCGATATCCGCTTTGTATGCACGGGTCCTCCGTTTTTCGTGATCCTGAAGCTTGATATAGCTTTTGATCCCGTTCTCCTTCAGATAGGAAAGATTCTTTTCGCTGCAGTAACCGCTGTCCGCAGTGACTGCTTCCAGATCTTCCCCAAATGCTTTCCGGTGCTTTTCCAAAACCGGGATCAGCGTGTTGTAATCAGTCCGGTCGCTGCTGACATAACTGTGGACAATGAAATAGTTCTCTACTGCGATCTGGACATTGTATGCCGGTTTCAGCTGGCCGTTGAGCATGTGGTCTTCTTTCATTCTCATGAAGGTTGCTTCCAGATCTGTCTTGGAATAGCTGTTCCGTCCTTTTCCCATGATCTCAAAGTGTTCCTTGTATTCCATCAGGCGGCTGCCGCAGGTCTCCAGTTCTTCATACAGCTTCTGGATCTCCGGCTTACGCTGTCCCTTTCCGTAAACAAAACCGATCCCTTCCCCTTCAGCGATCGTTTTCAGGTTTTTCTGCAGCTTCAGGATCTCAGGCGGGGAACAGCCGTCGATTTCGATCACGGTATTATTGGAAATCTTCTTGTGCTTTGTCAGCTTCCGTTTCCGGTTCTCCTCGATCACACGCCGGACTTTGTCCATGCCTTCCACCACAAACATCCTGGCATCCCCAAGATCATATTTCGGTCCATACCCGTTTTCATGCAGAAGTGCATTGTAAGCTGCATAAAGGGCATCAATGGTGTCCAGAAGCCCCGCAAGATGGTAGTTTAAGCTTCCCCGCCAGACAAAGGTATAACGGTTGGCGTTTGCTTCTATTTTAGTGCCATCGATAAAAAGCTCTCTGAGTGTGAGCAGGCCTTCCTTTTTCAAACGGCGCAGGAACTGGTAATTCAGTTCATCCAGGATCTCACCGGTCAGTTTTTTTCCCTTAAAATCATAAAAAGCATCCCGCCTGGGTCTCTGGCCTTTGGTCAGCCAGATGAATGCCAGGTCCCGTTCACACAGTTCCACGATCCGGTCAACGGCCCGGATGCCACGCATGTTTGCGTAGGTAACAACAGCATACAGCATGATTGGATTGTACCCGGTTCTTCCCTGGTCTGAACAACAGGCCAGCAGGCCTGAAAAATCCAATTCCTCCATTACTTTTTTCAGGGTATAGACAGGATCGTCGTCGGGTAAATGCAATTCGAAGAAGCTGAAGTTAATTTTCTGTTGCCCAAAATCAAAAAAGTCGTTATAATAATCTTGTTTAAGCATAGTTCCATTATAACATGGAACGGGGAAAAGATGGTTGTCGTTAGCCATCTTTTTCTCTTTTTTATGAAAAAATTTCAGGGTCGGTTGTGACTCACATAAGTCACAGCCGGCCCTGTTTTAGACTATCTATTTCCCGACAGCCCCTTTTTATTTTCGCGGGCAGCGGGCCAGGGTCTGGCCCTTACGCCCGGCCCTTTTCCTGCAGGATATCCACGATGGTCTTCTCTGTTCCCGTCATGCCCGGCGAGGCGATCTCACCCATATGGCGCATGGTCTCCTCCGGCGTACTGCCGTTGATGCCATGGATATCGTCGATGAAGATCCCGTTCATTCCCAGCTCTGCGGACTGGAATGCCGCGTCCACAGCCACAACGCCCTTCATGGTACAGCCCTTATTCCCGCCGTGGCAGATCATTCCGGTGATGCTGCTGGCCATGTTGTTGATGGTCTTTGCCATCATCTGATCGTCGCCGCCCCACAGATATACCAGAGCGCAGGCCATTCCCGTTCCGGCCGCGATCCCGCAGCCGCAGAAGGCCGATAATTTGCCGGAATATTCCTTAATATACATACAGATCAGATAACTAAGCGCCGTTGCCCGGTACAATGCCTCATCCTCCAGCCCCCGGATCTTACATACGCCGTAAAGGGGCATGGTGGCGATGATCCCGTGGGCCCCGGAGCCGGTGATGCTCATGGCCGGCCGGTCCAGTCCGATGACACGGGCCTCGATGGCGGCATTGCAGAGAAGGGATGCCGTTTTCTGCTCATCGGAGGAAAGGATCTGTCCGCCGTTCTTTTTCAGGAGATGGCGGGCATAGGTGGTCCTTTCGTTCTTTAAGCCCTCTTCAAACAGGGCGTAGTTCATGTCATAGGCGGCCTTTATGAAGGAGATCTCTTCTGCCGGGACCGTTTTCGCATATTCATAGATCTGCCTCAGGGTATAATTATGGATCAGAGGCGTTTCCTCTGCAGCCTCTGCAGCCTGGGGCTCCTCCCGGTCCAGGATGGTTTTTCCGTTTGCTTCGATCCGTACCACATTGGTATGGGAGTCCCGGATCCGCACCATGGCTTCGCCGTCTGCGGTCTTTACCTGGGCCTCAATGAAGATCCGGCTGGTGATCCCGCTCATTTCCACATGGATCCTTCCGGCCTTCACCAGGGCCTCTGCCGCCGCATTGTCCGCTTCTGTCACATCGGCCAGGCTCTCCAGCTCCTTTTCCGGTCTCCCGGCCACGGCTCCCAGGGCAGCCGCATATTCGTTTCCGAAAAACAGGCTGTTGGGGATCCCGCAGGTATAGGCATTTTTATACATGCCGCTGTTTAATAAGAGCCGCACCTCCTTAAGCTCTCCCGTAAGATAGGATCTGGCTCTGGAGACTGCGTATGCAATGGCCCCCGGCTCTGTAACTCCCAGGGCCGGACGCATATCGTCTTTGATCAGTTTTGTAAGTTCATGCATGATGTTTCCTCCCTTAATGAGCCAGCTCATTGACGGCCCGTTCCAGCTGCCCCAGGGCCTTTTCCAGAGTGGCCCTTGGACACGCTGCGTTTAACCGCATAAATCCGCTCAGAGCCCTTGTGAAATCAGAACCCGGATTCAGTCCCAGACCGGCCTTTCTGATCATAAACGCCTTAAGCTCCTGGTCTGTCATATTGAGCTTCCGGCAGTCCAGCCACACCAGGTAGGTGGCGTCGGGGATATTGGCCCGGATCAGCGGGATCCTTGTGTCAAAATATTCCTTAATATAATCCAGGTTTCCGGATATGTATTCCAGAAGCTGCTCCAGCCACTCCTCGCCCTCATTTAAGGCCGCTTCCATGGCCACGGAGCTGAAGGCGTTGTTCCGGTGGATGTCCATGCCGCCCCAGTAGGAATCGAACTTCTTCTTCATTTCCAGACACGGGAACACCGTGGTGGATGCCTGGAGGCCGGCCAGGTTAAAGGTCTTTGTGACAGAGATACAGGTGATCACCTTTTTATCTGCTCCCGGTGCCGCAAGGACCGCCGGCGTATGCTTTTTCCCATGGAAGATCAGGTCGGAATGGATCTCGTCGGAAACCACCAGCACGTCGTTTTCAAAGCAGATCGTAAGCATCCTTTCCAGTTCTTCCTTCGTCCATACCCGTCCCAGGGGATTGTGGGGATTGCAGAGGATGAAAAGCTTCACCTCCGGGTCCTTTGCCTGTCTTTCAAAGTCTTCAAAGTCCACTTCCCATACGCCGTCCCGCTCCAGGAAGTTATTCTGCACCAGGGTCCTTCCGGTATTTTCTGTGATATCGAAAAATTCCGGGTACACCGGCGGCTGGATCAGGACCTTTTCTCCCTTTTGGGTAAACAGCTTGATGATCCCCGCCAGGGCCGGGACCACTCCCAGGCTCCAGCTGCAGAGAGACGGATCAAACTTCCAGCCGTTTCTTCTCTCCTGCCAGTCTGCATACGCCTTAAAATAGCTGTCCGGCCGGGAGGTATAACCCCAGATCCCTTCCTCCGCTTTCTTTTTGCAGGCGTCGATGATGGGCTGGGCCGTCTTAAAATCCATATCTGCGATCCATAAGGGGATCACGTCGTCTGTACCAAAATTTTTCACGCGCTCATCGTATTTGGCGGAGCGGTTCTGGCTTCTGTCCACGGGCTCATCAAAATTATATTTCATTTTCTTACCTCTGCTTTCCCTGGATATTTTAAGGGCTGTTCCGGAGTCGCCTCCATTTTTTAACTTACAGTATAATATTACTCATAGTATAATTATTTTTGTTAATTCTGTCAATATATTGACTTTATTTTATTATAGTTTTATAATGTTTCAACATAGAGTAATCTCACTACAAAATATATCTACGCATTCTTAAGGAGGATTATCATGAAAATCTTTATTTCTGTCGACATGGAAGGTATGGCAGGCATCACGTCTCCGTCCCAGGAACGGGAAGAGACAGTTTCTTTCCGCCGGGCGCTCCATAACCAGGTCCGCTGGATCATTGAAGGGATCCAGGCCTCTGAAAAAAATGGAGAGGTTGAGGAGATCACCATTGCCGATTCCCATGGAAGCGGAAGAAACCTTTCCTATGATGAACTGAGCCAGATGGATGACCGGATCAGCCTGGTCAGCGGCTCCCCGCGCCCGCAGTATATGGTGGCCTGTCTGGATGAGACATATGATGTGGCGTTCTTTGCCGGATACCACGCCGGCCCCGGAGAGATCTGCGCCAATATGGATCACAGCTTCTATGGAAAGGTCGTTTCATGCCTGAAGATCAATGGAGCCTATATGAACGAGACCGTTACCAACGCCGCCATTGCCGCCTCCTATAAAGTACCGGTGGGACTGGTCATCGGCGATTCCGGTCTGCGCAGGCAGCTGATCGATAAGGAAATGATGCCCTGGGTAAAATTTGTGACCACAAAAGAATCCCTTACCCGCTATGCGGCAAAGTTCCAGCCCCAGAGAAAGCTCCGCGAGGACACCATCTGTGCAGTGAAGGAGGTCCTGGCATCCGACTTAAAGAAGCTCCCCCTTTACGAGACAGCCGTTCCGGCCGTTCTGGGCATTGATTTTAAATCAACAGCCATGGCCGATGCCGTTGCCCTGACTCCGGGCGTAAGACGCTTAAGCGGCACTGAGGTGGAGATCACCTGCGCCGATATGAAGGAACTGGCCTGCGGGATCTCCGCACTCACAAGCCTCTCCGGAACCGCCAGCTAAGGGTCCCGGAATCTTTATCCGGCTGCCCGGTCCCGCGGGAGGACGCCGCCGGAAGCAGCCCATGACCGGCATATGAAAGGGGGAAATCTGAACCATGTATGGAAATCGGATCCGGGAAGCCCGGAAGAAAAAAGGAATGACTTTGAAACAGGTCGCAGACGCGACCGGATATACCATCGGGCATATCTCCCAGATCGAACGGAATCTGAAATCTCCGTCGCTTTCTGCCCTGAGAAAGATCGCCGCCTGCCTGGAATGCTCTGAGGTCTGGCTCATCATGGGCGGATCCGACGACGCTCCCCTGGCACAGGCAGATGGAGAAGGCGGCTCCCGGGAATCCTTTCTGATCCGCAAAGAGAACCGGATCCCCATGAAGATCCCCGAGATCGATGTCTCCTACTCCATCTTCACCCCCTCCCGCCTCCCGGACGGAAGGGAAGCGAAGATCACCGGTCTTATGGTCCGTGTACAGCCGGGCCACTGGGTCACAGAGCGCATGATCTCCCACAGCACATACGATGAAAGCCTTCTGCTTTTAAAGGGAGAGATGGAGCTCCACATGGACAACAGCGTATACACGATCCATGAGGGCGACAGCTTCTATATTCCCAGCGGCAGCCTGCACAACTATATGAACCGATCAAAGGAAGAGGCGGTCATCGTCGTCTACTTCTCACAATTAGTATACTAAGGAAGCTGTAACTATGAAATACATCATTGACGGACATTATGATATTCTCATGGACGTGGCCGCCCGCCGGAAAAAAGGCGAGCGCCAGGTCATCCGGAGGCGTTACTATCCCGCCTTCCAGAAGGGCGGCGTGACCGGTATCGTCGCCTCCATTTTTGTGGACAGCCAGTACCTGCCCTATGGGGCCCTTTCTGTGGCCATGGAGCAGATCTCGGCCCTCCACTGCGAGATCGAGGAAACCCCGGATCTTCTCATGCTCTGCACCAGCGCAGACGACTTCCTCCGGGCCGCCGAAACCGGAAAGATCGGCTTTCTTCTCTCCTTTGAGGGAGCAGAGCCCGTTTCCTCCTGCCTCCTGCTCCACGGCTTTTATGCCGCAGGCGTCCGTGGACTGGGCCTGGCCTGGAGCCGCAGAAACGCTGCGGCTGACGGCTGCGACTTTTCCGGCAGCCTGAAAAAAGGCGGCCTTACGGAGTTTGGCCGGGAGCTGGTGAAGGAAGCCGAAGACCTTCATATGATCCTGGACCTCAGCCATTTAAGCGATGAAGGGGTGGAGGACGTGCTCTCCATCACCTCCTGCCCGGTGATCGCCTCCCACTCCAACTCCAGGGCCGTTGCCGGCAGCAACCGGAACCTGACCGACTGCCAGATGCGGGAGATCGCCAGCCGCGGCGGAACGGTGGGACTCAACGGGTGCAGTCTCCTGACCGCCGGTCCCGGTGTTTCCCCCGATCAGAACGGACTGACCGCCCATCTGGATCATATGACAGAGATCATGGGAGAGGACCATGTGGCCTTTGGCTTCGATTTCTGCGACTCATTTTTTGCGGACGACCTGTCCTCGTCCACGGACCAGATGCCGGAGCGCCCCTTTGATATCCTCTCCGGAGCCCACGAGAACCTTCCGGCCTTCCTGGACCATTTAAGGCAGCACGGGTATACAGAAAGCCATCTGGCAAAGCTGGCCGGGGAAAACTGGCTCCATACCTTCCGTCACATTTTAAAACACTGATATTTCTGAAAGGATACGACCAATGAACACAAATGTAAGCAAACAGCTCGATGATCTTTTCCGCGTATGGGACAACGGCCTCTGCCCGGGAGCCCAGGTGCTGATCCGCCAGCACGGCGAAACTGTTTATGAAAAATGCTTTGGCTACGGAAACCTGGAGAACCAGCTGAAGATCAAAAACGACAGCATCCTGCACGTGGCCTCCATCTCCAAGGAGTTCACCGTCCTCTCCATCCTCCTTCTCTGGAAGGAAGGGAAGCTGGGCCTGGACGACGATATCCGTAAATATGTGGGAGAATATATCAACATCGAAGAGCCCATTACC
This sequence comes from Pilosibacter sp. YYHA0881, assembly GCF_051602715.1. GTDB lineage: Bacteria > Bacillota > Clostridia > Lachnospirales > Lachnospiraceae > Alitiscatomonas > Alitiscatomonas aceti. Next base: position 1,539,019 of record NZ_CP175657.1, read on the forward strand.
GTGCGCCAGATGATGAACAATGTCAGCGGCCTCAGGGACCAGTGGGAGCTTTTATTCATGCGCAGCATCACCATCAACGACCAGATCACCATGGATGACATCAACACCACCATCCGGCTCCAGAAGCACTTAAACTTCAAGCCCCAGTCCAGATATCTTTACAGCAACACGGGCTTCCATCTTCTGGCGCTGATCGTTGAAAAGCTGTCCGGCATGAGCTTCCCGCAGTTTGCCAAAGAACGGATCTTCAAGCCTCTCGGCATGGAGCACACCTTCGTCCGGGAAAGCTACACCCAGATCGTTCCCAACCTGGTCTACTCCTACCAGGATGACGGCGACGGAAATTACTATTATAATCCCTTAAACTATTGCGTTTACGGCCCCACCTCCGTCAATACATGTGCCTCCGATCTCAGTAAGATCCTGGACGAGTACATCCATCCCCAGGTCATCGACCCGGAGATCATTGCCCTGATGAAGACCCCGGCCATCTTAAGCGACGGAACGGCTGCGGAATACTGCGGCGGCCTCATGACCCATAAGCTCCACGGACTGGATGTGTTCGGCCACGGCGGCGCCGATGCCGCTTACCGCGGACAGGTATCCTGTATCCCCGAAAAGGAGCTGGAGGTGATCCTGTTAAGCAATACCACCACCCGCGTCATGGCAAAAATGGCCGATAAGGCTGCCTGCATCGTTCTTGGTCTTCCGGACTGCACCGAGCCCGCTGTACCGGAGCACAAAGAGGCTCCCGCCCATGCCGGTCTGTTTGCTGCCTCCCTTCCCGATGATCCGCTGTTTGTAAACATCCTGGACCATGACGGAACGCTCTTTATGAAGAGAGAATGGTGCGAAACTGAACTGGTCAGGACCGAAGACGGCGGCTACCGGGTCGGCACTCTGGACGAGGTGATCTACTTCACAGAGGAAGGGATCCTTTACCGTCTTCCGGCCCGCGTGGTAAAAATGACGCCGGTCTCCCCGGCTGATCCCTCTCTTTTTGAGGAAGGCCATTACTACGATGAGGAAACCGACGCCCACGTTACTCTTGAGAAAACAGAAAACGGCTGCGCCCTCTGTATGCTCCGTTATGGAAAATCAGAGCTTTACAGGAACGCAGCCGGAGAAAACATTTTCAGCTTCGGCCCGGATCTTACGATGTATGTGAGGCCGGAAAACGGCTCCCTCATCCTGGACGGAGGCCGGATCAAAAATATCGTACTGAAGAAGATGGACTAGATCAGTCCCACGCTCTTCATAAAGAAGATCCACCCAAACAGGGTCCCAACGGCGACGACGGTGCTGATGACCACGAACTGGCCAGCCAGCTCGCCGTCGCCGCCCATGTTCTGGGCCATGGGATAAGAGGCGGCAGCCACCGGTGTTCCGTAGATCGCCACCAGAAGGAACAGCTCCAGATCCCGGAGGCCAAAGGCGTAGCCCAGGGCCAGCATCACCGCAGGAAGCACCAAAAGCTTTAAGGACAGGGCCGGTACCAGGTATTTCAGGTTGCCGCGGATGGCGTTGAAGTGAAGTGTCCCGCCCAGGACGAACAGGGCCACTGGCGAGGTGGCGTCCGCAAAGGCCGCAATGGGTGTTAAAAGGCTCTTGGGCACATGGATGCCCAGAAAGAAAAACACCAGACCCACCATAGCCCCCTGGAGCAGCGGATTTTTCACCACATTGACCAGGATCGTCTTCACGTCTGTTTTCCCTTCTGAATTGAACATTTCCAGGATCACCACAGAAGTCGTATTATAAATGGTAATTACCACAGTCACCACCATGGCCGCCACAGAGGAGGCCACATCCCCGAACACAGAAACAGTCAGAGGAAGACCGAACAGGACGAAATTGCTCCGGTAAATGGCCTGGATGATCACGCCCCTTCTGGGATTCTCCTTTACCAGCCTGGGGACCGTGAGCACCAGGATCACCTCCAGCACCAGGATACTGATGCCGCAGAAAATCAGCATCACTGGTCTGGGAAGGGAACTGGCGTCAGCCTTATAAATATTATAAAAGGTCATAAACGGATAAAAGACCTTAAAAACCATCTTATTCAGCTGCTGGAGAAAGTCCTCCTTTACCACTCCCTTGATCTTCATCACATATCCGAAGGTAATGTAACAGAGAAATGGGACAACCGCGTTGACCGCTACCAAAAAGCTTTCCATATTCTGTCTTCCTCTCTTTCTTCTCCGTCCTTAATCCAGGCTCCAGGGACCATTTCCCTTATCCCTGGCGTAAATTTCAAGGCCGCAGCCGGAAATGTATTCGCCGTTCATTTCCAGGGCATAGGAAATGACGATCCCCATGGATGTCTCATCCTCCTCCACCTCCAGGGCTGAGGTGGTGATCCCCAGGATGATCAGTCCCACCGGCGTCATATAGTTGCACATGTGCTTTTTCCCGCACTCAAAGGTCATATGGGTGTCCACCAGTCCCCGCTTGGTCACCTCCACCTTATCCGGCCAGATCTTCACGATATTGTGGGTCTGGTCTCCGCCCTCCACAATGGTCTCATCATAGATCAGATATTTTTTTCCATTCTTTTCATTAAAGGTCCCCGCAGTGATCATCTCGATCACGTCATTCTCGTCGTCCATGAACTGGGTCCCCTTGACTCTTACCAGAACATCTTTTGTCATCTGTTGCTCCTAATATTTCTCAATGTCGATCAGCATGGTATCCTTCACCTTCCCGGGAAGGATAAACCCGGCAAAGGAGCTGAATTTTTCTGCCATATCGCTCACATAAAACTGGTACTTTTCCTCCACCCGGACCTCCTGGTCCCCGTCACAGTCCATCTCCATGGACCGGAGAAGGGTCCTGAGCTGCACCGCCGTCTCATAGGCCGGATTCACCAGAGTCACCTCGTCTCCCATGGTGCGGGCGATGGTGGAGCGGATCAGAGGATAATGGGTACAGCCCATGACCAGGGTATCGATGTATTTTTCCTTCAGCACCGACAGATACCGGGAGGCGATCTCGTCCGTCACAGTATCGTGGAGAAGCCCCTCCTCCACCAGAGGAACGAACAGGGGGCAGGCCTTTCCGAATACCTCCACCGCCGGATTCATGCTTTTTAAAACAGAGGAATACGCTTTGCTGTTGATGGTCCCGTCGGTCCCGATCACTCCGATCCTCCCGTTTTTTGTGGCGGAGACCGCCGCCCTGGCCCCGGCGTTGATCACGCCGATGATGGGGATATCCTCAGACCGTCTCAGGGCGTCCAGGGCATAGGAGGACGCCGTATTGCAGGCGATGACGATGGCCTTCACTCCCTTGGACCGCAAAAAGCGCATGATCTGCTCCGAAAAACGGATCACCGTATCCTGGGATTTTGTCCCGTAGGGAAGGCGGGCCGTATCCCCGAAATAAACGATCCTCTCGTCCGGAAGCTGGCGCATCACCTCTCTGGCCACCGTGAGCCCTCCCACGCCGGAATCAAAGATCCCGATGGGTGCGTTCTTATCCATAATAAGCGCCTACCTTTCGTAGCGCCTGAGCGCATGTTCCAGAAGATCGTCCACCAGTTTCTCTTTTCCCACGCCTCTGGCCTCCCAGAGCATGGGGTACATACTGATGGCCGTGAAGCCGGGCATGGTATTGATCTCATTGAAGACCACCTCCCCGTCCTCCTTTACGAAGAAGTCCACCCGGGAAAGGCCATAGCCGTCCACAGCCTTAAAAATACGCACTGCCGACTCCCGGATCTCCTCCGCCGCGTTTCCCGGAAGCTCCGGATCCACCACGGTCCTGGAATCGGAATTATAATATTTGGCGTCAAAATCATAGAAATCGGCCGCCGCCAGGATCTCTCCCACGCCGGAGGCCCGTACCTCCTCTTTTCCTCCGCCAAAGACCGCGCATTCCACCTCGTGGCCCACGATCATCTCCTCCACCAGGATCCGCCGGTCATGGAGCGCCGCCTCCTTAAGGCCGTTTTCCAGGGACTTCCGGTCGTCGGCCCGGGACACGCCCCTGGAGGAGCCTGCGTTGGACGGCTTTATGAACACCGGATACGGAAACGCGTCCTCTACCCGCTTTACCACCTGGTCCATCTGCTCCAGCTCTTCCTTCATCACCGGCACGTATTCTGCCTGGCGGATCCCCAGGTTCTTTACGATCAGCTTCGTGGACAGCTTATCCATGGACACGGCGGAGGCTAAGACGCCGCAGCCCACATAGGGGATCTGCGCCAGCTCCAGGATCCCCTGGACCGTGCCGTCCTCCCCGTAAAGGCCGTGGAGCACCGGGAACACCACGTCCACCGGGATTTTTTCTGCCTTTCCGTGGCGGATCACCCATAAGACCTTTTCTGTGGCGTCCGGGGAAAGAACGGCTCTGGAGCCGCTGGTCCTCCAGGTGTCATTTTTCACTTCATCCAGAGAGTCCACCTTAAGCCAGCGGCCCTCCTCTGTGATCCCCACCAGGATCACATTGTATTTTTCCTTATTGATATTGGCTGCCACATTCTGGACAGACATACAGGAGACCACATGCTCCGAAGACTGCCCGCCAAACAGGGCTACCACATTTAATTTTTCCATATTGATCTGCTGCTTCCTTTCATGGTTGATGGGCCGGAAGAGCCTTCCATGGGCCGGACGGAGGATCTCCTCCCGCGCCTGTTCTCTCCGCGGCGTCAATTCGTTTAAATTATAGCACAACAGGCAATAATTACAAATAGCAAAATCGTATAAAAAACTGGAGGAGCTCATGAAAAAGAAATGGTATATCTGCCTGTCCATGACACTGGCACTGATGGTCTTTTTAACGGCCATGAACGGTCTGAGGAGAAAGGAGGAGGCCCTGGCCTCGCGGATCGCGCCAAAGGTCCTGCGGTTCCACGTGCTGGCCAACAGCGATTCCCCTAAAGACCAGGCTTTGAAGCTGGAGGTAAAGGACCTCCTTCTGGATACCATCCGCCAGGGCCTGGGATCAGAAACGGCGCAGGGGCCGGAGCAGGACGCAGGAAATCCTCAGCCGGAAGAATCCGGGACAGAGGCGGGAGACAGCCTTACAAAAGACCAGACGGCCTCCTACATCCTGGAGCATAAAGCATTTCTGGAGGAGACGGCGGAAGCATACATGAAAAGCCGCGGCTTCTCCTATGGCGCGGATATCCGCCTGGAGCAGTGTCTGTTCCCGGAAAAAACCTACGGGGACATGACCTTCCCGGCGGGGACCTACGACGCGGTCCGGGTGCTTTTAGGGGAAGGAAAGGGGAAAAATTTCTGGTGCGTCCTCTATCCCTCCCTCTGCTATGTGGACAGCACCCACGCCGTGGTGCCGGAGGACTCCAGGGACCAGCTGAAGGCCCTGCTTCCCGAGGACGATTTTTCCGCCCTCATGCGGGCCAGGCACCCGTCCGCGCTCCGCCTTCCCGGGCATGAAAAAACGGGACAGAAGGCGTCAGAGGACGCTCTGCCCCGCGTTACGGTACGGTTTAAGCTGGCGGAAATACTTGGCAGAAGGAACTAATCTGAACTGCCGCTGATATAATCGTCAATATCCTGTACGATACAATGGTCTCCCATTGTATGGAGTGATTCAAAATACTTTATAATATATCTGTAAACACCATGTTCATCAAAGAGCCTTGCCACATCCGCACCGGAGAGTCCCTTAAAATGACGGTACCGCTCCATGCAGTAGACCAGGAACGCTAATTCTCTGCTCATCGCTTATGCCTCCTCCGGGTAATCATAGGAGCCTGTTAAAAGCTCGTCCTGATACATGGTATACAGGGTCATGGGGCCATAATGCCACAGCTTGGACGTTTCATCCGAAAGTTCTTGATAGAGCCTGGACTGATAAAAACGGGAGATTGCCTTCTCACCGTCCACATTACTGTTTTTCGTGATCTGCTCAATAACAGGCGGCACAATAATCGCCAGCATTGCACTGAACTGATCTTCACTCATACCAGCTCCCTCCCTTCCGGTCATTTTCTTCCTAGGACACGCTCAGATTCCCCTCCACCGCCTGGTCATACGTCTCCATGGCCTGGAACAGGGCCAGATCCGCCGTTTTCACAGCCGTCTCCTTTGCCGCATAGGAATTTTTCTGCTGGAGGTATTCCAGACGTCCGATGGTGCCCACGGACATTTTCCGGTCCGCCGCCTCCATCTTTGTCTTTTCCAGCTCCAGGGCTGCCACGGCAGTCTGGTATTCATTTCTCTTCTGGAGCACCTGGTTATACAGGTTTTCCAGGGATGAGGAAATGGCCGCTGTCTGGTCCTCAATGGTACGGGCCATATTCTGCTGCTCCACAGAGCCGTCTGTAAGCTGCTCATAGCTCAGACGGTTGTATTTTAAGGTGTAGTTATTGTCGATGGCCGCCTGTTTATCGGCTGCCGGATCCATGGCGCCGATCCGGGAAGGATCTGCTTCCGGCACCTTCCGGATCTCCGGGTTCCCGTTGTACTCCCATCCCAGGAGCGTACACAGGCTCTGGCGCAGCTTCACCTCGCTGGCGTCCATGGCGAGCCTTCCGGCCTGGGCTGACTCCAGGTTCTGTCTGGCCGTCAGCACCGCGTTTTCCGTTGCCAGTCCCAGGGACGCCTGGGTCTGGGTGGACTTATAGACCTCCTCCAGGAGGGTGATGGAATCCTCCAGGCTCTCCTTCTGGAGCAGAAGCTGCTCATAGCCGATCATGGCGCTCTGGGCCCCGGATACCAGTGCCGCCCGGGTACTGTCCACCATCTTTACCTTTAGCATCTCCGGCGTCACTGCGGACAGAGAATCGGCCGACAGCGTCATCTGCTCTGCCTGCTGGGACAAAACCTCCGAGGAGTACACCAGCTCCGCATACGTTCCCGGCGTTACCATATTCTGGTATCCCAGAAGATCCTCAAAGGTGCCTGCCATGCCGGAAAGCTGCCCTGCCTGGTCTGCCAGGCTGCCGGAGCCTTCCATGATCTGGTTCTTTAATTTATCCACATCTTTATAATCGTCCTTGGTATCCGAATACGTATCCTTTACGTTTTTTAACGTCGGGTTATAAGTATCCACCAGAAGTCCGATCTCCTCATATTCCAGGACGTTGTCCTGGATCCGCGCCATGGTGGCGTCGTCGTAGGGCTGTCCCGGCCCCGGCACAAACTCCTCCGCGTACGCCGGTACGGTCCAGGCCAGTGAAACAGCCAGCGCCGCCGGGATCACCCGTCTTCCCATCGTCATTTTTCTCATCATTCTATCATTCCTTTCCGGGTCCCGCCCGCTACATGGCTCCCTGGCCCTGGTCCTGGCTCTGGGCTCCCGAGGCCAGCTCCATCATGCCTTTTACGGCCCATTCGTATTCCTCCATGGCTCCCGTTAAAGCCAGGCTGGCTTCCGTAAATTCCGCCTCCGCCGCCAGATAGGCGCTTTCCGCCGTCAGATATTCCTGGCGGCTCATCATACCCAGGGCGTTTTTCCGGTCTGCCGCAGCCTTGTCGGCCCCATCGGCCGCAAATTTGGTCTTTGCCGCCTCATAGGCCGCCTGCTTCTGGAGCACATCCTTATATAAGAGGTCCAGGCTGGTCCGCACCTCATTTTCCTGGTCCTTAATGGTCCGGGCCTTGGCCACAGCCCCTCCCTGGGACGAGGACGACGCCATCCTGGTGTCGTAAAGGGTCACATTATTCTCAATGGCCTTGCTGATATCTGCCGCCGGATCATAGGATGCGATCCTTGCCAGATCCGGCTCCGGCACCTTCTGGATCACCGGGTCTGCGTCGTAACGCCAGCCCAGCATCCGGATCAGCGTCTGCTTCTGATCCTTCTCTTCATTTTCTGCCGAAGAAGCCGCCGCCCGGGCAAAATTTAAGGCCTCCTCCGCTGCCAGCACGTTTTCTGCCGAATAGAGCCCCAGCTCCATCTGGCGCTTTGATGCCTCATACGTAAGCTCCGCCATTTCCAGGGACTTTTCTGCCGCCTTCGTCTTAAGCTCCAGGATCTCATGGTCCCGCATCATGGCGTTCACAGTCTTCACTGTATTGTTTTTTGAGATCCGCAGGGCCCTTAGAGCCGAAGCCCCCGAGGCAGACCGGCCTTTGGCCGCGTCCTCCAGGTCCTTTGCCCTGGCCCGGAGGATCCGCACGTTGTTCCTGTACTCCTCATACTCCTGCTTCGTGATGCTGTCCTTCTCATCCTCTGCCGTATCTGCCAGGGTCTCCGCCTCCTGGCGCAGGGTCTCTGCCACGCTTAAAAGCTGGTCCTTTGTGAGTCCTGTGGAGCTTCCCGGATTATAATAGAACTGGTCCAGCTGTTTCTGGTAGGCGCTGTTATACCGTTCCACCAGTCCTGGGATCTCCCAATATTCCAGGGTATCGTCTGCAAAGCTGGCCAGTGCGGCCTCGTCATATTCTGTCACAGGCGATGCCTGGACAGCCACCGTGGCCCGTGCCGTCAGAAGACCGGTCCCGGGAACGCTTATGATCCCGCCCAGGGCCGCTGCAAAGACCAGGAGCCCTGTTTTTTTCCATGGTCGTATATCCTTCATGGGATCTTCCTCCCTTCTTTCCCTTTTTAAGCATATACAGAAAGGACCGGAAACGCAATAAAATTTCTCTTACGATTTCTTTCGTTTCTGGTCCTTTTCTTATGATCTTACGCCCTTATCAGTCGTAATCCGGCTCCTCCTTGGGCTTCCGGTTCATGAGTCTGTAATAGACCGGCAGCATCAGGAGCGCCAGGACTGTGGAGGCGATGAGGCCGCCCACATCCACCAGAGCCAGGCCCTGCATCATCTCTCCCGCATCGCCGTAGGCCAGGGCCATGGGGATCATGGCCACGATGGTGGTGAGGGTCGTCATCAGCATGGGACGGATACGGGTGGCTCCGGCCTCGATCACCGCCTCGTCCAGATCCATTTCATTCCGATACTGATTGGCGGTGTCCACATAGAGGATACCGTTGTTCACCACCGTTCCCACTAACATCAGGAAGCCCAGGAGGCTCACCATGCTGATGGGGCTGTCTGCCAGCCAGAGGAGGCCGAAGGCTCCGATCAGGGAGAACGGGATCGTGGTCATTACCATGATGGAGAACTTGGGTGACTCGAACTGGGCCGCCATGACCACAAATACCAGGAACACGGCAATGGCAATGGCCTGGCCCAGGGAAGAGAATTCCTCATTCATCATCTCGTCCATGGTATTCTGCTGCATGGAGACTGATGCATTTAAGTATTTCCCGATGACCTCCTCCCGGAGCTTCCCGTCTGTGGAGAGATCCGCCTCGTCGGTCAGCTGGCCGGAAATAGTCACCTGGTACTGCTTGTCGCTCTTCATGATGCTCTGAGGGCTGTCCTTGAAGCCGATCTCTGCAATATCGGTCAGTGCCACCATGCTTCCTGTGGCCGTGGGAAGGACGATGCCCTGGAGCTTGTCGATGGTATCGTACTGGTCATCCCCGTATTCCACCTTTACGCTTAAGTCGTTTCCGTTAACGTTCAGAGTGGTGGCCTCTGTCCCGCTCAGCATAGCATAGACCTGGCCGGCCACCTGGGCCGGAGCCAGTCCCTCTGCCGATGCCTTCACCGGATCCACAGAGATCTTCACCAGAGGCGCGTCATTTTCCAGGGATGAATGGACATGGGTCACCTCCGGTCTGGCCTGAAGCTCTTCCACAATGGCGTCAGATACCTCCTTCAGCTCATCGTACTGGGTGCTGACTAAAATGTAGCTCACCTGGTCCGCCTGGTTCATGGTCATGGTGGAGCCCAGGGAGCTCTGCTTTTCCAGGGAAATGGAGCAGTCCGGCCACTTCTGCAGCTCCCGCTTCCATTCTTTTAATACCTGGTCTGTCTCTCTGGATTTATCATCCTTTAAATAGGCTGTAATGGATGCGCCGCTTCCTCCCATGGAAAGCCCCGAGCTTCCGTAGGACAGCATATAAGAATCCAGGTCTGCATCCTTCGTAATATAATCCTCCACCTTCACCAGCACATCATTGACCCGGTCAATGGTCAGGCCCGGCTGAGTCTCCACGGTGATCCCGATGATGCCCGGATCGTCAGCCACCATCAGCTCCATCTTCAGCTGGCCGGCCATCATAAAGGACAGGACCAGAAGGACCACCGAAGTGATCATTACCAGGGCCTTATGGCACATGAGCTTCCTCACCAGGCTCCGGTAGCCGTCCTGCGTGGCCCGCAGCATCCGGGAAGCCGGATTTTCTGTCTTTTCCTTTGGACGGTAAAAGGTATAGCATAAGGGCACGATGGTCATGGCGGAGATCAAGGATGCCACCATACAGAATACGATGGTAAAGCCCAGAGGCTTGAACATCTGTCCGCTAATACCCTTGATCAATGCCAGGGGAATGAACACCACGCAGGTGGTGACCGTACCGCCGATAATAGATTCCAGAACAGCCTTTGTTCCGTCTAAGGCCGCATTCCTGGCCTCCACAAAGCCTCCCTGCTTGGTATTTCTGAAGCAGCTCTCCAGCACCACGATGGAATTATCCACCATCATTCCCACGCCCAGGACCAGACTGGACAGGGTAATGACGTTCAGAGAGAAGCCCATGGCCTTCATAAGGATCAGGGCCGCCAGGATGGACACGGGAATGGAGGTTCCCACGATCAGGGATGCCTTCATGTCGCCAAAGAACAGCCAGATGATGACCATGGAGACCACAACGGCCATGATCATGGTCTGGAACACGCTTTCCAGGGAGCTGGAGATAGATTCGCTGCTGTCGTTAATGACCACCACCTCCAGGGCCGGGTCATCAGCCTTCAGATCATCTACGATCTTCAGCACATCCCTGGACACCTCCATGTTGCTGCTCTCCTGGTTTTTCTTGATGCCCAGGGCGATGGTGTCCTTGCCGTTATAACGGCCGATGCTGCTTTTTTCCTCCAGAGTGCTGTAAACCTCCGCCACGTCCTCCAGGTAGATGATGTTTCCGTTTCCCAGGGTAATGGGGATCTTCTTTAAAAGCTCAATGGTATCGAAATCAGTGCCCGAGGTCACAGAAAGCTTTTTGTTTCCCACAGTGGTGCTGCCGATGGGCATGGAAAAATCGGCGGAGCCCACGCACTGGGCGATGGTGTTCATGTTCAGATGGTACTGGGCCAGCTTTTCCGGGATCAGCTCCACCTTAATATATTCCTCCTGGCCGCCGCTGACGTCTACGCTGGCCACAGAGGACAGCTTCTCAAACTCCGGAACGATCCGGCTGTCCACATAGTTGTAAAGGTTATCCGCCTGCTCGTTGTTGACCGCCAGGGTAATCGCTGCGGTGTCGTTGATGTCCATCTCGATGATGGTGGGCGTCTGCACGTCCTCCGGGAATTCGTTCACCAGTCCGTCCAGCTTTTTCTTCAGATCATCGTAGGCCTTATCCATATCCTTGCCATACTCGTACTGTAAAAGCACCATCCCCATATTTTCGGAAGACATGCTGGTGATGGTATCTATACCTGTGAGCGTGCTGATCTCATCCTCGATGGGCTTCGTTACCAGCTCCTCCACGTCCTCCGGGCTGGCTCCCGGATAAACGGCGTTGACGATCAGCATGGGCATCTCCATTTCCGGCGTAAGCTCCAGCTTCGAGGAAAATACAGAGGAAAGGCCAAATACGATGAGGCACAGCACAACCAGGACCGTTGTGACCGGCCGTCTTAATACCTGTTTTGTCAAACCCATATCTGTGCCTCCTTACTGAGCGTTTGCTGATGTCTCTTCTGTGGATGTCTCTTCTGCCGCCGGTTCCGGTGCCTCTGCATCTCCGGCTGCTGCATCTGCTGCCGGTTCCCCTGGAGCGTCTGTCATGGGCGCTTCTCCGTTCCCGGCCTCCGGACTCTCCCCGGCTCCAGCGCTCTCTCCGCCGTCCAGGGATGTTTCAGCGTCTGTACCGGAGCCCTCCGCCAGCTGCACCGGAGCTCCCTCATAAAGCTCCTTCGTCCAGGTGGTGATCACCTGGTCGCTGTAATCCAGGCCCGAAAGCACCTGGATCCGTTCTGAGCCGATGAGCCCGTCCTCGATGGCCGCCTTGCGGGCAGCTCCCGCCTCCTGGTCGTAGATGTATACATAAGCCTGACCACCGCTGTAAGAAACGCAGTCCACCGGGACCGTCATGACGTTTTCTGCCTTTTCTGAGATAACGGAAAGCTTCACCACCGTGCCAGTGGCCAGGGCATCGGCCCCCTCCAGGCTGGCCTTGATCTTAAAAAGACCGGTCTGCTGGTCCACCATGGTGGCGATCTCCGTGATCACGCCGTTATACTCCGTTCCATTCTTTTCCACGGTCATGGCGTCTCCGGGATGAAGTCCCTCCCGCACCCGCTCGCTGACGGAAAATGCCACGGACTTATTGCCCGCTCCGGAGATCACCGCTGCCACAGAGCCTGCGGCCATCATGTCATGGACCTTCACATCAAAGCTCTCCAGAAGACCGCTGATGGGCGCTGTCACCGTACTGTTCTCCAGCTGTATGTCATAGCTCAGCTTGGCTCCGTCATACTGGAGCTTCGCCATGGACACGCTGTTGACCACCTGCTCGTAGGCCTGGGCAGAAATATCGCCGCTGTCATAAAGGACCTTCATCCGGTTTAAATTGGTCTGGGCATCGTCTAAGGATACCTTTGCCGTATTTAACTGGATCCTGGCAGACTCCAGCTGTTTATTGTCGATCTTAAAAAGCGTCTGGTCCTTTTCCACCATCTCTCCCTGGTTTACATAAACCTCCAGGACCTCTCCGCTTCCCATGGCCGCCACATACACCACATCCGCCGGCTCTACGGTGCCTGTCAGATCCGTGGAGATGGAAATGGTATCTGCCGCAGGGTTTTCCACCTGGACCGATGGATCCGGGACTGCCTCCATGGGCTCCTCCTTCTTTGTCATACGCATGAACACCAGGGTCCCCAGCGCTCCCACGGCCAGAACTGCTGTCACTGCTTTTGCCAGTTTTTTCATAATTTTTATTCTCCTCTTTTTTATTCTGTTTTTTCCTTTTCTGCTCTCTGAGGACAGACGCCGTATCTCAGCAGGTTGATGCGCCTGTTATAAAAGTCCATGGCTTCCTGGGTCCCGCATTCCCCGTTCAGCTTTTTCTTCAGAGCCATCACCAGAGTAATGGCGTGAAGATCCATCAGATCCGTAAAGGTACGAAAGTCTATGGGAAACCGCGTCTGGTCCAGAAGTCCATAGATCCGGTCCAGATAGGACCGCTTGCATTCCATATGGTCTTCACCCTTTTCTCCTTCAACGCTTTCCTTAAACAGGTCGAAAAAGGTCTTGCTCCCAATGAGCCTGGTGACCATTCCCATAAAGCCGCCGTCATTGGCATGGAGGATGGTGTGCTCCAGGGACCTGGAAAGAGTCAGCCAGATGTCCCCGCCGTTTTCTTCCATGTCCCGGACGTAAAAATCGTTGTGCTCCCGGACCCGGTCGCTGATGAGCCACCGCAGAAGATCGTACTTGCTCTCAAAATATGTATAGAAGCTTCCGCGGGAAATATCCGCCTCCTGGATGATCCGGTTGATGGACGCGGATTCCGGGGATGTCCGCGTAAATTCCTGGATCCCCGCCCGCCGTATGGCCTCAATCTTCTCCTCCGGCAGCCTCTTAAACCGCTCTGTCGGCATATGATCCCTCTTTTCATAAGTTCATATTTATCAAAGTGACAACTCGTCATCATTATAGTGACACCCTGTCATATTGTCAATGGGGACGGAGCATATTTTATAGAATTTATAGAGTTTTTAGAAAAGTAAAATGAGCCGCAGGTCTGTATGCCAGACGTCCGCAGCTCATTTTTTTCACAGGCTCCCGCCAGTCCGGGCCATACGGCCCCGGGCTCCTACCACTGGTTATAGGTCACGATCTCATCCAGTTCCTTTCTCGCTTTCTTTCTGGGCGCGCCCTCATTGGCCGGGTATCCCACAGTGATGATAAGGCGCACCGGACGCTCCTCGGGGATCCCGAAGGCCCTGTGGAGCTTTTCCTGGTTCATGGTGCCGATGATGCACGTTCCCAGCCCCATGGAAGCGGCCTCATAGCAGATCCCCATGGCCGCCATCCCGATATCCATCTGGGCAAAGTGCTGGGGGCCGTAATGCTCCTCCACTCCCGGCTTATACTGGGCCTTTTCCTCACAGATCAGGATAAAGGCCGGGACGCTGGCTCCCCAGGGACAGCCCGTGAGACCATTATCGTCAAAGGCATCCACCACCTTTTCACGGCTCTCCGGCTCATCCACAAGGATAAAATGCCACGGCTGGGAATTGCAGGCGCTGGGGGCAAAGCGGGCCACATCCACCAGATGGACCAGCTGTTCCCTCGTCACGGGACGGTCTGCGTACACCCGGCAGCTCTCCCGCTTCATCTGTAATTCTTCAAAATTCATAAAAAAAATCTCCTTTATTATTTTAAGCTCCTGGCCGCCTCTCTGGCTGCCTCAAAATCATTGGTGACCGTACCGTCAGGGAGGATGAATACAGGGATCCCCACCCGGCCCTCCTTCCGAATCTCATCGTAAAGCTCCGGGTGATTTTCCCGGATCCTCAGATACAGGCGCATATCGTTTAAATTCTCCACGATATCATGGAACTCCACCGGAAGCCCTTCCTCCTTAAGCTCCGCCAGGCGGTTCCGGCAGGCCTTGCAGAGGTGGCTCCCCACCATCACCACTGCCGGCTTCTTCGCCCTTCTGGCCGCCTCAAAGGCCGCGTCACAATCCATGGTGACTGTACCGTCTTCTAAAACGAATACAGGGATCCCGATCTGGTTGTTTTCCCGTGCCTCCTTATAAAGCTCCGGATTTCCCTCGCGGATCTCTAAGAATTCCTTCACATAGTCCAGGGCCTTTTCCATATCGTGGAATTCAATGGGAAGGCGCTCCCTTTGGATCACCTCCATGGCTGATACACAGTCCTTGCAGATATGGTTTCCTATCATTCTGATCATCTTGTGGTTCCTCCTTTTTATCTGCTGCCCCGCAGAGCTTTTTCGCCCGGGGCGGTTTCTTAGGCATCGTTTCCTTCCCTAGACCGTTTCGCCCTCTTCCGGCGCGTAAAGGCTCAGCATACAGAATTCCCCGCTGCCGCTGTCATCATAGGCTGCCCAGGCCTCCAGGCCCTGGTACATCACCTCTCCGGTGATCCCGTCCTCCAGTCCGCCTTCCATAACTACGGTCTCAAAGACCATCTGGCCGCCGGGATTTTCAGAAACAGCTCCCGATTCCTTCAGAAGCTCCATGACCATATCCAGAAGCTGGTACATGGCCTCCAGGTTATCTGCGGAGACCTGTATGCCGTGGAGGCTGCCATCACCGGTGTCCAGGCTCAGGGTCACGCCCCGGTACCAGCCGTCCTCCCCCGTAAGGATATAGTCATACCGGACCTCATAATTGGTGAACTCCCCAAAGGCAAAGTTAGCGCTGGTCCGGCCCAGCTCCTCCACCGCCAGGCCATGGTCTGCGGCCAGGCCCTCCAGGTCCGCCTGAAGCTCATCACCGTTTACGTCCAGGTGGCCGTAGCCATTGCACCGGATCCCTGCAGCCCGGACCTCCTCCTCTGAAAGCTCCTGCTCTCCGGCCGCCGTTTCCTCCGGCCACACCTCCTCTATAGAGATCCCCTCATCCCAGGATCCCTCCTCCGGATATACTGGCTCCGGCTCCAGGTCCGGGACCATATGGCTTATACTGTTCATGACCATCCCGCCGGAGGCCATGATCACAGCTGCCGCGGCTGCGGCCAGGATCCACACCGGGGCCCATCCCCGGCCTGGCCGGGACGCACTTCGGCCAGAGCCGGCGCTCTGGTTCCGGGATACCTGCGCCTCGGAAGCCTTCCCTCCAGACTTTCCGTTCTTTCCGGTCTTGGCCTTAGGCGCAGCAGCGGCCTTCCTTCCCGGCCATCCGTCCTTTTCCACATCCTCATACGAAGCTCTGTGGTCCGGCCTGGCTTCCATTTCCCCGGTATGCAGATCCCCGTGGTACTGGCAGTTCTCCTCTGAGGCCGGATGTCTTTCATTTAAATAATAATTCACGTCCACGATCAGAGGCGTTTTCACAAAACGACGGCATCCCCGGCAGTAGCGGCCTTCCAGCTCCTGATCGCAGTACGGGCAGATTCGTTTTCTCATCTGATCCCCTCCTGCTGTCAGTATACACTACTTCCAGGGATGCGTAAACAAAAAATATCCTATCGGTTTAAAATTTCCATGAACTCTTCGCCGGTAATGGTCTCCTTTTCCAGAAGATAAGCCGAAAGCTCATTGAGTTTTCCTGCATGTTCCTTAAGGATCTCCATGGCCTTCCCATACTGCTCCTTCACGGTCTTAATGACCTCCTCGTCGATGGCCCTGGCCGTTTCCGGCGAGCAGGCTAAGGACGTGTCTCCGCCCAGATACTGGTTGGTCACGGTCTCTAAGGCCACCATTCCGAACTGCTCGCTCATACCGTACCGGGTCACCATGGCCCTGGCCAGCTTTGTGGCCTGCTCGATGTCGTTGGAAGCGCCGGTGGTGATGGAATGGAACATGAATTCCTCTGCCGCGCGGCCTCCGGTGAGGGTGGCGATCTTATTTAAGGCTTCTTCCTTACTCATTAAGAACCGTTCCCCGGCCTCCACCTGCATGGTGTAGCCCAGAGCGCCGCTGGTCCTGGGGATAATGGTGATCTTGTGGACCGGAGCCGAGTTGGACTGGCAGGCAGCCACCAGGGCGTGGCCGATCTCATGGTAGGCCACGATCCTCTTCTCGTTCTCAGACACCGCCGCATCCTTTCTCTGGTATCCGGCGATGACCGTCTCCACGCTCTCCTCCAGATCCGCCTGGCAGACGACTCTGCGGCCCAGACGCACGGCCCTTAGGGCCGCCTCGTTGATGATGTTGGCAAGCTCTGCACCGCTGGCGCCGGAGGTTGCCCTGGCAATGGCGTTGAAGTCCACGGTATCGTCCATTTTCACACTGCGGCCATGGACTTTAAGGATCGCCTCACGGCCCTTAAGATCCGGCAGCTCCACCGGGATCCGGCGGTCAAAACGGCCCGGTCTTAACAGCGCCTGGTCCAGGGATTCGGGCCTGTTGGTGGCCGCCAGGATCACAACGCCCTTCTTTCCGTCAAAGCCGTCCATCTCTGTTAAGAGCTGGTTTAAGGTCTGCTCTCTCTCGTCGTTTCCGCCCATGCCGCTGCCATCACGCTTTTTGCCGATGGTATCGATCTCGTCGATGAATACGATACAGGGGGCCTTTTCGTTGGCCTGCTTAAACAGGTCGCGGACCTTGGCCGCTCCCATGCCCACGAACATCTCCACAAACTCCGAGCCGGAGATGGAGAAAAACGGCACATGGGCCTCTCCTGCCACAGCCTTTGCCAGAAGTGTCTTACCGGTTCCCGGAGGGCCCACCAGAAGGGCTCCCTTGGGGAGAGTGGCTCCGATGTCTGCATATTTCTTCGGGTCGTGCAGAAAGTCCACGATCTCCTTTAAGGCCTCCTTGGCCTCTTCCTCTCCGGCCACATCGGCAAAGGTCTTTCCCGTTTCATTTTCCGCATAGATCTTGGCGTTGGACTTTCCAAAGGTCATGGCGTTCCCGCCCATGCGCTTGGCCATCATCCGGCTTAAGAGATGGCCCATTAAGAACATGAGTCCAAAGGGCAGGATCCAGGTGGTCAGGAAGTTCATTAGGGCCGATTCCTTATGAGGGATCACCTTTCCGAAGGTGACTCCCGCCTTATAGAGCCGGTTGGTCAGCGCCTCGTCCTCCCAGAGGCCGGTCTTATAGATCTGCTCCTTTCCCTGGGCATCCGTGGCCAGGAACATGATCTGGTCCGTGTCCTTTTCCACCTGGACCACCTTTCCCGCGTCCACCATGGCCAGGAATTCATTGTAATTGACCTCCATCACCTTTTCTTCCATCACATTGGGGAAGACCAGGGCATTTAACAGCATGGTCACTAAAAATATGGTGAGGAAATAGTAGATCAGGCCCTTGGGGCTTTGCTGTGAGGGCTGCTTTCCAGGCGTTTTTCCGCCGTCTGTTGTTCCCATAAATATTCTCCTTTACTTTTTCACTTTCGTATCTGCATGCTGGTACAGCATCCTGTTGAAATTCCGTGCAAACAGGATCACGGTGGTGGCAATGGCAATGAGATCCGCAATGGGCTCTGCGTAAAACAGTCCATCGGTGCCCATGCCAAGCTTCGGAAGAAGGATGGCCAGAGGGATCAGAAGGATCACCTTCCGTAAAAGCGCCAGGAATACGGAGATCTTCGCCTGTCCCAGGGCCAGAAAGGTCTGCTGGCAGGCCATCTGGGCTCCCATGATCAGAAAACCAAAGAGATAGATCCTGGCCGCGTAAATGCCGATCTCGATCACCTGGGCATTGTCCGAAAACAGACGGATGAACACCTGGGGGAATAAAAGCACAGCTCCTGTCCCCACCAGGGAAAAACCGACTCCCGCTGCAAACAGCAGCTTAAAGGCCTTCTTCACCCGCTCATGGTTCCCGGCTCCGAAGTTATAGCTGATGATGGGCTGGGCACCCTGGGTCAGTCCGGACAAAGGCAGGAACAGCATCTGCATGATGGAAAACAGGATGGTCATGGCCCCCACATAGTAGTCATTCCCGTAATGCTGCATTCCAGAGTTATACGTCAGCTGCACCAGGCATTCCGTGGCCTGCATGATGAACGGGGACGCTCCCAGGGCCAGCACCGGGACCAGGACCGCCTTTTTTATCTTCAGATTTTCTTTTCTGACCCTTAAGATGCTCTTCTTTCCGCAAAGGAAGGACAGCACCCAGACAGCCGAAACGGTCTGGCTTAAGATGGTGGCCAGAGCCGCTCCCTGGACGCCCATGTGAAGGCCGAAAATGAAGACCGGGTCCAGGATGATATTTAACACAGCACCGATGAGCACGGTCTTCATTCCCGTCTTTGCAAAGCCCTGGCAGTTGATGAACGTATTTAATCCCAGGGCGATCTGTACGGAAATAGTGCCCAGAAGATAGATCCCCAGATAGCTGTTGGCATAGCCGATGGTCTGTTCACTGGCTCCGAACAGCATCAGCAGCGGTTCCTTCACCGCATAAAAGAACACACTTAAGACCACTGCCAGAATGCACAGGGCCGTGATGCAGTTCCCCAGGATCCGCTCCGCCCCCTTCATATCCTTCTTTCCCATACAGATGGCTGCCTGGGGCGCTCCCCCGGCTCCCACCAGAGCCGCAAAGGCGGAGATCAGGATGATCACCGGGAAGGTGACTCCCAGCCCGGCCAGGGCCAGATGGCCCACCTCCGGGATCCGGCCCACGTAGATCCGGTCCACCATATTATAAAGAAGATTCACAAGCTGGGCAAATACCGTGGGAACTGCCAGCTCTGTCATCAGCTTCCCCAATGGGGCTGTTGCCATTTTATTGTTGTCCTGTACCTTGCTGTCCATTGTTTTCTTACACCGTCTCTTTCCTTGATGATCCGTTTCTTTTCCTCTATTCTTCCTGTATCCGAGGAAAATTATCCGCTCTCTTATAGTGACAACTTGTCACCTTTTTGTACAGTGCTTATCCTATCACGCAAACCGCGGACCGTCAAGGAAGTTCACAAAACTTTCGCAATTCTTATGTTTTTTTTAGATTTCGATCTTCATCCACCGGCCGCTCTTAAATCTCCAGGTGGTAAGAAGGAGCCTGGAGGTCTGGTCTCCCAGGATCCCCAGCCAGATCCCTACTAACCCCAGTCCGCAGGCATAGCAGAACACATAGGACAGGATGGGACGGACGAAGGTGATGCTGATGGTGGAGGCAATGGTGGTAAATACCACATCACCGGCTCCCCTTAAACAGCCCATGTAGATCACCTGGGCGATCTGGAGAAGGACGATGAAGGTCAGGACACGGGTGATCTCCACCCCCATGGCCACCAGGTGGGGCTCATCGAAAAACAGATGAAAATACCAGGTACCCAGGGTGGTGTAAAGGACCGCCAGCACAATGGAGATCATATTGCCGATCCTCTGGCAGATGGTGCCGTACATCTGGGCCAGATCCGGCCGCTTTTCTCCCAGGCTCCTGCCGCAGAGGGCCACCGCCGCCACCTGCATCCCGTCTCCAAAGGAAAAGGAAAGGCTCATGACGTTCATTCCCACCTGGTGGGCCGCAAAGGCGTCGGTCCCCAGCTTTGCCACCATGATGGAGACCGTAAGGAAGCCGATCCGCATGAAGATCTGCTCCACAAATACACTGGAGGCCACCTTGAACATGTTTTTTGCTGGCTCCAGGGTGACCCGCACCTTTTCCTTAATGATAAAGGGGATGCTGACAAAATTATCCCGTTTCATCACCGAAAGAATGCTCATGAGGCAGGCGATGACCGTTCCAAATACCGTGGCCAGGGCCGCTCCGGTGATCCCAAGCCTGGGAAAGCCCAGATTTCCCTGGATCAGCAGGTAGTTTCCGATCATATTGACCACATTGGAGGTCACATTGGTGCGCATGGCGATCTTTGTGTTTCCTGCTCCTCTCTGGGCCGCGTTAATGGCCATGGAGATAATGTTGAACATCATCCCGCCCATGATGATCTGGAAATACCGGACGGCTCCCGCCTGGGTATCCTCGTTGGCCCCGCAGAGCCGGATAATGGGATCTGCAAAGAAAACGCAGGCCATGCTGATCAATGTCCCCACCGCCAGGGTAAAGGCCGCTGCCATTAAGAGCACCTGGTTGGCTCCGTACTGGTCCTTCTCTCCCCGTCGTCTGGCCACCAGGGCCGACACGGAAACGTTGGTGGCGATGAAGATGCACAGCCCGATGAACTTGGGCTGGGTCGTAAGTCCCACGGCGGCCACAGCCTCTGGCCCCATGGAACTGACCATCAGAGAATCCACCATTCCGGCCAGGGCAATAAAAAAGGACTCCATGACTGCAGGCCACGCCATATGGAATGCAGTCTGGTATCCCTTTTTATTTCCGCCCATGAATTTCTGGATCCTGGTTTTTTGATTTCCTTCCATATTTTATCCTCCCCTGTTTTTCACATACCTTCATTATAAACTTCAGTACGTTAAAAAGCAAGTGTATCAAGCAAGAAGCTCGCCTGCGGCGGGCCGCTTCTGCGGCATAATTCCCTTCCGCCTGGGCTTACTTCTACTTTCCAGCCAGCCCCAGGCTCCGGGACAGCTCCTGCCGGAAGGCCAGCACATACTCCTTAAGCTCCAGGATCCGCTGGTCGGTCATACGGTTGGCCGGGGCCGAAATACTCAGTGCGTATACGGGATCCTTGTGGTAATCCCTGAGACTGGCGGCGATGCAGCGGACGCCCTCCTCGTTTTCTTCATCGTCCACCGCATATCCGTCTTTCCGTACCTGCTCCACCCGTTCCATGAGAACGGGAAGCTCTGTGATGGTCCTGGGCGTCAGCTTCCGGATCCGGGAATTTTTCCAGATCTCTCCGATCTCCCGGTCCGTCAGCTCCGCCAGCAGGGCCTTTCCCACGCCGGAACAGTAAAGAGGGATCCGGCTACCCACCCGGGATACCATACGGATGGAGCTTGCGAAGGATTCCACCTTGTCGATATAGACCGCCTCCGTCCCTTCCCGCTTCACCAGGTGGACCGTCTCACCCGTCTGCTCCGACAGACGCTTTAACGACGGATGGATCAGGGCCGCCATACTGGTCTGCTCCAGGATCCGGCTGCCGATCTCTAAGAATTTTAGGGACAAGTAATATTTTAGGGATTCCTCGTCCTGGCGGATATAGCCCATATACTGTAAGGACGCCACCAGCCTGTGTACCGTGCTCTTATGAAATCCCAGGGAAGCGCTCAGCTCCATGATCCCCATAGGGCCATTTTCTGCCAGAAGCTCGATGACCCGGAACAGCTTCTCCGCCACCTGTATGGGATTCTTTGATTCTTCTTCCATGATACGATCTTCCTCCGGGCAATTAAAAAAGTCTGATTTTCTTTATGACGTCCACGAACTCCCGGTTGGACTTGGTCCGGGCGAACTGATCCAGGATCTTCTCCACCGCCTCATCGGCCTTCATGGAGCTGGTGGCCTTGCGGATGGAATCCACAGCCTCCGCCTCCTCTGGCGTCAGCAGAAGGTCGTCCCGGCGGGTGCCGGATTTTAAGATATCGATGGCCGGGAAGATCCGCTTTTCGGAAAGCTTCCGATCCAGGACCAGCTCCATATTTCCGGTTCCCTTGAATTCCTCGTAGATCACATCGTCCATACGGCTTCCTGTATCCACCAGGGCTGTGGCAAGGATCGTCAGGCTTCCGCCCTCTCTCATATTCCTGGCCGCTCCGAAGAACCGCTTGGGCATATGGAGAGCCGCCGGATCCAGACCGCCGGAAAGCGTCCTTCCGCTGGGCGGGACCACCAGGTTATAGGCCCTGGCAAGGCGGGTCATGCTGTCTAACAGGATCATCACATCCCGGCCATGCTCCACCAGGCGCTTGGCCCGCTCAATGACCATTTCGGAAACCCTTTTATGACGCTCCGGCAGCTCGTCAAAGGT
This sequence comes from Pilosibacter sp. YYHA0881, assembly GCF_051602715.1. Lineage (GTDB taxonomy): Bacteria > Bacillota > Clostridia > Lachnospirales > Lachnospiraceae > Alitiscatomonas > Alitiscatomonas aceti. The sequence continues at coordinate 1,561,492 of NZ_CP175657.1, forward strand.
GGAATAGATCACCTCCACATTGGGGCCGATGACCGATTCCTTAATATCCGTAACTTCCTCGGGACGCTCGTCGATCAGAAGGATGATCAGATGCATATCCGGGTGGTTGGTGGTCACGGCCTTTGCCACCTGCTTTAAAAGAGTGGTCTTACCGGCTTTTGGCGGGGATACGATCATGCCTCTCTGCCCCTTTCCGATGGGGGCCAGAAGGTCCATGACCCGCATGGCCGTAGTATTTCTTCCGTTCTTCACCTCCAGGCTCAGCCGCCGGTTGGGGAAGATGGGTGTCAGATCCTCAAAGTTTGGACGGCGCTCCACCACATAGGTGGGATATCCGTTGATGGAGGTCACATAAAGAAGGGCCGCAAATTTTTCCGTAGCCGTCTTTACCCGCCTGCTTCCCCGTACCATATCTCCGGTCTTCATATTAAAACGCCGGATCTGGGAGGGTGCCACGTAAACGTCGTTTTCCCCGGGAAGGAAATTCTCACAGCGGATAAAACCGAATCCATCGGGCATCACCTCCAGGATCCCGTATGCCTCAATGCCGCTGTCCAGGTCCTGGAGCTCGCTTCTTGGATCCCCCTTGGATTCCTGGCGTTCTCCATAAACGCGGGCTGGACGGTCATTTCCCTCCGGGCGGTCTCCTGCTGTCCGTTCCTGGACGCCGGAAGCCGCGCTCTCTGTTTTATCGTCTTTTTCCTTTTCTGCCACCTCGCACAGCCTGTCCACCAGCTCAGACTTTCTCAGTCCGCTCACGTATTTAATTCCCTGACTCTTTGCCAGCTCGCGAAGCTGTGACAAAGGCAGTGTTGCTAATTTTTCACGCATAAATTCTCTCCTTAATTTCTGTTTCTGCTGTTTATCATTGGGGATTCACAAGATATTTCAGATATTCGACAGATAAGTATAACAGCCGTCCGGCGATGCCCTCCGGCTCTGGATATGCTTTTATTATAACTCAAACTTCCTATCTTGAAAAGAAAAATTTACGTTTTCTTCCGGATCCAGGCCCCGGGGGAAGGACCGTCAGTCCTTCCCCTCCCCCTTCAGCCATTCCATATGCTCCCGGATCTGCTTTTCAAACCCGTTTTCTGTGGGCTCATAAAACACACAGTCTTCCATGCCGTCGGGAAGATACTGCTGCTTCACATAATGTCTGGGATAATCGTGGGCGTACTTATATCCCAGGCCATGGCCCAGCTTCTCTGCGCCCTTATAATGCTTATCCTGAAGATGGGCGGGCACCGGAGGCGTTTTTTCCGACCGCACCGCCTCCATGGCCTTAAAGATCCCCAGGCAGGCCGCGTTGCTCTTGGGAGCCGTCGCCACATAGGCCACCGCCTGGGCCAGGGGGATCTGGCCCTCGGGCAGACCGATCCGCTCCACCGCCTGGGCGGCGCTCACCGCCACCGTAAGGGCGTTGGGATCGGCATTCCCCACATCCTCGGCGGCACAGATGATGATCCGTCTGGCGATGAATTTTACATCCTCACCGGCATACAGCATCCGGGCCAGGTAATAAAGGGCCGCGTCCGGATCCGAGCCCCGCATGCTCTTTATGAAGGCGGAGACCGTATCGTAATGATTGTCCCCGTCCTTGTCATACCGGACGGCCCGCTTCTGGATACACTCGGCTGCCACAGGAAGCGTGATATGGACCTTTCCGTCCTCCGACTGCTTCGTGGTAAGAATCCCCAACTCCACAGCGTTTAAGGCCGCCCGGGCATCCCCGTTGGCCACATCCGCCAGGAAATCTGCCGCATCCTCGGTGATATCCGCCCCATATGCGCCCATGCCCTTTTTCTCATCATAAACGGCCCGGAGCACCAGTTCTCTGATATCCTGCTTTTCCAGGGGCTTCAGTTCAAAGATCCGGGATCTGGAAAGAAGGGCGTTATTGACCTCAAAATAGGGATTTTCCGTGGTGGCTCCGATGAGAGTCACCGTACCATCCTCCACAAAGGGAAGGAGGTAATCCTGCTGGCTCTTATTGAACCGGTGGATCTCATCCACAAACAGGATGGTCTTTTTCCCATACATGCCCAGGGCATCCTTGGCCTCCTTTACAATGTCCTCCATATCCTTTTTTCCGGCCACTGTGGCGTTGATCTGGCAGAACCGGGAGCTGGTGGTATTGGCGATCACCTTTGCCAGGGTGGTCTTTCCCGTTCCCGGAGGACCGTAAAAGATCACGGACCCCAGTTTGTCAGCCTTGATGGCCCGGTACAGCAGCTTATCCTTTCCTATTATATGCTGCTGTCCCACCACCTCATCCAGGGTCGCCGGCCGCATCCGTGAAGCCAGGGGCGCCTCCTTTTCCATTGTATTTGTCCGCATGTAATCAAATAAATCCATGGTCTTCCTCTTAATCTATGGTTAATTCGTCTACCGTAACAAAAGTATAGCCCTTTGCCAGAAGGTTGTCAATGATCTCCATGGCCGCCTCCACAGACGTCTGGAATTCATCGTGCATCAGGATGATATCCCCGTCCTCCGTATCCTTTAAGACCCTTTGCACGATCCGGTCTGTATCCTGGAGCTTCCAGTCCAGCGAATCCACACTCCAGAGCACCGTCTCCATGGGAACCGCCTCCTGGAGTCCGCTGCTCCATTTACCAAAGGGCGGCCGTATATACTCCGGCATCCTCCCTGTGACGGCTCCGATCATGGCGGCGGTGTCCATGAGCTGCCGTACTGCCTCTTCCTCCGATTCCCGGGTCAGATCCCTGTGCTCCATACAGTGGACGCCGATGAGATGGCCCTCCTCTGCCATCCGTCTTACAGTATCCTCGTTCCCTTCGATGCACTGGCCCACCAGGAAAAACGATGCCCGGACCTCCCGCTCCTTAAGGCCGTCCAGAAGAGCCTCCGTATATCGGGCATTGGGACCGTCGTCAAAGGTCAGGGCCACGGCTCCGGCCTCCTCCGTTCCCAGCCCGTCCCAGCCGCCGTCCTCCACCACCCGTCCCGTGCCCGGGGCTGCGGCCCCTTCCGCCCTCTGCCGGGCCAGGGAAGCCAGGAGTACAGCCGCCAGGAAAAGATCAGCCGCAGCCGCCAGGAAAAATATGGCCGTCATTTTTTTCAGTCTCTTGTCCATGAAAAAGCCCCCAGGGCCTTCGTCGTATCAGTATATGAAACAGCAGAGGCCCCATATGCACCGGGATCTAGCCGTCGAGCCGGATGGTCTTCGTTGCGATCCTCCGGCAGAAGCCTGCGTCATGCTCCACAAACAGCATGGTGGGCTGGTATTCCAGCAGAAGCGTTTCGATCTGCATCCTGGAAAACACATCGATATAATTGAGAGGCTCGTCCCATATATAAAGATGGGCCGGCGTTGCCAGGCTGGCTGCCAGAAGGACCTTCTTTTTCTGCCCCTCGGAATAATCCTCTATGTTTTTAAGGAACTGGGTGCGTTCAAAGTCCAGCTGGCGCAGGACCGCCAGAAACAGGCTTTCGTCCAGGCCCCGTTCCCGACAAAGGTCCCGGACGGACCCCTTAAGGCCTGAGGCCTCCTGTCCCATATAGGAGATCACAAGTCCCGCCGCCGTCCGGCAGACGCCGGCCTCCTCCACATCCAGAAGCCCGCTTCCCTGGCCATTTTTCCCCAGGATCGCCCGGATCAGAGTCGATTTTCCACAGCCGTTTCTTCCGCTGAGAGCCGCCCGGTCTCCTTTTTCTATGGAAAAGCCCAGCCCCTCAAAAACCGGCCTCCCGGCGTCTCTGTACCGTATGCTGTAATCCCTGGCCTCCACAAGCACCGACTTGTGGTGGGACAGCTTTGTGAGCTTCAGATCTGCGGGGACCTCCAGATCCTTCAGCAGTCCCTCCTTCTCCCGGATCTCCCGGCCGATCCGTTTTTCCATCTGCTTTACACGGCTCTGCATCTTCTTCGTTTTAGCTCCGATGTAGCTGCGCGATCCATTCCCCCGGTCATGCTCCTTGATGGGATCGTAGCCGATCTTGGTGCGCTCGTTCTTATCTGCCCATCCGGCGGCCCGGGCCGAGGCCTCTTTAAGCTTCCGGATCTCCTTCAGGTGCTTTTCGTTTTCCGATGCGGCAAACTGGTCCTTTCGGGTCTTATTTTCCCACCAGACAGAAAAGCTCCCGGTCATCACCTCAATGGTCCTCCGGTTCAGCACCAGGCAGTGATCCGTACAGGCGTCCAGAAGCTCCCGGTCGTGGGACACCAGGATAAAGCCCTTTTTTGACGCCAGGTACGTCTGTACCGCTTCCCTGGCCTCCAGGTCCAGATGGCTGGTGGGCTCGTCAATGAGAAAAAAACCTCCGTTCCCGGCAAACAGGACAGCCAGAAGGATCTTCGTCCGTTCTCCCGGACTTAAGCTGCCGAAGGGCCGGTAAAGGATCTCGTCCGTTTCCCCCAGGTCTGCCAGCTCACGGGCTGCCTGCCAGAGCTCACAGCCCTCCTCCAGCTCATCTATAAACTCCCAGGCCTCCATCCCCATCTGGCGTTCTGTGACCAGATAGGGAAAATAGCGGAACCCGGAGGGCGCGTCAATGGTGCCCTGGTATCGGTATTTTCCCAGCAGCAGATTTAAAAACGTGGTCTTTCCCTTTCCGTTCCTTCCGATGAATCCCAGTCTCCAGTCCGTATCAATGGAAAAGGAAACATCCTCAAAAATATTGTCAATGCCTCCGTCGTAGCAGAATGTAAGGTCTTTTACCCGGATCTGTGCCATATAAATCCCTCCTTTTTGCGGTCCTCCTTACGGCCCGGATCCCATTTCCAGGCATAAAAAAGGAACCGCCCGCTGCCAGACAGTTCCATTATGCACCACAACCCGCCATTGATCTGTAAATTTACGCACGAAAAAAAGGGGTTATGAGAACATAATCCACTTCTGGCGGCATGAAAAAAACGTATGGAGCCTGCGGCCCATACCATTTAAAGGTTTCATGTCATCAAAAGCAGATTATTTTCTCATCCTTTCACCCCTTCCTGTCAGTTACCGCCCATTCTAGCACGCTTTCTCCCGGATGTCAACCGGGACCCCGTTCTGGCCCCCCGGTCTCTTCACAGCCTCCCCATGGCGCGCAGGAAAACACGCGGTCCGGCGGGAACGGCGGGAGCATCCTCCTTATTCCTGGCAGAAGAACGTAAAATCCCCCTCTGCAAACAGCTTCCCGGAATCCCTTCCATAAACGCCGGAATGGCAGAAGGACACGGTCCGTCCCCTTTTTATGACCCTGGCCTCCGCATACAAAGGCTCTGACAGACCGGCAGAGCGCAGGAACCGGAAGGAGGAATCGATGGTCACACACGTTCTTCCGTCGTTTCTCACCAGAAGCCCCGCAGCCGCCTCCGCCATCAGAAACATCAGTCCCGCATGGATGCCGCCCATGGAATTCAGGGATGTCTTTTCCGGATCCATCTCCACCCGCGCCGCCGTCTCTGAAAGCTCCACGGCCCGGACGCCGTTATGGATCATAAACGCATTGTTTTCATTGGCCTGTTTCATTTGTTCCTTATAGTCCATGACCTGCCTCCTTAAAAAGCTCATTCACCGCCTCCGTATATTCAGAAAGGTGTGTGGATTTCTTGATCCTCTTTTCCAGCTTCGGGCTGTCGGGAAACTGGACGATCATATGGGCCCACAGCTCCTTCATGCGGAACAGCACGTTCCTGTCCCCGCTCATCAGCTCCCCGTAGGCCTCAAAAAGAGCGTCATGGAACTGCCTTAAGCGGACCAGATCCGGGCCGTCCTCCGTCTCTTTACAGACTCTGTCCATACCGGTTTCCTCCGCTTCTATTTTTAAAAGCTTCTCTCCCAGCTCCGGATCCATAATGAGCCCCCGGCCCAGCATGATCCGTTCCACCGCCGGAAACTGCTCCCGGAACCGTCTGTAATCTGCCGCGGTAAAAATATCCCCGTTATATACCACTGGATTTTTACTGGCCTCCAGAGCGCTGGAAAACACCTCCAGATCCGGGTGGTTCTTATAAAAGTCCTTCTGGATCCTGGGGTGGATGGTCAGCTCATAAATGGGATACTGGTTATAGATCTCCATGAGCTGCGACCATTCCTCCGGGGAATTTTTTCCGATCCTGGTCTTTACAGACACCAGGATCTCCCCGCCCGTCACCATGGGATCCGAAAAGATCCTGTCTAAAAGCGCGTCCAGCTCCTCCGGATACATCAAAAGCCCCGAGCCCTTCTTCTTGGCCGTCACAGTTCCCGACGGACAGCCCAGATTCAGATTGATCTCCCGGTACCCCAGGTCCCGCAAAAGCCTGGCTCCCTTCAGGAAGCCCTCCGGATGATTGACCAGAAGCTGGGGCACCGGACGGATCTCCCCGTTATTTTCCGGCAGCACGTCCTTTAACTCCCTTGTGCTCAGGCCGTTTTCCGCACTGGGCGACAAAAACGGGGTGTAATACTTTTCCACCCCGCCGAAGAACCTATGATGCAGATTTCTGTATGTATAACTGGTGATCCCCTCCATGGGGGCAAAATAAAACTCCATATTCCTCCTGTTTTCAGCCGTCATTTTCCGGCGGGCCTTCCGCCTTAAACGATCTTGCTTCCGTTGGCCGTCATCTTAAACTTGGCTCCCAGCATCTCCGAAGCTCTGCGGCACATGAGCATCCTCTCTAAGAAGATCTCGAAATACTCCAGCATGGAGCAGATATTTTCGTCGATCTGCAGGTCCAGTGTCACCAGATTTTTCTCCGGGCACACCGTAAGGCTTGCCTCAGTGACCGCATAATTGACCCGGTCATGGATATCAAAGCTGGCCTTGTCCTTATTCCTTACACGGTTTCTTCTTACGTCGGTCTTATCCGCAATGATCAGAGCCGCCGAAATGGCGTCCACGGCCCCTCCGGTGGATTCGTCATGATTTCCAATGGCGGACACCACCGTAACCCGGTCCTCCAGGGGCAGGTCTGTTCTGGATAAGATCTGCTCAGCCAGAAGCGCGCCGTATTCTGCATGGCGGTGCCGGTTGATGGCGTTTCCCATATCGTGCATGAAGCCGGCAATCTTCGCCACCTCCCGGTCATGCTCGCTGAATCCAAATTTTTCAAGGATCATGGCCGCCCGCTCCGCCACCATGGCGCAGTGGGCTCCGGAATGGTCCGTAAAGCCCATGGTCCCAAGATTATCGTTTCCTTTTTTCAAATATGCGAGAACCTCTCTGTTCTCCCGGATGTCCTTATACGTCAATTCTTTTCTCCTCTTATCTCTTCTTTTCTTCTTTCTTCTCGTCACCTCTCCAACATACAGGATTTTGGGCCCTCCGTCAACCGTATTCTGGTAATAGATTTGTAAATTCCAGGTAAAATCGCGGCAGACGATTTTATCTGCATAGACAGCCGTTTTCTACATATTATCTATTTCATCCTTATAAAAGGATTCGATCCCCTCTTTCATTTTTTGAAACTCCGGGATATACCGCTGCAAAACTGCGTCAACTAAACGTCTGGCCGCCAATGCGTCATAAATATGCGTCATGTCATTTCTCGCTCTCAGCATTTCCAGCCAGACATTTTCGTCGATAAAATCATATATAGTAAATGCTGTTTTTAATATCATTTTAGGTGAGCCGCTGGCGGAAATGCCCTGTCCCTCATAGCTCAGCAGCTCTTTCAGAACCTTCCAGCCAAGCTCGAACTGAATAAAAAATTTATCTATGATCCCGCCAATAATAAACTCATTTGTCAGATCCTCCTGATCCGCCAACGCCAGCACATTCAAATTTGATTTAAAATGATCAAATTTTTTCATACAGCACCCTTCCCTCTCTCTGAATCGATTCCATCAGTTCCTCCTGGATCTTTTCATCCAGATCCACTATATCAAACTTCAAAAGCGTTGATGTATCTTCATTCACATCAATGGAAAACCGGATAAAATCGCCGCCCTCGACTGCCAGATCTATATCACTTTTTTCTCTGAAATCTCCCCGGGCCCTTGAACCGAATAAAATCACTTTTCTCACTTCATATTTTTGGGCCAGGCTCCGTATTTCATCAACCACCTGCTGCCTGATTCCAGTTCCTTCCATATGATCATGCATCCTTTCCTCTATTTTCTCTGCTGGAATACATCTTATTGCATCGCCAATATTACGGCATCACTTCTTATATCTATTAGTATAACTGAAATTATATCAAGAAACAAATAAATTTAAAAAAGGATGCCGCCCGATCCCATACCAGTGACCAGGCGGCGCCCTTCTTTTTCTATCTATGCATTATATTTCGTTTCGTCCAGCATCCCTTCCGATTTCGCAACATAGATGCTGGCGGCAGAATCTCCCACCACGTTTAAAGCTGTTAAGAGCATTTCGATGGGCCGGTTGATGGCTAAGATCAGGCTGTACGCCAGAAGCGCGCTGTCATTTACATAGCCCAGGCCGGACAGGATCGTGAACAGGATGATGGCTCCCGCTCCCGGTGCAGCCGGGGTCCCCACCGATGCGATCAGCACCAGCAGAGCCACCACCACAAGCTGGCCAAAGGTCACGTCATATCCGGCGCAGCCGGCGATAAACAGAGTCGCAACCACCTGCATGATGGCCGTACCGTTCATGTTGATGGTCATTCCCAGCGGGAGAACGAAAGAGGCGATCTTTTCGTCCACGCCCAGCTCCTCCACCGTAGTCTTCACATTGAGAGGCAGGGTAGCCGCACTGGATGAAGTGGAAAAGCCGAAAACTGCCACCTTTAAGATCTTGCTGGCAAACTTAAACGGATTTAACCTGGTGCTGGCTGCCACAAACAGCGGATAGCCCACAAACAGGAAGGCCAGCAAAAGGATGGTCGTTGCCACCACATACGTCATGGCCGGCTTCAGATGGTGGATGCCATAGATGGCGAAGGTCCTGGACAGCAGGACAAAAATGGCAATGGGACCGAACTTCGTAACCACATAGTTTAAAAATACCACGACAATGTCGTTGATCTCTGTGATCAGCTTCTTTAATACAGAGGTCCTTTCCTCTCCCAGGGCATTCATGCACAGTCCCAGGGTTACGGCCAGAAATACAATGGCCAGTACAGAGGTATTGCTGGAAAAGGTCGCCGCAACGTTGGACGGCACCACGCTTAAGATCACATTTAACGGATTGGCACCGGTGGATCCGGCCTGTCCCTCCAGACCATCCACCTGGATGTTAAAAAGGCCGGCGCTGTAAATCATATATCCGGCTCCGCATGCCAGGACCAGGGCCATTGCCGAGCATACCAGGAATCCGCCGATGGTCTTAAAGGAAATCCTTCCAAGGGCTCTCGTATCAGAGATCTGGCCAATGGCAAGGGTAATGGATGTAAATACCATAGGTACGATCACAAGCTGCAGCGAGCGGATGAACAGCTGGCCCAGGATATAAAAAAGTCCCAGGTCTTTTTCCGCGCCTGCGGCTGTGATATCCTGGAACAGGATACTGTTGATGGTCTTCCAGACGGCCTCCTGGCCGGAGCTGTTCAGGTTCTCTCTTAACATCATCAGCAGAAGACCGGCCGCAAGACCGCAGATGAGAGAAATTCCCATTCTTCTGGCAAGTGAATTGGTGGTTTTCTTTTGATTCTCCATGTCGCTTCTCCTCAATCTTATTTTTGCCTAAATCTTCCACATTATACCCGTATTCATTTCATTTAGCAAGGAGAATTTTATATTCTTTTAATGAATTTTTAAGATTTCCCCCGTTTTTTCACCGTGATCCCATCATTTTTCTTCCATGTGACCTCATATTCTTCCGTGGAATACGTAAAACCAGCAATAAAATACCGCCCTTCCCCATTCCGCTTTATCTTCAGGGAATAGCCGGTACAGTCCTCTGTCATTGCTCCCACATAGGGATACAGGACGCTGTCCCGATGATTGGGCGGCGCCAAAAATGCCTCGCTCCAGAACACCGACGCGTCCGAGCCTCCGGCTTCTCCATACTGGGCCTCACATATGGCCAGGGCATTTTTGATCTGCTCCGCCGTTTCATACAGCTCTGCCTCCCTGGCCCGTTCCACATAGCCGGAGTAAATTCCGGCGGAGACCGCCGCCAGCGCCGCCATAATGGCGATGACGGCCATCAGCTCCACCAGAGTGTACCCTTTACAGGATCTTTTCTTTCGTATCTGCGTGCTTTCCATTATTTTTCTTTTAAAAATGCATAAAAGGCCTGCTCCGCAGCCTCGTTTTCCTCCGACACGGTCCCAACGGGCGCACAGTAGAAAATATATTCTTCCTTTCCGTCCAGGCCGAACATCTCTGAGGCCGCCGGAGAATCCATGGCCGCAATGGCACAGGTCCCCAGATCTAAGGCGCTGCAGGCCAGATACAGGTTTTCTGTCACATGGCCGGCGTCGATCATCATGACCCTGGGCGCATTAAAGGCGTATCTCCATTCGCCGCGGTAGGGCACGATGCTGTAATAAAAGATCACACTGGACTTTAAGACCCATTTCTGGCGGCTCACCGACTGGACCACCCGGTCTGCAAAGGCCTCGTCCTTTATGTCCGCAGACTTTAAAAACTCCAGCCTGTGCTCCATGGGAAGGTAATGATAAAGCCCTGGCTCCAAGCCCTCCACATTGAGGATCAGCGGATAGCACTCAAAGGGATGCCTGGAACCGGCGCTGGGCACGGTCCGCAGAGTGGCATAATTGTTCCCGCGGATGCCCCGGATCCCCTGCTGGGCCCACAAAAGAAAGGACAGGGTCAGAAGATCCATGGAGCCGCCGGTAAATACCCGGTTGCTCCTCCGGTCGTGGAGGATCCGTAAAAAGCTCTTGTCCATGGGCAGATCCCCGAAGTTTTTCGGAAGCTCCATGGTATTTTCCGTCATGGGCGCCTTCACCAGAGGCGGCTGGGGCTTTTTTAAGGTCTGATCCGACTGGTATTCCTCCCTGGACCAGTCGATCAGTTCCCTGCTTCTTTTCATACGCGCTTTCATTTCCTGTTCTGTCATAGGCAATTCCTCCCTTTTATCTATTCCATGATAAAAGTATACCACAGCCCCGTCCGCTCCGCCACCTAAACCTGTAAGCAGGAACCGGCGCGAAAGGCCGCAGCCCCCGCGCCGGTTTCCTGTATTTTTATCTGTTTAGATCCATGCCCCATCGCTTCCGACCGTATAGCCGTCGGGCGTTACCGTATTGGACAGCATGGCTCCCACCGGCAGGGCCGCCCCGTCGGTATCCTTATGGAAATAATACCATTTACCGCCGATCTCCTGCCAGCCTGTGTGCATGAAGCCGCGGTTTCCGTCGCCCTCTGCATGGAGGTAGTACCAGTTTCCATCATCCTGGATCCAGCCTGTGCTCATATACCCATTGGCGTCAAAGTGGTACCAGAGCTTCTGTCCGTTCCACTCCAGCTGTGCCCAGCCCGCCTTTGGATAGCTGCCGTCGGTCCCGGCAAACCACCAGCCGTTGGCGTCCTGCCTCCACTGACCGCCATTCCAGCGGGAATCCCCCACCGGCTGGCCCGGACCGGCCTCATTCCTTACTGCATAGTAGCCGTATCCCTTTCCCGGACCGTATCCGCCGCCGCTTCCGGAGGAAGAAGAATGGGCGTTGGAATCTGTGGCCTTATGACCGTTGGAATCTGTGACCACATTGTCATCCTCGCCAGTTCCCGGCTTCTCCGGATCAGTTCCGCCCTCTCCGGTTCCCGGCTTTTCCGGATCGGTTCCGCCCTCTCCGGTTCCCGGCTTTTCCTGGCTGCCGCCTTCCTCTCCGTCTCCCGGGTCTTCCGGCTCCGGAACCTGGAAATCGTCCTCGCCATTGTAAACATAGGAGCCGTTGCCCCGGATATGGGCAGAGGTAAGCTTATTTCCATTTTCATCCACCAAGGCGCAGCTGGGGGAGCTGCCCTCATCCTGGATATGCGTCGGTCTTCCATCCACAGTAGTCACATAAAAATGCTCATAGAACTCAGGAAGCGGTTCATTTCCTCTGCCGCAGAGCAGCGGCGCTTCCCCGGAAAAGCCGGTCTTAACGGTCAAAAGCCCGTCCTCGGTGATCCTGCATATGTTGCCGAACTCCTTATTCTGATCCAGCCCATAAGCCAGACCGATCTGCTGCTTATTATACAGGTTCACAATCCCGCCGTTGATGGTAAGCGTCAAAGAGGGCAGGGAGCTTCCCGATGTATTTTCATTGATGTTCACAGTCGCATTGCTCTGTACCACCAGAGTCGTCTGACCTTTTAACTCTCCATGATTCAGGGTAACGACGCCGTCCTGTCCAAAAATATATTTTCCCGGACTTCCCAGGGATGAGGTCGTGTTTGTGATCTCCAGATCCCCGCTTCCCGTAAAAATAATCCTGTTTTCATCATAAAAGCTGTTATAGTCAGAGTGTACCCCCGACAGACTGTCTGTGCCTGTGATCGTATTGTCTCCCACCAGCTCAATGAACAGATCCTTTCCATCGGGAGAGCCTCCGTTTAAGCGGATCTGCTCTCCGGTAAAGCCGTCCAGGGTCAGCACCATGTTTCCTCCATAGCTCCAGCCGCTGCCTTCTCCCTTTTCATCCAGCCCCAGGACGGTCCTTTTTCCGCCGTCCTCCACCACTGTGACCGAACGGCCGATCTCCGTTCCGCCTGCAAATACCGGGAAGGCCGTAAGTCCCATACATAAGGCCACTGCCATAAGCCCCGCTGCCGCGCGTTTTAATTCCTTTCTTTTCATACTCTCTCCTTTCCTCCATACCTATATTTTTCTATATAAAAAGACACGCTTATTGCATAAATATACGCAATAAACGTGCCTGTTTATATTCTGTATACAATTTTTCCGTCAGACCGAGACCATGACAAAGCGCCGGGATCAGATCTCCGATCCCAGTGTCATCTGCTTGCTTGCTTGCTTGCTTGCTTGCTTGCTTGCTTAATGCTGCGCTTTTCCATACTCCCTGTCAACCCCTTTTCTGCATTTTTATATAATATTTCCTCACCGTTCACCCAAGCGGGGATCCGGCCAGGAACGCGCGCTGAACGCCTGCTTTCATAAGAGCTTTTCTGTCGGATCTCCATCGGGCAGACGCCCGGCGCTTCCTGCCCGCCTGCTGCGGACAAGAAGATGCATATCTGGATCTTTACAATATTTTATCTTATATTCCTGGAGATTGCAAGGGTTTTGTGGACTCCAATGCAGACCCACATGTGGATCCCAATGCATTCCGGCAGGATCAGTCCTCCGCCTGCAAAAGGATTTGGTCGTTATTTTGAAAATACCGCATCATTTCTGGAAAGAAGATATACGCAATACTGGTTCATACTGACACCTTCTCTCTGCGAATGTTCTGCCAGTGACCGATGCAGGCTTCTTGGGATCCTCAATTTAAACTGTCCGGAATAATCTTCCAGACTGTCCGGCTCATGGATCTCCACCCCTTCTTCCAATGCTGCCTCCAGCCACGCTTTTTTCGCATCCAATGCATTTGCTACCGCACGTTCCACAGTCTCTCCACAAGTAATACAGCCAGGCAGATCCGGATAAGAAACCACAAATCCGCCTTCATCCTTATCTTCCACAATTTCCATACGATAGGACATTGCCATATAATCATTCAGCGTCTTCATCATTCTCCGCCTCACTTTCCACAATCTGTCTTACCATTTCCACATATACTTTCTTGATCGGTTCATGCTTTGGTATTGTGATCGGTGTACAGCCCTGTTTCCTAAAGGTATAATGGCTGCTTCCGCTTCTTGGTGCATTCATTTCATATCCATAGCTTTCCAATACCTTCCGCAGCTCATCAAACCGGAGGTCTTTCGATAAATTGCATATACGTGTTATCAATTTATCCCATTTTGACATTCCTTATACCTCCTGCTTATATTATATGTGGTGTCATATATGGTGTCAACCTTTTTTCTGACCTTTGTGGATCCCAATGCATTCCGGCAGGATCAGTCCTCCGCCGCCAAAAGGATACGGTCGTTATCAAGCTCCTTCCCGGCTCCGATGCGGAACTTCTCCAGAAGATCCGGCACGGTCATGCGTGACCGCTCCTCTCCCTTCACATCGAACACGATCCGGCCATCGTCCATCATCAGCGTCCGGTTTCCCATGGTCAGGGCCTGCTGCATATTGTGGGTGACCATCAGACAGGTGGTGTGATTTTTTGCCACGATCTTTTTTGTCAGCTCCAGCACCTTTTCCGCCGTGGCCGGATCCAGGGCCGCCGTGTGCTCATCCAACAGCAGTAAGAGCGGGGGCACCATGGTGGCCATAAGAAGGGTCAGGGCCTGGCGCTGGCCGCCGGATAAAAGGCCCACCGGCTGCTTCATCCGGTCCTCCAGCCCCATGTCCAGCATGGAAAGCTGCTCTCTGAAAAATTCTTTATCCTTTTTTGAGATCCGGCTGAAGGGGATGCTTCCTCTGGACGCCCGCAGATACGCCAGGGACAGGTTTTCCTCAATGGTCATATGGGGAGCCGTCCCCTTTAAGGGGTCCTGGAAAAGACGGCCGATGACGCGGCTCCTCTGGTACTCGGGCGCAAAGGTAATGTCCTTCCCGTTTAAGGTGATGGAACCGGAATCCGTAATAAAGCTCCCGGCAATGGCTGCGAACATGGTGGACTTGCCTGCGCCGTTGGAGCCGATGACCGTGGCAAAATCCCCCGGCTCCAGGTGGAGGGACAGATCCCGGATGGCCGCCTTTTCGTTGACCGTCCCCGGATTAAAGGTCTTTTTGATATGGTCCAGCTTTAGCATGACTGCCCCCTCCTTTTCTTCGCTTCCGCTTTCTTTTTCTGAAGTCCTGCCCACTCTCTTAAGGACGGGGAGGCAATGGCCAGGGCGACCACCACCGCTGTCACCAGCTTCAGACACTCGATGGGAACGATGGAGGTCTTAAGGATCATGGCATAAAGGAAGCGGTACAGAATGCTCCCGGTCACAGCTGCCGCCACGTTTCTTCCCATGGAGCGGCGGCCCAGTACAGTCTCTCCGATGATGAGGCAGGCCAGGCCGATGACCACGATCCCGGCTCCGCTGTTGATATCCGCCGACTTCTGGTACTGTCCCACCACAGCTCCCGAAAGGGCCGTTAAGGCGTTGGAGATACAAAGTCCTACAGTAATGGTAAACACTGGATTCACCGACGACGCCCGTACCATGTCCCGGTTGTCTCCGGTGGCGCGGATGCTTAAGCCCAGCCGGGTGCCCAGAAACCATACCAGGGCGGCTCCTGCAAACATGGTGATGCCGCCCGCCAGAATCATCTTATAAAATCCGCCTCCGATCCCCAGATCCCGGAACAGGGTGAACATGGTATCCTGCTTTAAGAGGCTCACATTGGAGCTCCAGCCCATGACCATAAGATTCACGGTGTAGAGCCCCGTATTGGTGATGATCCCGGCCAGGATCGACGGTACGCCCATCCTGGTCTGCAAAAACGCCGTCACATAACCGGCGCAGGCTCCCGCCGCCATGGCTGCAAAAACCGCCAGCACCGGATGGCCGGCCGCCGCACAGGTCACCGATACGGCTGCTCCCAAAACGAATCCACTGTCTGTGGTCATATCTGCGATATCCAGGATCCGGTAGCTTAAAAACAGGGCCATGGCCACCAGGGCATACATAAATCCCAGCTCCAGGGCTGTCTGAACCACATAAAGCATATCTTTCCCATCCTTCCATACTCTTTATTTTCTGCCTGGGAGCCTGCGCCCATTCTGTACAGGCCCCCGGCAGCCGCTTTCTTTAATCCTCTGTGGTGCCTACCTCCACCAGAGTTCCCATGTCCTTAAATACGGAATAATCGACTCCCAGGGTCTGGGCTGTTTCGGTGTTCACAGTGATGATCCCGCCCTCGGCCAGATAAAAGTCCTCAAGAGAATCCATACCCTCCGTCATGGCCGTATAAGCCAGATCCGCCGTCTCATGGCCCAGGTCTGTATAGTTGACGCCGCAGGTGGCGAAGGCGCCGTTCCTTACGAAGGAGTCGGCCCCGGTGTAGTGGGGGATCCCTGCCTCGGCCAGGCTCTCATAGATCGCCAGTTCCGCGGACATGATCACGTTGTCGGTGGGTGTAAAGATGGCGTCCACGTCCTCTGCGATCAGGGCGCTGGCCGCTGTGATCACCTCGTCATTGGTGTTGGCCGTTTTCTCTGTGTATCCGATCCCCTTTTCCTCCAGATACGCCTTTGCCTCAGCGATGGGTGTTTTGGAGTTATCCTCCGATAAGGAATAAAGGAGTCCGACCTTTTTCACCTCCGGATCCTGGGCAAGCATCATATCCAGGATAAACTTTGTGTTCAGGGCGTCTGAGGTTCCGGTCACATAATCGATGCCCGTCATTTCCGCTGCCTCCGGATCGGAGATGGCCGCATAGACCACCGGGGTCTTCGTATCCTCGGCACAGGTGGCCATGACCTGGGCCGCCAGGGTGGCAATGGGGATCACCGCATCCACCTGCTCGGAGATCACCTGGGTCCCGATCTGGGTCAGCACCGACTGGTCGCCCTGGCCGGAATATACCTCATACTGGATGGAAACTCCGTTCTTTTCTGCCAGGGCATCCAGCTCCTCACAGACGGCGGCGGCGATCTCGTCCAGGGATGCGTGGTCCATCTGCTTTACAACGGCCACGGTATATTCCCCGCCGTCTGCGTTTCCAGCTTCTGTATTTTCTCCGGCCCCGCCGGTCTTCTCCTCTTTTGTCTCCTTTGAGCCCTGGGCCGTTGTTTCTTCTGCCTTCGCCCCACTGGCCTCTGGGCTGCCTGACGTTTCCTTTCCTCCACAGCCTCCTAAAAATGCCGCTGTCACTGCTGCTGCCATCACTGCGCTCATCATTTTTTTCTTCATAGTCTTTCTCCTCCATGCTCTTAAATTTTTTTCGCATTTCAGAAACGGGAAACCAGCGGCGGTACGCGTCTGCGGCAGAATCCTCTTCCGCCCATGACGATCCTCGCGGAACGCTTTTATGTCATGGAACCCATGTTCCTATAACACAAAAACCGCCTCAAGCCCTTTCGCTTGAGACGGTTATAATCGTTTATAATCGCGGTACCACTCAAATTGACATAAATGTCCACTTTCAATGCACTACCATGCATCCCTCATTGATAACGGGTTTGGTTCCCGGCAGCTCCTACTCTTTTCATTTCAGGCCGCCCTCGAAAGTCCATTCAGCGATCCCTTCCATACTGCAATCCCACCGCCTGCAGCTCTCTGTGATATCAGAAGAAGGCTTACTCCTCTTTCTCATCGGTTTCTCTTATTTCTGTGTCTGTATTCTATGCCACTTTAAAGCAAATGTCAACCCTTTTTTGATTTTTTCCAAATTATCTGGCAGACTGCCCCACGGCGCAGACGTTTTCTATTGCCATGGGCCTCCGGCTGGATTATACTAGGGGCAAAAGGAAGAATTTTTACAGGGAGGGCGGAGCATGCAGCTGACTTATCTTCACATCCACAATTTCAAGTCCATCCGGGACATGGAGATCCGGGACATTGACCGGGCCCTGATCCTGGTAGGAAAAAATAATACAGGGAAGACCTCGATCCTGGATGCCGTCTGTGCCGTCTGCGGCTGCTACCAGGTCCAGGAGGCCGATTTTAACGAAAGGGAGCAGGCCATCCGCATCGACGCCTCCTTTTCCATCAGCAGCGAGGATCTGGCCCTGTTCCACCGTATGGGCATCGTCAGCCAGTACCGGCGGTATGAGGTGTGGAGTCGGGTCTTCGGCGAGCGGCTTCCCTCCTTCTCCCAGGGAGAGCTTTGCTTTACCTTCCATGTAAATAAAGACGGAAAGGTCCGTTACGAGGATATTTCCCGGAAAAATAACCCCTATATCCCCATGATCCTCCCCAGGATCTACCGGATCACTGCCGACCGGGACTTAAGACAGCTCCAGAACGACCTCCTCATGTTCCAGGAAGACCGGCAGCTCAGAAAGCTCCGCTCCGGCTCCTGTATCTTCGATCCTGCCAAGGCCTGCGGCCACTGCTTCCGCTGTATTGGCCTCATCGATCAGAAAAAGCCGGCGGAGCTCTCTGCCGTGGAGACTGCCAGGCTCCTGGAATATAAGATCTATCAGCTGAATTTCAGCAGCTTTTCCAAAAAGCTCAGTGAAAACTTCCTGAAAAACGGCGGCTATGAAGAGATCCGCTGTTCCATAAACTGTGACACGGACCAGATGTTTTCCGTTACGGTCACGGCCTGCAATGAAAAAAGGGGGACAGAGACTCCGGTGGAATACCTGGGCAAAGGCATGCGGAGCATCTACATGCTGTCTCTCCTGGAAACGTATGTGGCCGAGCCGGACCGGATCCCCAGCATCATCCTGGTGGAGGACCCGGAGATCTTTCTCCATCCCCAGCTCCAGAAAATGTGCTGTGAGATCCTGTACCGCCTTTCCTTAAAAAACCAGGTGATCTTCCAGACCCATTCGCCGGATCTTCTGTTCAATTTCACGGCCCGCCAGATCCGCCAGGTGGTCTTAGACGACGACATGTATTCCGTGATCCGGGAAAAGACCGATCTGGGCCGGATCCTGGACGATCTGGGCTACGGGGCCAGCGATCTGATGAACGTGAGCTTCGTTTTTATTGTGGAAGGAAAGCAGGATAAGTCCCGGCTTCCCCTGCTGCTGGAAAACTACTACTCTGAGATCCGGGACCAGGAGGGACGGCTCTCCCGCATTTCCATCATCACCACCAACAGCTGTACCAACATCAAGACCTACGCCAATTTAAAATATATGAACCAGGTCTATATCCGGGACCAGTTCCTGATGATCCGGGACGGGGACGGAAAGGATCCGGAGGAGCTGGCGGGGCAGCTCTGCCGGTATTATGACGCGCGGAATGCCGAGGACGTGGACCGGCTCCCCAGAGTCACCAGAAGGAACGTGCTGATCCTGAAATATTATTCCTTTGAAAACTACTTCTTTAACCCGGAGATCATGGCACAGTTGGGCATTGTGGAGAGCCAGGAAGCCTTTTACGAGACCCTGTACAAAAAATGGCGGGAATATCTCCACCGGCTCACCAGCGGCCAGAAGCTCATAAAGGCCCTGGGCCGGGACTTCACCTCCCCGGAGGATATGAAGGACCATATGGAGGAGATCCGCATCCATCTGCGGGGCCACAACCTGTACGATATCTTTTACGGCCCCTTCCGTTCCCGGGAGCAGGAGATCTTAAAGGCCTACATCCGCCTGGCTCCCAGAGATGATTTTAAGGATATCTTAGACGCCATCGACAGCTTTCCATACTTTGACAGCAGAAAGAGCGGGAAACAGCACTGACTGTTCCCCGCCCTTCTTTTATAAAAGCTTCACTTCCAGATCCTCCACCCGCTGCTCATAAAACCGCATCCGCCATTCCACCGGCTTTCCCGGCTCAAAATACAGGGAGGAAAAGGTGCAACGCGGCTCTCCCTTCCCCGCCATGAAAATGGCCGTGGGCCCGTCGGCTCCGCCGATGATCCCGATGGCGCTGGCTCCTGCCATGACACACACATCATTCTTCGCCTCCGGAAGGAACCGGTCCTCCGGCTCCCTGGGCAGGATCCTCCGGGGACGGTCGCCGCCGCAGTCCCGGATCTGCAGCTCTCTCCTGGAAATCTCTGGGCTTACGGCGTAGGTCATGGCCGTCAGGTGGGTGGGATACTCCCACTCCCCCATACGCCGGAGAAGCCTCCGTCTCTCTTCCTGTTCCATATCCTCCGGCGCTTCAAAGGCCTTCCGGTCCATCTCCTCTTCCTGGTATTCCAGGACCGTCAGCACATGACGCTCTCCTGTGGAGGGATGGATAAAGGGGATCTGGTCTCCCGGCCCCCGGACTGTAAAGCGGATGCCTGGAATACAGACCCGGTCCCGCTTCATGGTAAGGCTCAGGGACCGGAGCTTTGGCGGCCGCTTTGTAGCCCAGGAAAAGCTCCAGCGGTTCATGGACCAGGCCTTCGCCGGATCCAGTCCGTAATGCTCCAGGAGCCTCCGCTCCTCTTCATACGGGTCTGCCGCCGGGTACTCCTCCGCTGCCGGATCCTCCACTGGATCCCCGTCATTATCCAGTTCCGGATATTCTTCTGCTGGCCCATCGTTCAGAGCCCCGGCATCCATTTCCCGGCAGGATTCCGGGAGCCAGCAGAGCCCGTTTCCCTCCACTCCCCGAAGCTTCCTTCCGTTCAGTATGATCTCCGGCTGGAAGCCCGTTTCCAGAGGACTTTCCTGCTGGATCCGCTCCTGCTCCTCCTCCGTCAGCCTGTCCTCCTCCAGATCCCGGTACCGTTCTAAAAAGGCCTTCACCCGTTCCGGGTCGATCTCCGCAAAAATATCTGCCACCAGCCCCTTTCCGCACTGGTACACCGCCGGAACATGCCAGATCTCCTTCCCCCAGGAAAACGTCTTTCCCACCGGGATCTCGATCCCCCGGCGGCCCCTCTGGCCGTAAAAGCCCCCTTCAAAGGTCACCTTCCAGTCTCTGTCCCCGGTCTGCTCTTTTCCACACGCCTTCCGGTCATCCTTCTGTATATCCACAGGCTCCCCTCCTTTTTCTGACTGCCGCAGTTGTTTCCATGGATCCTATTTTATCATATCTATCCCCAAAAATATATAGGAAAAACCGGCAGCCAGTCCAGGATGGGCCAGCTGCCGGATACGCACAATACAAGTTATTTTATTTCCAGTTAAGCGTTTGTTTTTTCTCTCTTCTTGATCTCCGGAAGGATCAGTCCCAGAGCAGTAAGAACGAAGGGAGTGATTACGTTTAAGGCTGTGGAGGCCATATCGCCTTCCACATACATACCAAGGAGACAGCATGCAGCCGTTACGAAGAAGCACCATACGCCTGCGGTCAGAGCGATGCCCTGGTTCTTCACGAAGCGGTACTCCGGATGGAACTTGCCGGCAGCCTTTCTTAAGGCAATGTAAGCGGCAAATACCCACAGGTAACGGAGCGGCATGGTTACGGAGTTCAGCTTATTTAACTGTGTTAATACAGCAGCTGCGCCCGGTACGAAGGACTGGATCAGGATGATACTTCCGGAAAGAGCCACAACCATCCAGATACCGTTGATGTATGCGCCCTTGTCGTTCTTCTTTAACAGCTTGGTGGGAACGAACTGTCTTGCATCCTCGTTGTCAAGAAGCATACGAAGCGGAGCGTCGATACTTAAAACAAGAGTGGAGAACTGTCCGATGGCGTTGCAGGCTGCGTAGATGATCAGCAGAGCGTTGCCTACGCCGTAGTACTCACCTAACTTCTGGAATGCCCAGTAGGAGCCGTTGGAAACGTAGGAGTTGAAGCTTTCCTTGCTCTCGTTGATGATGGTCGGATCGAACATCTTGCCCATGGCGATGGTTCCCAGGATCGCACATACCATGACCATAACAGCCAGAGCGATCATACCCTTCGGGAATCCCTTGGACGGATCCTTTACCTTATTTACATACGGGGAGATCTTCTCACATCCGCCCACTGCGAATACCAGGATGGACAGGGAAGTGAAGTAACCCACGTTGAACTTCGGGATCAGTGCCTCTTTGGTGAATTCCATTGTCACATACTCTGCGTTGGGATTGATCACCGGAGCGGCAAACATCATAAGGATGTACAGGATGGACATTACGAACATACTGGTTCCGGCAATGGTAGCCAGCTTCTTAAGCGGGTTTAAGCCGCGGCTTGCTACCCAGCTGAAGAACAGGAGAACTGCCAGAGTCGCTAACTGTACAGCAATGGTCGGGAATGTATCGTAGGTAGTTCCGTTCTGGAATACCATCCAGCTTAAAGCCTTTAATCCGCCGCTGCCCTTACTTGCGATATAAGTAACGTGGCATGCCCAGTAGGTCCAGCCGGCATAATATGCAAATTTCGGGCTGATGGTTTCGTGGATCCAGGAGCTTACGCCGCCGCCGGAGTTCTTGAAAGCGGAGCCCAGCTCACCAACCATGAGCGCGTAGGGAACAAAGTAAAGGGCAAACATCATTACCCAGCTGAAGATAACCTGGATACCGTTAAAGTATACGAAGCCATTCAGAACGTTTCCGAATCCCCAAACTGTGGAAAACGCCATAAAGGCTAAGGTATACCAGGTCATTTTCTTAGAATTTTCCATTGTGTAACCTTCCTTTTCTTTTTTGTATTTGTGCAACGAAATGCATTATAGCACAGTTCTTGTTAAATTCCAAACGAATTTGTTAAAATTTTATATACTTGAATATTATGCACAAAAAACCAAAAATTATTCTATGATTTATATGGATTCTGCGGACTGGTTTTTTCTTTTGTTATTACTATTCCCTTTGGTTATGTCTAGTATATTTATACATTATATCTTTTTTATAAACATTATTAAATTTATATAAATTTCCAACTGTTTTTCATCATTTTACCATAAAAACGACGATTTTCTCATGTTTTTCACCAGATTTATTGACTTTATCTCTTTACAGGATTATAGTATGTACTTATAAATACTAACAAGGAGAGAATAATTATGAACACACTTGTAATCGTCCTCATCTCCGCGATCTGCCTGGCCTCCGCCTATGTGCTGTATGGCCGCTTTCTTGCAAAGAAATGGGGCATCGACCCGAAAGCCAAAACACCGGCAGTCGTTCACGCGGACGGACAGGACTACGTCCCCACAGACGGCTGGACCGTTTTCAGCCATCAGTTTTCCTCCATCGCCGGAGCCGGCCCTGTGACCGGAGCCATCCAGGCGGCCGTTTTCGGATGGGTCCCCGTTCTTTTATGGATCCTCATCGGCGGCGTCTTCTTTGGAGCCGTCACAGACTTCGGTGCTCTTTATGTGAGCGTAAAAAATGATGGTAAGTCCATGGGACTTCTGATTGAAAAATATATCGGAAAACTGGGCCGTAAGCTGTTTCTGGTATTCTGCTGGCTCTTCACCTGGCTGGTGATCGCAGCCTTTGCCGACATGGTGGCCGGGACCTTCAACGCCTACCAGACCGTGGACGGCGTGACCAGCCTGTCCGCAGCGGCAGAGACCAACGGCGCGGCCGGGACCATTTCCTTATTATTTATCGCCTTCGCCATGCTGTTCGGCGTATTGCAGACACGCCTCCATTTTACCGGCTGGAAGGAGACGGTCCTGGGCCTTGCCTGCACCGTGGCTGCCCTGGCTCTTGGAATGATGGCCCCCATCACCGCCGGAAAAGAGGCCTGGACCTACATTACCTTTATTTATATCTTTTTTGCAGCAGTCCTTCCCATGTGGCTTTTAAAACAGCCCCGTGACATCATGACCACCTATATGTTCATCGGCATGATCGCCGGAGCTGTGCTGGGACTTTTTGTGGCCCACCCGACCATGAACCTGCCCATGTACACCGGCTTCCATAATGAAAAGCTGGGAGACATGTTCCCGATCCTGTTCGTCACCGTTGCCTGCGGAGCTGTTTCCGGCTTCCACAGCCTGGTGTCCTCCGGTACGTCCTCAAAGACCGTGGCCAACGAAAAGGATATGTTAAAGGTGGGCTACGGAGCCATGGTCCTGGAAAGCCTTTTAGCCGTACTGGCCCTCTGCGTGGCAGGCGCTGCCGCCGGAGCCGACGGAACTCCCGCTGCCGGAACTCCGTTCCAGATCTTCTCAAGCGGCGTGGCAGGCTTCTTCCAGATGTTCGGCGTTCCCATGTACATTGCCCAGTGCTTCATGACCATGTGTGTTTCCGCCCTGGCCCTCACAAGCCTGGACGCCGTTGCCAGGATCGGCCGTATGAGCTTACAGGAGCTGTTCTCTGTGGATGACATGGAGCACGCCGAAGGCTGGAGAAAGTTCATCTGCAACAAATACGTTTCCACCCTGCTGACCCTGTTCTTCGGCTTTGTCCTGACCCGGATCGGATATTCCAACATCTGGCCGCTGTTCGGATCTGCCAACCAGTTATTATCTGCCCTGGTCCTGGTGACCCTGTGCGTATTCATGAAGGTCACCGGCCGCAGCAACAAGATGCTGTTCCCGCCGCTGGCGATCATGCTCTGCGTCACCACCACCGCCCTGGTACAGAGGACCAAAGCGCTGGTAACTGCCTTTGCCTCCGGCTCCGCCACCTTCATGGTGGAGGGACTCCAGCTGATCATCGCCATCCTTTTAATGCTCTTAGGCCTGATCATCGTCGTAAACTCCCTGCAGGCCTACTTCGCCTCCAGGCATAATTCCGAAAAGACGGCTCCGGCCGCCGCTTCATAAACATACATAAAAGAAGCCGGTTCCGGCTCTGGAAACCACAGATCAGGGTTTCCGGACCGGGACCGGCCTTTTTTATTTTGCTTATGATCTTGCCATCCCATCCACGCTTAAGACCACGCCTGTGATGTAGGACGCTTCCTCTGAGGCCAGGAACACGAAGGCGTTGGCAATGTCCTCGGGCTTGCCCAGACGGCGCAGGGGGATCTGCCGCACCAGCGGATCCAGCACCTCTTTTGGCACCGCCTTCATCATATCCGTCTCCGTGATCCCCGGGGCCACCGCGTTGACGCGGATCCCCCTGGGGCCCAGCTCCCGGGCCAGGGATACTGTAAGTCCGTTGACGGCAAACTTAGAGGTGGGGTATGCCAGACCGCTGGCCTGGCCGGAAATACTGACCATGGACGAGGTGGAAAGGATCACTCCGCTTCCCTTGGCGATCATACATTCGCTGGCCGCCCGGGTGGCTGTGAAGATCCCCTTCACGTTCAGATCCATGACACGGTCGTATGTCTCTTCCGTGTATTCCGTAAAGGGCGTGCTTTCGGAGACTCCTGCATTGTTCACCAGGATATCCACGCAGCCGTATTTTTCTGTTACCTTCTTAAATTCCTTCCGTACCGATTCCAGGCTGGAAAGGTTGGGACTGATCCCGTCCACCACGGAATCCGGATACAGCTCCTTTAAGCGGGCTGCGCTTTTCTTCGCATTCTCCTCGGAGCTGGCTGTGATAATGACCTTGGCGCCCTCCTGTAAAAATCTTTCTGCTGTGGCAAAGCCGATCCCGCGGCTTCCGCCGGTTATGATAGCAACCTTATCCTTTAATCTCATATATCCGCCCTCCCTGGGTTGATGTTTTTCTTTATGTTCTTATCATAACCGTTTTTCTGGAAATTTTCCGTGATCTTGTCACAAAGCTGAAATTTTTCCAGGCGTTCCCTCTTAATCGTTCATTCCAGAATCGCCAGCTTTCCATTCCTCAGGCTCTGGGCCTTCTTGCATAATTTGGAGTAGATCCGTTCCACAAACCATTTTTCCGTGGATCTTCTTTCGATTTCTTCCACACCGATCCACCCGATCTCACTGTTTTCGTCCTCCTTGATCCGCAGCGGAAGCTCTGGGTCCGCCTCCAGCAGATAGGTCACGTTCAGATGCAGATGCGACGGCACATAGCTTCCCCGTTTTTCGTGGCCGTCAACCGTAAGGATCTCCAGGGAGAAAATATCCTCTGTCACGAACCGGACGGATTCCAGCCCGCTTTCCTCCCGGATCTCCTTCAGCGCCACCGCCTTCAGATCGGCGTCCCCGTCTGCATGGCCCCCAAGCCATGCCCACGACTGGTAAAGATTGTGGTATGCCATCAGGACCTTTTTCCGGTCCCTGTCCATGATCCATGCAGAGACCGTGATATGGGCGTTCCGGTTGTCCCTGGTCAGGATATGGTCTGCCTGTTCCATCTGCCGCAGGATCTCCTTCTTATCCTCCCGTTCCTGTTCATTGAAGGGCTCATAACGACGGATCTCCTCTCTCAGCTCCATTTCGGTCATCGCCCCACCTCCTTATCTTTTCCCAAGCTCCCAGAAGGCCACGGCTGACGCCGCCGCCACATTGAGAGAATCCACCCCGTGGGCCATGGGGATCATCACCGTATAGTCGCAGTCTGCAATGGTCTCCGCCGCCAGACCGTCTCCCTCGGTCCCCAGCACCACCGCCAGCCGCTCCTCTGCCAGGAGGGCCGGATCGCCGATGCTCACCGAATCTTTTTTTAAGGCCATGGCGGCCGTCTTAAACCCCAGCTCCCTTAAGGCCTCCATCCCCCTCTCCGGCCACGGACACTGCTGCCGGTCAAAAAAAGTCCAGGGCACCTGGAACACTGTGCCCATGCTGACCCGTGCGGCCCGCCGGTACAGGGGATCGCTGCATCCCGGCGTCAGGAGCACCGCGTCCATGCCCAGGGCGGCCGCAGACCGGAAAATGGCCCCCACATTGGTGGGATTCATGACGTTTTCCAGGACCGCCACCCGTCTGGCCCCAGCGCAGAGGGAAGCCGCATCCGGCAGCCTCCGCCGCCGCATGGCGCAGAGGACACCCCTGGTCAGCTGAAAGCCCGTAAGCTCCGTAAGGATCCTGGCCTCTGCCGTATAGACGGGGATACCGCCGCACCGGGAGACCACCTCTCTGGCTTCTCCCTCCACATGCTCCGGCTCCATTAAAAGGGACACCGGCTCATATCCGGCATCCAGGGCCCGGCTGATGACCTTGGGGCTTTCAGCAATAAAAAGGCCCGTATCCGGTTCGTAATAGTGAAGCAGCTGGCCCTCAGAGAGCCTGGCATAAACGTCCAGCTCCGGAGCCGACAGATCTGTGATCTCTCTTATATCTGGCATAATCGGTCCTCCTCTTTTCTTATGGAAATATTATACGGTCCCGGAAGCGGGATGTCAAATGCCGGAAGGATCACTCGCCGCCTCCGGGCCGTCATGGTAAGCTGACTTCATACTTTTTTCACAAAATAATTAGCACTCACCTCTTGACAGTGCTAATAATGCGTGCTATATTACAGGTAGAACAAAGGAGACGAAATAGAGAACAGAAAAAGGACTTCAAACGTCCGGCCTGGTTCCTGCCGCCTCCGGTTCCAGAAACTTATTTGTGACCAGCAGTAAATTGACATATAGAATGGAGGAATGATTTATGCTGATGCCCAGTATCTTTGGTGAAAACTTATTTGATGAAATGATGGATTCCTTTAACGATGAATTCTTTGGAAAATGCAGTCCGCTGTACGGAAAGAACGCCTCCAGAGTCATGAAGACCGATATTAAAGAAGCGGATGGCCGGTATGTGATCGACATTGATCTTCCGGGCTTTAAGAAGGATGAGATCCATGCTGAGTTAAAGGACGGCTGTCTGACCATAAGCGCCTCCAAGGGCCTGGATAAGGACGAAAAGGATAAGGAAGGCCGCTATATCCGCCGTGAACGGTACGCCGGAGCCATGAGCCGGAGCTTCTACGTGGGTGAGAACGTAAAGCAGGAGGATATCACAGCCAGATTTGAAAACGGGATCCTTTCCCTGTCTGTTCCCAAAGAGGAGGAGCAGAAGAAGGTGGAAACACCCAATTACATCGCCATTGAAGGATGATGAAGGGCGGAAAGCCCAGAGGGCCGCTGCAGACTGGCAGCGGCCCTCTTTCTATATGACCAGGAGCCGGAAAAGGTTGTTCCCAGCGGTTTTCCCGGCCCTCTGCCTGTTTAGAAGTTGGTGGGAGTCATGACCTTACCGGCCAGGACCTCCTCATAGTCCTTCAGGTTCCTCTGTAAAAGCTCCGGCGTGTTGAGGCCGTAAGGACATTTGCTCATGCACTGGTTACAGTGGAGGCAGTCCTTGATCTTCATCATCTTTGCCTGGCCCTCGGGGGACAGATGGCCTTCGGACGGAGAACGGCGCAGCAGCAGGGACATCCGGGCGCAGTTATTGATCTCGATCCCCACCGGACACGGCATACAGTAGCCGCAGCCCCGGCAGAAGCTTCCGTACAGTTGTTTTCTGTCCGCCTCGATGAGAGCCCGGATCTCGTCGTTCATCACCGGCGGATGTTCCATATAGCTTAAAAATTCATCCAGCTCATTCTCCCTCTGGACGCCCCAGATGGGAAGCACGTTGTCGTACTGGCCCTCAAAGGCATAGGCGGCGGCAGAGTTGGTGATCAGTCCGCCGGACAGGGCCTTCATGGCGATGAAGCCGATGTTGTTCTTCTTACAGTCCTCCACCAGCTCCACATCCTTTTCGCTGCACAGATAGCAGAACGGGAACTGGAGGGTATCATAAAGGCCGCTGTCAATGGCCTCATGAGCCACAGCCAGCCGGTGGTTAGTGATGCCGATGAAGCGGATCTTTCCCTGCTCCCTGGCCTTTAAGGCCGCCTCATAAAGGCCGCTTTCATCCCCCGGCTTCGGGCAGAAGGACGGGTTATGGAACTGGTACACGTCCACATGATCCGTTTTAAGGAGCGTCAGGCTGGTCTCCAGGTCCTTCCAGAATTCCTCTGCGTTCTGGGCTGCGGTCTTGGTGGTGATGTAGATGTGGTTCCGGATATCGCTCATGGCATAGCCGATCTTCTCCTCACTGTCAGAGTAAGCCCTGGCTGTATCAAACAGCGTGATGCCGCCGTCATATGCCTTTCTTAAGAGCTTTGCGGCCTCATCCCTTGTGATCCTCTGGATCGGCAGCGCACCGAACCCGTTCTTGCTGACTGTGATCCCTGTTCTTCCCAGTGTTACTGTCTTCATTTTCCCATACCCCTTTCTTTTCCTTTGCCTGCGGACTAAGACTGGCAGCGCTCCTGGTCCAGCATGGCCTTTAAGGCCTCGTCGCTGTCATCGATCCAGACGTCTTCCTCGTCTGCGCTAAGCCCCAGAAACTGTGCCAGCGTCCGCTCGTCGTCGCTGTTGTTCCATATCTCAATGTAATCGTCGATCTCCTCAAACCGGATTTCTCCGGCCAGATACTTTTCTTTGAACGTCATTTTCCTGCTCCTTCAGGTTCTTCAGGATGGTGATCTCCTGATTATCAATATGCTCCCGGATCGCGATCTTCGCCTCGTGGACATGGCGCAGGCTCAGGGCCTTTAGGATCTGGTCATGCTCCACCAGGAGAATATGCCGCTTGTCCTCATCCTTGATATATTCCAGGCGGTAGCGGTACATCTGCTCCCGCAGGTTGTTTAGGATCTGCACCAGCTTTTCATTTTTTGTACTGCCGTAAATGATCTCATGATACCTTTCATCGGTCTGGGCGATCCGCATGGCGTCTCCCTCCCGGATGGCCTGGGCAAACAATTCCTGTGTTTTTTTCAGCTCCTCCAGCTCGTCCTCCGTCATCCTCTGGCAGGCCAGATCCACCGCCAGCTCCTCCAGGGTCCGGCGCACCTCCAGCACGTCCCGCAGATTGTTTTCAGAGATCCTGGCCACCTCGGCTCCCTTCCGGGGGATCATAAGGACCAGGCCCTCCAGCTCCAGCTTCCGGATCGCCTCCCGGATCGGAGTCCTGCTGACGCCTAAGCGCTCCGCCAGCTGGATCTCCATGAGCCGCTCTCCCGGCTCCAGCTCTCCCTTTAGGATCGCCTGGCGCAGCGTCTTGAACACCACATCCCGCAGGGGCAGATATTCATCCATCTTCACATCAAAGTTGCTTGTCATTGGCCTTCTCCTTCTATCTGGCTGGTTTTTTGTTAAAAAATCTGGTCAAATAGACCTGTCGGGTCAACCGTCCGTTGTCTGTCTCTCTGAGGATCCCGCAGACCGCGTCTGCCTCTTCCCTGTCCTTAAAGATCCCAAATACCGTGGGGCCGCTGCCGCTCATGAGCGCCCCCTCCGCCCCGTGCTCCAGCATGATCCGCTTAATGGCGCCGATCTCCGGATGATCCGGGATCGTGACCGTTTCCAGCACATTCCCCAGACGGGCTGTAACGCCGTCCAGGCTGCCTGCCCGGATGGCCGCCGCCATGCCGTCGATATCCGGGTGGGCCTCCGGTCCCAGGGCATCCACCCGCAGCTTTTCATATACCGCCTTTGTGGACACTGAGATCTGGGGCTTTGCCAGCACCACATGGCACTGGGGAGCCGGGGGAAGCTCCGTAAGGATCTCCCCGATCCCCTCCGACAGGGCGGTCCCTCTGAGGATACAGTAGGGGATGTCCGCTCCCAGCTTCACTCCCCGCCGCATCAGCTCTTTTTTTCCAAGGCCCAGGCCGAACAGCCGGTTCATGCCCACCAGGACCGCCGCCGCGTCGGTGCTCCCTCCCGCCATACCGGCGGCTACGGGAATGCATTTCCGGATCTTTATATCCACGCCCTCTGACAGGCCGAATTCATCCATTAAAAGCTTTGCGGCCCTCCAGGCCAGGTTTCCCTCTCCGTCCGGCACATAGGGAAGGTTCGTTTCCGTGCGGATCCCCGGTTCCTTTGTCTTCTCCATCACGATCCGGTCATGGAGGTGTACGGTCTGCATGATCATCCGCACCTCATGATAACCGTCCTCCCGTTTTCTCACCACATCCAGACCCAGATTGATCTTTCCATAGGCCTTTAATTCCAAACGATCCAGCATTTCCATCACCCGCTTGTATTTTTTCTGTTTCTTGTATACAATAACCAGTATACCGGATAAAGCCCTTATTTGACAAGAGCTTTCCATATAAAATTTATATCTGGCCCAACGGCTTATTTTTCCCGGAAGCCCAGCTTTTCTGCCAGGACCAGGGAGGGGACGTTTTCCTTCCGGATCCGCACCAGGAACCGGTCCGCCTCCAGCTCCCGGCGGCCATATTCCAGGATCCCGGCACAGCTTTCCAGTCCATAGCCCCGGCGGCGGTATGCGGGAAAAATATGGTAGCCCAGCTCCAGGACCACCTCTCCGTCCCCGGCGTTCTCCCGGCCGTTAAAAAGCTCCAGCTTCACCAGTTCCTGTTCTTCCTTCCCGTCCTCCTCCGGCACCTTAAGCCCCGCCACACCGATCAGATCCCCGGTCTCCTTTTCCACCAGGGCCCAGAAGCCGAACTCATAAAATGTATACTGGTGCTTCGTATACGCCTCCAGCTCCTCCACAGAGCCGAAGCCGCGGCCCACCTGGTTGGCCCACACCTCGTCAAAATCATCGCCGGTCATCTCCCGCACCAGGAGCCGCCTGGTCTCGCAGATCCTCCAGGGAAGTCCCAGATGGCGTCTTGCAGCCCGCTCCAGAAATTCCTCCGTCACGTCCGAAAGCGCTTCCACCGCATAGGGAGCCGCCGTTCCCCGTCCCTCGCCGCTCCATAATCCAACAATGGCTCCTCCAGCCGCCCTGGCGGCCAGAAGAGCCTCGTTTTCATCGGAGATCAGAACCGGGATCTCTTTCCCGTTCACTGCTGCATATCGGATCTCCCTCATAAATATTACTCCCGGATCAGCATTTTTCCGGTTCCGGATACGTTTCCCCAAAGGTCTCAGCCGTAATGGATTTGATCTTCTGCTCCTTCATGGGACGGTCGCTGTAATCGGTGCGGACCTCGGCGATCGTATTGACCACGTCCATTCCCTCGATCACCTGGCCGAAAGCCGCATACTCTCCGTTTAAGTACGGAGCCGCTTCATGCATGATGAAGAACTGGGAACCGGCAGAGTTGGGGTTCATAGCCCTGGCCATGGATAAAACGCCCGGCGTATGGGCCAGATCGTTCTGGAAGCCGTTGTGGGAAAACTCGCCCTTGATGCAGTAGCCCGGGCCGCCCATGCCGTTGCCGTCGGGGCAGCCGCTCTGGATCATAAAGCCCTTGATGACCCGGTGGAAGATCAGGCCGTTATAAAAGCCCTTGTTCACCAGGTTTAAAAAGTTGTTGACTGTATTGGGAGCCACCTCCGGGTAAAGCTCTGCCTTTATGATGTCTCCGTTCATCATTTCGATGGTAACTACTGGATTTTTCATTGACAATCTCCTTTTCCTGTAATAAAACCGGGGATGCCATGAAGACATCCCCCATTTCTATCTGATATTATACAGGACACGCTGCCGGATGTCCATACCTTTATTGCTTCCGGAGCAGGGCAAACTCGATGCGGATGCTGGCCGTCACCTCCATCTCGCCCGGCATGACGCCCATATCCATGACCGCCTCTTCTGCGGCTCCGGCCCCCGGCGCGCTCTTCATGGACATATTGGAGGTCACATACCGGCCCTCCTGGCGGTCTCCGTATTCCTCAATGTTTATAACGTATCCCAGTTCCTGGCCACTGGCCTCTGCCAGGACAGATGCCCGGGTCTTTGCCAGCTCCACTGCCCGTGCCAGAGCGTCGGCGTAGGCCTCGTCATAGGTGCTGGAATAGTAGGAAATGGACTGGATCTCATTGGCTCCGGCCGCCACTCCCTGGCTCAGCAGGCTCCCAACCTGGTCCAGAGCCACATCCGATACCTCCACCTGGGTCCGCATCTCATAGCCCACCAGCTTTCTCGCATTCCCGCTCCAGTCATACATGGGGTTCAGGGAAAAATCCGAGGTGGCAATGGACGTTTCTGCCACTCCCTGGCCCTTTAAATATTCCAGAAGCCCGTTGAGCTTTTCCGCATTGGCCTGCTGGCATTTTTCTGCGTCCGCATCCTCTGTGGCGATCCCATAGACGATCCGGGCCATGTCCGGCGCCACCTTTACCGTTTCCGACGTGCTTAAGGAGATCTTCCTATCTTCCTCCAGGTTCTGCACCTGGATCACATCCGGAACCGTGGTCTTCACCTCCGTGGCGCAGCCCGAAAGCAGAACGCTTCCCGCCGCAATACAGCCCGCCGCGATCAGAGCAACTCTTTTTTTCATAACAGCTTCCTCCTTTTCTGATAAAACAGAAATGCAGTCTCTCCTCTTTACAGCCCTATTTTACCAGAAAAACCTTTCATCCCCGGGACTTTTCTCTTACGTTTTTTTGAATGAAGTTTTAATTATCCACTACCGTTCATAAAATGTTCAAATTCTTTTCAAAATTCTTTTACACAATACACATGATTTCTTCATCTTTACAGGATATCATATAACCATAAACAGATAAACATCCGATGCGATGCTGCTTATAAGATTTTTTTCATAATACTCGGGCTGATAGAAAATATCAGCTCTCCTCCCTTTTTCAAATAATCATTTTGTTGAAAAAAGCACCTGGCGGGGTGCTTTTTTCATGTCTTTTTCTTTCTGCTCCGGCCCGCCGGAGCCCTCTTCTCCTGCCGGATCCCTTCCATACCGCCAGACGGCAGTCAGAGCTCCTTCCCGGCCCGCCCCGGAGAGCCCACCTTCCCGGATAACAGCACCAGCGCCGCCAGGTTCGGCACCGCCATACATCCGTTGAGCACATCCGAAACCTCCCAGACCAGCTCCATGGGGCCAAGGCTTCCAAAGAATACGGCGGCCAGATATCCGGCCGTATAGATCCGGACCAGATCTTTTCCGACCGCCTCCCCCAGGTACGAGGCCGCCTGCCGCCCCATATAATACCAGGCGATGATGGTGGCAAAGGCAAACAGGGCCACGCACATGGACACTGTATATCCGCCCAGGTTCCCCAGGCCCCTGGAAAAGCAGATCCCGGTCAGCTCTGCCCCGTTTCCGGAAAAGGCCGGAAGCTCTCCGCCCATGGCGCAGAGGATCACCACCGCCGTCAAGGTGCAGCTCACGACCGTGTCAAAGAACACCTCAAAGATCGCCCACTGGCCCTGGACGCCTGGATCGCCTTCTGCTGCCCCGTTGAGGACCGCCAGGCTTCCCAGCCCCGCCTCATTGGAAAAAACGCCCCGGGCGATCCCGTACTGGACGCTTTTGCTGGCCAGGAGCCCCACCGCGCCTCCGGCGGCACTCCGGAACGAAAACGCATCCTGGAAGATCATCCCAAAGGCAGAGGGAATATTTTCCCGGAACAAAAACAGCACCGCCGCCGAAGCCGCCATATAGATCCCTGCCGACACTGGGACCATCTTTTCCGCGGCTCCCGCTATGGCCCCGGCTCCCCCGGCCATGATCCTTCCACTTAAAAGCACCAGAAGGCCCCCGATGAGGACCGGCGGCATGGAAAAAGAGAACTCAAGGGTCTCGGAAATGGCATTGGCCTGGACCATGCTGCCCATACCAAAGGAGGCCGCCGCGCAGAGCCCGGCGTAAAGGAGCCCGGCCCACCGGCAGCCAAGGCCCCGTTCCATATAGAGCATGGGGCCGGCCACCCAGCCTCCGCTCCGGTCCCTCTTCCGGTAACGGATCCCCAGCACCGTTTCACCATAGGCCGTGGCCATGCCCAGAAAGGCAGATACCCACATCCAGAATATGGCCCCCGGCCCTCCCGATAAAAGGGCCGTGGCCACCCCGGCTATGTTCCCTGTACCGATGGTAGCTGCCAGGGCCGTACACGCCGACTGGAATGGCGACATTCCCCCGACCGCATCCCCGCCCTGCATGTTTTCCTCATTGGTCCCTGTCTTTTCCGGAGTTTTCCACAGGCTCCCGGCCGTATTTTTCCACCACCGGGGGAAACCCCAGAACACAAAACCTCTTAACCGGATCGTATAAAGGATCCCCACAGCCAGGAATAAAACCAGCATCCCCGGCCCCCAGACCATCGTATGGATCCAATGGATCATTCCAACCTCCTGCTGCGACTTTTCTCATTATGTTTTATTCCAATTTACCGTAAGATATGATATACTGAGGGTATGATGCCGGAGGCAGGATTTCCGATGCCCTCCGGAAACCAGTACAGAAACCAATATAAAGGAG
This sequence comes from Pilosibacter sp. YYHA0881, assembly GCF_051602715.1. Classification (GTDB taxonomy): domain Bacteria; phylum Bacillota; class Clostridia; order Lachnospirales; family Lachnospiraceae; genus Alitiscatomonas; species Alitiscatomonas aceti. The sequence goes on from NZ_CP175657.1 coordinate 1,595,909, forward strand.
CTGGTCGATTTGCCAGGATTTACGACCCATTACCTGTTCGGCGTAAAGGCCTATAACGATCTGCCGAACAATTATTTAAAGCATGTGATCTCCAAATACCGCTGGCTCTACCAGATCGGGCTCCAGGGCCCGGATATCTTCTTTTATAATATCCCGATCCTGCGCCACCGGGACTACCGGAACGTCGGTTCCCATATGCACGAATACCATGTGAACCGTTTCTTCCGGAACTGTCTCAACGAGATCGCCGCCATCAGTTCCAAGCAGCAGCGGGAACAGGCCATTTCCTATATGGCCGGCTTCCTCTGCCACTATGCCGCCGACTCCATCTGCCATCCCTATGTTTACGGACGCATCCAGTATGAGACCGACGGAAAAGGCTCCCGGTTCCATGGTCTTCACGCGGAGCTGGAAAATGATATCGATACGCTGCTTTTACGGAAGTTCAAGCACAAAAAGCCATCTGAATTCAACCAGGCGGCTACCATCTGCTTAAACGGCCAGGAGATCCAGTTCCTGTCCCGGTTCCTCAGCCGCTGTATCAATGAAACCTACTATCCCATCACAGAACGCAATATCTTTCAGGTCACGGAGGGAATGGTCACCCGCTCCGTTTATGCCATCCGCTTCGGCGGCCGCCTTCTTTCTGATCCGGCAGGCCACAAGCGGAATACGATCCAGTTTTTTGAGTCCATGTTTTTAAAGCATCCCATCGCCTCCAAAAAGCTGGTGACCGACGATACGCCCAAAGGCGTCCGGAAGACCCTGAACCTGGACCATGAAGTATGGACCAATCCCTGGAACAAGACCCTGGCCTCTTCCGCCTCCTTCCTGGACCTGTATCGTCAGACCCTTCAGAAATGTAACCTTATGTACTATCAGTTCAACTCCATGCTGACAAGCGAGATCCCGCTCAAGGACCAGAGCTTTGAAATGTTCCTTTCTGAGCTGGGGAACTATTCCTACCACAGCGGGCTCGATGTTGGATAAATCACAAAAAAGGAGGATCTTATGAATCCAGTGATCTTACTTTCCGGCGGCACCAGCGCCGCCGCCAATGGAACGCCGGCCTGGTCCCTGAACCAGAATTATGCAGATAATATCCGCCGTGCAGGCGGCATCCCTCTCTTAGCCGTAAACAATGACTGCGCGGAGGAATATGCCGATCTGGCAGACGGTCTTCTGCTTTCCGGCGGAAAAGACGTGGCCCCCGCCCTTTACGGCGAAGAGCTGAAATACGATTTTGTTATTACGGATCCCTTAAGGGATGATCTGGAATGGAAGCTCATCAAAGCCTTTGTGGACCGGAAAAAGCCCATCTTTGGCATCTGCCGCGGCGTCCAGGTGCTGAACGCCTATTTTGGAGGCACCCTGTACCAGGATATCCCTGATGAGCTGGGCGGCGAGCACGCCAAGGGCGTATGCCATCCGGTGACCTTAAAAAAGGACTCCATCCTGGGCCGTCTCTTCGGGGAATCCCTGGAGATCAACAGCTACCACCACCAGGCCTTAAAGGACCTGGGAAAGGATCTGACGGCTGTGGCCTGGTCCGATGCCAACGGCCATTCCATCGTGGAAGCTGTGGAGCACGTAAGCCTTCCCATCTGGGCTGTCCAGTGGCATCCGGAGCGTATGACCGGTCCGGTCACCAACCCGGAAAACTGTGTGGATTCCCTGCCCATCTTCCAGTACTTTATGGATCAGTGCAGAAAATAAGGGACAAAAAAACGGGAGCAGATCTATCTCTGCTCCCATTCTTCTATTCTTTTTTCTTATTTCGCCTCTTTTGTGGCCTTGGGCTCCTTTACTTCCTTCTTCGGTACGTCCTCTGCCACATCCTCGGGACCATCCTGGCTCTCTGCCTCTGGCATTGCCAGGTCGATCTTTCCGCCTGCCTTGTAGCTCTTATCCACAAGCCACTTTCCGTCCTCTGTGCCCACCTTCACATTCAGTGCGAACTGGTTCCAGAGAGTACCGAAGGAGGAATCAGAGGAATTCTCCAGCTCTGTGCTCTGAACGGCAACGATATCATTGAACTGCTTCACCATCATGGCCGCATACTCTTCTGCCTCTTCCTCAGACGTTCCATTCTTTAATACCCAGCTTAAGTCGATGGTCATGGAAGCCTCATCCGCTGCAAACTCCATCTTCACGGTCTGGGGATACAGATCTGCATCAGCGAACAGGGTGTCTGTCTCATCCTTTACCTGCTCCCACTCATATAAGGATTTGGGCTCTGTCTCATCCTCTACCAAAATATTATCCTCACGGGCCAGCGTCTCGTCCACCTCATCCATGGCGGACTGCTTTGCCGGATCCACCTCGTTTCCTGTCACAGTCTCAGATTCCTCGCTGCTCTTTGTACATGCACTGAGGGCCAGGACTGCCAGGCCCAGTACAGCCATTCTCTTTAATAATTTCATTATGATCTCCTCCTGTCATTTCAGTTCCACCGATCCGCCAAAATCATTGGAAAGCAGGCTTTGGCAGACCTTTTTACATACTCACGTATTATATACGATTCCTCTGGGTTTTTGTAGCCCTTTTTTCAAAATATCATAAATTATTTAGGATTTCGTAACTTTCTCTTCTGATTCCATGTTTTCTGTGCTCTTTACGATGTAGATCGGGCGGTCCTTCAGCTCGGAAAACAGGATCGCAATATACTCCCCAATGATCCCCACGATCACAAACAGCATGGCGAACATAAAGGACATCAGCACCACGATCGTAGCATAGCCGCTGGGTGTTCCATATTTGGCCCAGGTCCAGATGGTATAGGCCATCATCAGAAGGCCGAAGACCGCCACCGCGCAGCCGGAATAGATCCCCAGCTTTAAGGGCATGTCGGAAAAGCACAGGATCGTGTTGATGGAAAACCGGAACAGGCTCCTTAAGCTGTACTTGCTCTCTCCTGCGAACCGTGGTCTGGCCTCGTACTGGATCGTGGTCCTGTTAAATCCCACGCTCTGGACGTAGCCCCTTAAGAAACGCACCTTCTCCCGGTAATTGTTCCGCAGAACGTCGGCCGCGGCTTTGCTGACAGCAAAAAAATCCGAGGCGTTGGGTTCAAACTTCACGTCGGATAAATGGTTGATCAGCTTATAAAAGGCGGCGGAGGTAATATTTTTCACCAGGCCGGCGGTTTTATTCTTCATGCGGACCATGCTGATGACTTCATAGCCCTGGTCAAATTTTTCCACGATCTCCAAAAGGCACTCCGGCGGATGCTGGAGGTCTGCGTCCATGCAGACGATGCCGTCTCCCCGGGCATAGTCGATGCCTGCGATCATGGCAGCCTCATGGCCAAAATTCCTGGAAAACTCCACCACCCTCACCCGGTCATCCCGGCGGGCCAGCTCCCGGAGGATCTCCAGGGACCGGTCGGCGCTGCCATCGTTTACGAACAGAAGCTCGTAATCCCAGGAGGACGGCAGGGCCTTTAATACGGCCCCCGTCTCCTGGTAAAACTCCCGAAGGGCCAGTTCCTCATTATACACGGACACCACAACGGAAAGCAGTTTAACCATAAATCTTTATCTCCATGTCTGAATGCTCCGGCACCTGCTTTTCCTTTGGAGGCAGCTTCATATAATCCCCATATACCTGGGTAAGCTGATGCTCCCAGCCTGTGGGGATAAAGAGCTTCGTATCCTCAAAGGAGATCTCTTCCACCGTATCGTCCCACTCCTTTTTCATCTCCACATAGAAATAATCCGGAGCGTAGTTGGTGTAAAAGTAGAGGCCGGTATTTTTATTCTTATCCTTGGCGCATAGGGCCTTCCAGAGCTTGTAGATCACCGGGAACGGGATCAGCCTTCCCACGGTGGACAGCACGGCCACAAACAGCTTCATGATCCCCTTATAATCGGAAAGCTCGATCTTCCACCGGTGTCCCAGGGCCAGCCCATAGACCACACAGTGCAGAAGCTTGGTGATCTTTTTGGGAATGGCCTTATCCGGAAGCGGATCCAGGATAAAAAGATCCACATTGAGGCGGGTGATCTTGTCGTCATAAAACGCCATCTTCCCGGAATCCTCAAATTTCTGGCTTTTATCATAGGTCACCCGGGAAACAAAATCATAAAAGGCCTTTCCGCCGTGATATTCGTCAGGCTCCACAAAGGACATGCCCTCCGGCAGCTCCCGCCGCGCCACCTTTTTGAACATTTCATAATTGGCCCTGGTAAAGACCACGTCCACATCGTCGTCCCAGGGAATAAAGCCGCCGTGGCGGATGGCCCCCAGGAGCGTCCCCGAGTCCAGGGCATATTTGATCTTATATTTCCGGCAGATCCGGTCAATCTCCTTTAAAAGCTTTAAATTGACCGCATGGACCCCCGAAAGGTCATATTTCATCTCTTCGCTCACTGCTCAAGTCCCTCTTTGATCACTTTTGCCATATAGTCGATCTTTTCGTCGGTCATGCCCGGATATACGCCCACCCAGAAGGTATCTGTCATGATCCGGTCCGTGTTCTTTAATTCTCCCACGATCCGGTAGCCCTTTTTCTCTGCCCGCATCTCATCGAAGCACGGGTGCTTTGTGAGATTTCCGGCAAACAGCATCCGGGTCTGGACGCCATGGTCCTCCACATACTGGACTACCCGGTTCCGGTCCACGCCCTCTTTACATGTGATCAGGAAGCCGAACCAGCTTGGACGGGAATGGTCTGCTGCCTCCGGAAGGATCAGCTTCTCCTCCGTTCCGGCCAGGGCTGCCTTTAACCGGTCGAAATTATGGCGTCTCCGCTCCACAAAGGACGGGAACTTATCCAGCTGGGCGCAGCCGATGGCAGCCTGCATGTCCGTTGCCTTTAAGTTATAGCCGAAGTGGGAATACACATATTTATGGTCGTAGCCCAGAGGCAGCTCGCCGTACTGGCGGTCAAACCGGTGGCCGCAGAGATTGTCCCGGCCGGAGGGGCATACGCAGTCCCTTCCCCAGTCGCGGAAGGAACGGATGATCTTATTGAGCAGGGCATTGTCTGTATAGACAGCGCCTCCCTCTCCCATGGTCATATGATGGGGCGGGTAAAAGCTGGAGGTTCCGATATCTCCCACCGTACCGGTAAATTTCTCCTCACCATCAATGGTATACCTGGTTCCCAGGGCGTCGCAGTTATCCTCCACCAGCCAGAGATCATGTTTTTTACAGAACTCCTTCACTGCCTGGAGATCAAAGGGATTTCCCAGGGTATGGGCTAACATCACAGCCTTTGTCTTTTCAGAAAGAGCCGCCTCCAGCATGGAAACGTCGATGTTGTACTGGGGGATGGTCACGTCCACGAACACCGGCACCGCGCCGTACTGGATCGCCGGGGTCACAGTGGTGGGGAATCCGGCGGCCACGGTGATGATCTCATCGCCGCGCTTTACCCGTCTCTCGCCCAGAAGGGGGGAGGTCAGGGCCATGAAAGCCACCAGGTTTGCAGAGGAGCCGGAGTTTACCAGGGAGCAGTACCGCACATGAAGGTATTCTGCCAGCTTCTTCTCAAACTCATCGGTGTATCTGCCGGAGGTGAGCCAGAACTCCAGGGAGCTGTCCACCAGGTTCACCATCTCCTGCTTATCGTAAACTCTGGACGCATAGGGGATCCGGTCTCCCGGGGAAAACTCCTTTGTCTGGTTATGGAACCGGTCTGCATATTCAGCCACCATGGCCAGGATCTCTTCCCGGGCCTGGGCTTCTGTCTTATTTTCAAACATCTGTTTTTTCCTCCATTTTTTCTGTACAGGCTGTGCGTCCGCCAGTCCGGCGGCTTTTTGGCCCGCTCCGGGATCAAAGCCCCCGGCTCTGGAACATCTCTCCGATCTGGCGGTCCATGATCTCCGTTACCTGGGGATCTGCCGGATCCTTTTCATATTCCCGGCACCACTCCACGGTCAGGCGGATGGCGTCCTTTACTCCCCAGCGCGGTGTCCATCCAAAGACGCGCTTTACCCTGGAGCAGTCCAGCTTTAAGAAATTCGCCTCGTGGGGACCTCCGTCACTCTGGCTGGTCCAGGAAAGGCCGTCTCCCCAGGCCTCGCAGAACAGGTCCACCAGCTGGCCGGTGGTCACACAGTCCTTATCGTCGGGACCCACGTTATAATAGCCCGCATACTTCCCGTCCTCATACTGGGCCTTTGCCACGGCCATATAAACGGCCAGGGGCTCCAGCACATGCTGGAAGGGCCTGGTGGAATGGGGATTGCGGACGATGATATCCGTCTTTTTCATGGCCGCCCGGACACAGTCCGGTATGATCCTGTCATTGGCAAAATCTCCGCCGCCGATGACATTTCCCGCCCGGCAGGTGGAGATGGCACAGCGTCCGTCCTCAAAAAAGGACTTTTTATAGCTGTGGGTCACCAGTTCTGAACAGGACTTACTGTTGGAATAGGGATCGTAGCCGTCCAGCCGGTCGTTCTCCCGGTAGCCGTATTCCCACTCCATATTTTCATAGACCTTATCTGTGGTCACGTTTAAAAACGACCGTACACACGGAAACAGCCGCACGCACTCCAGGATATTTACAGTGCCCATGACATTGGTCTCATAGGTGTAGACCGGATCCTTATAGGAATCCCGGACAATGGGCTGGGCTGCCAGATGCAGGACCAGCTCCGGCTGCGCCTTTTCAAAGGTCCTTTTTAAATGGTCCAGATCCCGGATATCTCCAATGACTGAATCCATCCTTCCCTCCAGGCCAGCCATGGAAAACAGGTCCGGAACTGTGGGCGGCTCCAGGGAATAGCCGGTGACCTCTGCCCCGGCTTTTATGAGGATCCGGCAGAGCCACGCGCCCTTAAAGCCCGTATGGCCTGTGACCAGAACCTTTTTTCCTTTATAAAACTCAAATACTTCTCTTAAATCCATATGATCTCCTATTCCCAGATCTTCCAGGGAGCCTTTCCGGACTGCCACATCTCTTCCAGCTGCTGCTTCTCTCTCTGGGTATCCATGCACTTCCAGAAGCCCTCATGGCGGTACGCCATCAGCTCTCCGTCGGAGGCCAGATTTCTCAGGGGCGCCTGCTCAAATACCGTGTCGTCTCCCTCGATGTAATCGAACACGCTGGGATTCATTACCATGTAGCCTCCATTGATAAGGCTGCCGTCGTCGTCGTTTTTCTCGCGGAAGGCATGGATAGCGCCGGCCTCGTCCATATCCAGGACGCCGAATCTCTGTCCGATGTTCACAGCGGTGATGGTGGCCGTCTTTCCGTGGGACCGGTGGAACTCCTCCAGAGCCTTTAAGTCGATATTGGAAAGACCGTCGCCGTAGGTCAGCATAAACGGCTCGTCTCCCACATAGGGACGGATCCGTTTCACGCGGCCGCCGGTCATGGTGTTGAGACCCGTATCGATCAGCGTCACCTTCCAGGGCTCTGAATAGTTATTATGGACCTTCATGCTGTTGTTGGCCAGGTCAAAGGTCACGTCGGAGGTGTGAAGGAAGTAATCCGCAAAGAACTCCTTGACCACATACTGCTTATAGCCCAGACAGATGATAAACTCATTATATCCGAACTGGGAGTAATATTTCATGATGTGCCAGAGGATCGGTTTTTCCCCGATCTCGATCATTGGCTTTGGTTTTAAGTGGCTCTCCTCACTGATCCTTGTTCCAAATCCGCCTGCCAGAATTACTACTTTCATTTTTTCCCTCCAGATTCCATGGTATTTCCGCCTGCTTCTCCAAAGACGTTCCATCCGTTTTCTTTTAAGATGGAAAGCGCCTCCCGGATCCCCGGCTTATGGTATTCGAGGGCCGTCTCCAGCGCCTCGTCCGTTTCATTTTCAAAGTTTAAGACCACAGGCTTTACATCGTTTATATTGTGCTGCTTCCTGTGCTTTGCAAAGGAAAGCTCCTCTGCTGTGGTCATGAGGTTTCCCCCAAGGAACAGGGCCGCCGCCATGAGAGCTGCCGCCCGCACCCACGGGGCCATGGGCCTCTCCGGCCGGTTCTGGGTCCTCCGGCCCTTCCCATGTTCATAGGGCGTCTGCCCGTCCTCCTCCCGGTCTCCAGAAGTCCTTCCGGCCCTCTGCTGCTGGAATACCAGGGCGAAGGTCAGAAAGATCCCCAGGATGCCGATCTGATACTGGAGCGCATACCGGGAGCTCATGCCGTAGGCGTCCCGGGGCATAAAGATCCAGCGGCTCACCAGCACCATTAGATGGTTCATTCCGCCTCCCGCCAGTAGCATCAGCGGAAACAGCGTCCTTTTTTCGATCCCATAGTAAAAATTCATCCACAGCGCCAGAAAATAAGCGGCCGCCACCAAAGCTCCTGCCAGGCACCATACGATCCCGGGAACCTCCGCCATATGCCGGTTGATCAGCTCCACGCCGAAGATCATGGAGGCAAAGGACTTTAAGAGGAATTTCAGGAAGAATCCGGGATCCTCCCGGAGCGCCTCCACCATGGAGCCCTCCACCGCCCCGGAATATTCATACACCGCCATGGAATTGCTCCACAGATATAAAACAAGCGGCAGCACCGCTGTGGCCAGAAGAAGGGCGGTCCGCTTCCAGCCCGTCTGCCTTCTGACGAATACAAACAGATACGCCAGCACCAGGGTCATGATGTAGATGGCGCAGTACGGCCCAGCAACGCCGATGGTCACCAGAGCCGGGAGGACCAGGAGCCTGGCCATATCTCCCTTTTTTTCTCCTCCGCTTCCATAGACCCGTTCCAGGACGTAATAATTATAGAAGAAACATCCAAAGGCCAGGAAATGGGCCCAGCCTGTCCCATTATAAAGCATTTCCCATTTATTCAGGCTGAACATGAAGACCATCATGGCCGTAAACCATCCGGCTCTGATCCTCATTTTTCTGCTGTAAGCCCCCAGGATAAGGGCAGACAGGCCAAAGCCCAGGACGCCCAGGACCCGGTCGAAGGTCACACTGTATCCAAAGAGCTCCACATTGACCGCCCGCTCCAGGAAATTCACCGGGATCCTGGTGAGAAGATCCGGAACGAAAAACTTTTCCGGGTCCCACACGTCCGGCAGATAGGAGAGGGTGAGGCGGATATAATCGGAATAGACCAGATCGATGGCCGCCTGGTGCAGATAAAAAAGGTAAAACAGGACGCCCAGAACCGGCAGCCCCACGTACATATATTTTCTGTATGCTTTCATTTGGTCCTCCGGGGGAAGCGGCTCTTCCCGCCATTTTTAGCCAGTATAGCAGATTTTCTCCGGTTTTTCTACCCCTTTGCCGCCACAGCGGCCACAGTTCCCTGGGTACCTCCGGCTGACGGAGACGCTCCCGCCGGTTTCCGCCTGCGGCGGCGGCGGTGATTTCCAGACTTTTTTGCCGGTTCCTTCTGTCCCTCGGGGGCGGGAAGCTCCTTCTTCTCTTCCGGAGCCGCCGCTTCTGGCTTTTTTGCCTCTGGAAGTCCCAAAGTCTTGGACGTCTCCGGAGTCTTTGGTTTTTTTCTTCTCCGTCTGGACGGCTTTTTCGCCGTCTTGTCTGGTTCCTGGAACTCCTGGGGGGATTTTGCTGCCGCCTGCCTGTCTTTTTTCCCGTTCCCGGACTTTTTATCATTTTCTAGTCTTTTTTCATTTCCAGGCTTTTTTCCATTTTCTGGTTTTTTCTCATTTCCAGGTTTTTTCCCGTTTTCTGGTCTTTTCTCATTTCCAGGCTTTTTTTCATTTCCGGACTTTTTCTCGTTCCCAGGCTTTTTTTCATTTCCAGACTTTTTCTCGTTCCCAGGCTTTTCCCCTGTCCCGGCCTTTTTTCCGTTCCGGTCCCGGCCCTCTTTTCCATTTTTTTTCTGGGCCTTTCTCCCGCCTTCCGCCTCCGGCACCCTGGGGCCCCGCTCCGTTCCGCGGCTCCTGGCTCCGCCTTTCCGCTTTCCGCCCACCGGATGCTTTTCCGACACCAGCTTTAAAATATCTTCCAGGTAATTATACTGGTTCCAGGCGTCCTCCTTGGAAATAAAGTTTTCATGGACCGCCTTGTTTCCGATGAGGCGTACCTGGTTCATTTCCCATTTGGCCACCCGGTCCAGGTATCCGTTCTCCTCCATCCACCAGCCAAACTGCTGATGGGTCATGACCCGGTTCCTTCCCGCCCGGCCTCTGCACCCGTGGTTCCGTTCCTGGACGCTTCTGGCGTTGGCCTGGGCCGCCGCCGTATTATCCAGCCGGATCCCGTTGTTGGCGGCCACCACCTTAAAAAGCAGCTCCAGGTTCTGACGGCCCTTGACCATGGCCGCATTGTATTCGCCCCGGCGCAGCCACTGCTTCTCCTTTTTCAGCTCCCGCTTTACCGGAGACAGATAGGCCGTCCTTTTTATAAAGATCCATGCCATGATCAGCAGCACGGAAAACATCATCCCGGCTGCAAACATGATCCATAGGACCATACTTTGTTGTCCTTCCATCTAGTTTCTCCTTGTCATTTCACTTTCGCTCCAGGACCGCGCCGTATCCGTCCAGTCCTGGAGCCCTCTGTCAATATTTCTGTTCTTCTGTATCCCCTATTTTTCTTCCATGGAAACGATCATGGAAAGGCGGTCCTCTCCTCTTCTCTCCTTGGCGTCCTTCACGTAAAAATTACAGGAAAACTCCAGGGAAATGGTCTGATGGGGAGCCGCCGGGATCTCATATTCCATATTATTATCCGTGAACACCAGATCCGGCATCTGCTTTCCATTGAGGCGGATCCTGCATACCTGGTCTCCCGTAATTTTACCGGGATAATAGCAGCGGAGCACCAGACCGTCATGGTCTCCGTTTTCAAACACGATCCGGGCCTTCTCATCGATCCAGCCGTCGTCATAGCTTCCATAGGCCAGGTTGAACCGCCTGGTCTTTACGAACTCCGTCACATCCTGGAACCCGTTGGCCTCCGGATCCTCGCCCAGGATGACCATATCGTCCGTGATCTCCGGAAGATCAAAGTCACTGTCTATGAACCGGAGCTCTGTGTTCTTTCCCTTTCCATCCCTGTCATATACCTTTAAAAAGGTCTCTGCCGTGAACTCACTGATCTCATAGGTATCCCGGATGATATAGACCTGCTTATCAAAAATATCGTCTCCATATTTTTCCACCGTTTCCTCGGCCAGGGAATTGTACTTCATCTGATCCGGCCACAGATACAGGTTGGACCAGTGCTCCCGGTAATACGTCTCCGCCGGGAATATGAGAGCCGCATAAAGGATGGCCAGAAATCCGGCCGGGCCCATAAGGGAGGTCATATAAGCCAGCACCAGCAGGGCCGCCGCATAGACCACGTATACCCAGCGCATTTCCACCCGGATGGTCACGCTGGAGGAACCGATGCAGAGGGCGATGAAGGCCAGAAACAGCACCAGGTTCCTTCCGTGGGCCAGGACCCTTCCCCGGTCCCGGATCATACCGATAAGGAAAATAAGGACCGCCAGTCCCAGGACCGCGTTGGAGGCCAGGATCAGAAAGCGGATATCCGACGGCGCCTTGGCAAAGGGCTCGATACAGAGATAGTCCGGCCCGGAGTTTCTTCCGAACACAAAGGCCACCTGCTCCCAGGCATGGACAATGGCATCTGAGATCTTAAAGGTATCGGCCACATCGGTACCCCCGGTCCCTGCCGGAGACAGGGTCCCGATGGTAAAAAGGCGGATCACCTGGATGAGGACCGCCGTGGCCGCCGTCACAGCCAGCAGAAGCCAGCCGGACACGCCGGAAGAGGACGCGCCTGGCTTCCGGCCCGTCCCGGGACCTCCGGAACGGCCTGTCCTGGGGGCTCCGGAGCGGCTGGCCCTGGAGCGGCTCCGTCCGGCATCTCTGCGGACCTCTTCCTCCTCCGGGGATCCGGCGCTCCATTCCCGGCTTCTTTTTTCCCTGATCCCTGCCCATCTTCCAAACACCAGACCCAAAAGCAGCACCGGCAGGAGCACCATATACCGCTCATGGATGAAGCTGGCCAGGAAATACAGGCCGTTGGCCCAGAAATAGGCGCTGGCCCTCTTTTCGTTGACGTACACATACACGCCGTACAGAAGCCCCACAGCCGCCCACAGGCCCAGGCTCTCCATCAGGCCGTAAAACTGGCCGATCTGGTAATAGCTCATCCTGGAAAGCAGATAAGCCGCCGCCAGGGCCAGGCTTACGAGCTTCCTCCCGCCGCTGACCTTCACAAAGATCCTGTACAGGGACCAGGCGATGATACTGTTTAAAACGATGTTGAAGGGCACCATCCATGTCACATGGTTCCCCAGGAAAAACAGCTCCAGCCACGCCGCCAGGTAAAAGACGAACCGGAACCGGGTGCCTCCCATGGGAAATACAAACTCCCGGAAGGATTGTTCCCCATAACAGGACCACAGATACAGGTCGTCCATGTAAAGCCCCTTCAGCTCCACCCCCCTGTTTATAAAGAAGCCAAAGCCCAGGAGCAGGGCAAAGACCAGCAGGTCATCCTTTCTTTTTTCAAACTCGTCCGCGATCCTATGAAGTACTTCCATGTCATTCCCCTTACTGCTGTTCTCCCGGCCAGTATTTTGTCACAAAATCCGCCAGTTCTTCTTCTGCCTTTTCCACGGCCGGGTCCGCCGTAAAGCGTCCCAGTCCGTTGCCGTTCTCATAAAACACATCGGTCACGTAGCCGCTCTGGATCATGGCCGTGACATTCCTCCAGCCCTCGGTCCCAGGCCGCAAGAACCCGCTTCCCAGGTACACATAATCGGTGCCCGCATGGTCCATGAAGCTCACCATGGCCTCGGGGCTGGCAGAAATATAAAAGTTTCCGCCGCTTCCCTCCACATCCGTATAGCTCTGGGTATTACATGGGAACATCAGCATTTCCGGCTGCTGCCCGAATACCAGCACCCTGGTTTCCGGATCCGCCTCCAGGATCTCCCAGATCTTTTCATTGCCCTTTAAGGCCATGTTCTCCTTTTCCTGCTGCCAGTGGTCAAAATAGCCCTTGTGGACCAGCTTCACCGGGGACAGACCCAGAGCCCCCTTCCAGTTGGAGACCCCTGTCACCGTCACATTAAAGAGCACCGCCGGGATCAGAAGCTTTACCACAGAGCGGGCCAGGAAGCGGCTCTCCAGCTTCCCGATGGCAACCGCCGCCAGGATCCCGAAAAGGGCATATAAAAGGATAAAGTAGTTGCCGTCCACCTGCCATAAAAGGTACAGGGCCGCCAGGCTGGCCGCTCCGCATGCCAGAAACATCCAGACCAGGCAGCAAAAGGGCTTTTCCTCCGTTTTCCGGAACCGGCGCGTCCTGGCCAGAAGCACGACAAGGAACAGGACCAGAAAGATCAGAAGGATCGGAGTCCCCCAGGCGATCCAGACATGGGCCATATCCTCTCCCACAGGAGCCAGCAGAACGCCGTAGAGACGCTTTAAAAAATGCTTCACTCCGCTTATGGAGAACAGGGAGCCGCCATTGGACGGCAGATCGTCAAACCGGAACGGATAGCGGACCACGAAGCCCAGCTTATTCCAGATGGAGTAGAACACCGACGTCACAGGAAGCCCCGTGAGAAGCCAGGTCCTCAGCCACACCAGCGCCCACATGGAGAGCATAGGGATCCATCCCAGGAAAAACGGCTCCCTCCACTGGATCCGCAGACGCTTCATGAAGACCATGCAGAGGAACGCCGTTCCCCCCACGATGGTAGAGAATACCAGGGCCGTGGGCTTTAAGACCATGGTCATGAAAAATGCGTTTCCCGCCAGTACCAGCCAATACGTCTTCTGCCGCTTGATATAAAGGAGCAGGAAATAGATCATGATCAGCTGGAACAGGGCCGTGGCCGAATCGGTTTTCGCCGTGACCGACATATTCATGATCCCGGGCACCGACGCCAGCAGCGCCAGACACAAAAGGCCATGACGGCGGTTTACAAAAAGACCTGCGATCTTTCCGGCCGTCAGGAGAAGGCCCACGGTCATCCAGAGCTGCGCGCTGAGGAAAAAGCTGTACGAGGGAAGGCCCGAAATGGGAAGCAGCAGGATCTCCAGGCCCTTGGAGTACGTATAGACCACGTTGACGCTTCCCAGATCCTCGTAGATCCCGCCGCCGTCGTTTAAAATATACTCGGACCGGAGTCCATAGTGGAGGGAATCATAATCGGCGCAGATGTTCATGCGCCCCGCCTGCAGGAGCACCATGGCAAAGAAAAAAGCCAGGCACAGGGAAACTCCCACGGTCATGGGCTTCCGTTCCATCCAGAAGCCGCCGTAACCGGCCCTGGCTCTGGCCCTGGCCTCCGATCCGGAAACTGCCGGAAAAAACGACAGGGCCAGCAGGACCAGGACCGCCAGCCTGGTGTTTCCAATGCTTCCGATCCCCGTCAGGGACATGAGGCAGAACACTGTGATCAGAAGGCCGCAGCCCAGGGTAAGATCTGCCATGCACGTGACCCCATGGTATTCCGGAAGGCGTCTGTGCCGGTCCAGGAGACGCCTCAGCGCGCTGCCGCACCGGATCACAGCCGCCAGGTAGGCCCCGGATACCAGCACCGGGAGAAATACCTGGTGGATCCATAAAAATCCCATGGTCATAAACGACAGCAAAAGGAAGCGCAGCCACTTGGTCTGTGCCAGACGTATGATAAAAAAGGATATGCCAAACAGGGCTGCCGTCTCAAAAAACAGCCAGAGTGTCTGATCTGCCTTTAAGCGGACGCCTTCCATTCCTGTTATATATACCTGTCCAACTCCGACCAGTACCGAGGCCATTACGGTTATGGCCAGGACGATCAGTAAAATCCATTCCTGTCTCTTCATGCCGCCCCCGGTCCCCTACTGCTCATAAAACCGGTGTTCCAGCATCAGGCACAGCGCATGGTACACCGGGAGATGAAGCTCCTGGATCTTATACGTTTCCATTTCCGGGACAATGACGGCTGCGTCGGCGATCCCTGCCAGCTTCCCGCCGTCCTTTCCTGTAAGTCCCACGACCTTCATTCCCTTTGCTTTTGCCGTCACTGCTGCATACATCACGTTCTCCGCATTTCCCGAGGTACTGATCCCTAAAAATACGTCCCCGGGCTTTCCGTAACCGTTGACCTGCTGGGCGTAGGAAAGCATCCCGTCCACATCGTTGGCAAAGGCCGTGGAAAGAGCGGCATGGTCCACAAGGGCAATGGCCGGAAGGCCGCCCTGGAGCTTTTCAGAGAGCTCCTTCCCACGCACAGGGTCCGCTTTCTCAAGCGCCTCTTTCATCTCTTCCGTCACTGGGCGGCGCTTCACAAAGCCCTTCATCAGCTCGCCCACGATGTGCTCCGCGTCAGCCGCGCTTCCGCCGTTTCCTGCGATCAGAAGCTTCCCGCCGTTTTCATAGCAGCGCTCCAGGATCCCGTAAACGACATCAATGTCCTCCCGGACACGTTCCAGTATGGGATATCTCTTTATCAATTCATCCAGCATGTGGTCAATCTCCTTTGTTTTCCGGCCTGCGGCCGTTGTTGTACTCTGTCTTTGCCGCGGCTTTTCTTTCTGTACGGCTGCGCGCGGAAAATCCTTAAGAATCCAGTTCCATTCTATCACAGATGCATCCGTCTTTCCACATGGTTTTATGGTTTCTTCCAGTTTTGCAGTGTGGTTTCCGGAAGGATCCGCGGACCAAGCAGCCCCTTCCATGAAAAAAGCCGCAGATGGTCACCCACCTGCGGCTTCTTTTATCATCATTTCTTAAATTACTTAAGAGTGATCTTTGCACCCTCAGCCTCAAGTTTTGTCTTGATGTCCTCAGCCTCTTCCTTGGAAGCGCCCTGCTTAAGAACCTTCGGAGCGCCGTCTACAACGTCCTTAGCTTCCTTTAAGCCCAGACCAGTTACTTCACGAACAACCTTGATAACTTTAACCTTGTTCGGGCCTACCTCTGTAAGCTCAACGTCGAACTCAGTCTTCTCTTCCTCAGCTGCTGCGCCAGCGCCTGCTGCTGCTACAACAACGCCTGCTGCTGCGGATACACCGAACTCTTCCTCACATGCTTTTACTAACTCGTTTAACTCTAATACGGATAATTCCTTGATAGCTTCGATAAATTCAGCTGTTGTTAACTTTGCCATTATGATTTACCTCCATTAATTATTTATTTTCACGTTTTGTTTCCAAAAACCTTGCAGCGTTATGCTGCGTCGGGAACGGATCTTACAGTGTCCGCGCCCACGGGATGTTCCCTCCTCTTGTCGGGAACGGCTTTCGCTGCACCCGCGCCTATGGGAAGGTTCCCTCCACTAAATTTGCGCTCGCTGCGCTCCCGCTCATTAAGGGTCGGGAACGGCCTCGCGCTAAGCTCGCGCTTCGCGTTCCGCTCGCGCTCACTAAGCTGCTTTCGGCCTATGCCTCTGCAGAACCGCCGTTCTTCTCTGCGATCTGGTTGATAACGCGTGCGAAGTTTGCGATCGGGGACTGCATGCTGCCAAGAAGTCTTCCAAGAAGAACCTCTCTGGACGGGATGGAAGCGATCACATTGATCGCCTTTGCATCGTAGTAAGTTCCCTCTACGACACCGCCTTTTAATTCAAGCTTGTCAGCTGTCTTAGCGAAGTTTGCTAAGATTCTGGCCGGAGCTGTTGCGTCTGTCTTGGATACAGCCAGGGCTGTCGGTCCTTCAAGATTCGGCTCAAGAGCTTCAAAAGCGGTTCCCTTTGCTGCGAAGCGGATCATGGTGTTCTTATATACCTTATAAGTAACGCCTGCTTCTCTTAACTGTTTACGAAGAGCGGTATCCTGCTCAACAGTTAATCCACGGTAGTCAACAACTACTGCGGAAGCTGCTCCGTCAAAAAGCTCAGCGATCTCAGTTACAACCGGCTGCTTTAATTCAACTTTTGCCATGAATGGTTTACCTCCTGTTTTATTTTTCGCAGCTGCTCTCCCGGCGGGTCACGCCTGGATGCGGCTGCCAGCATTGTAAAGCCGTCACAGCATCAGATTCCTGTATATACAAGGAAACCTCCCTGCCGCTGAGACAGAGAGGTTTACAAAATTCTGCATGTGAGTTTTGTACATTCCTCGGCAGGTGTTTTCATCTTACGCCTTACGGCACCTGCTGTCTTCGGCATTCAATACTCGAATACTCTAACATATTATATCTGGATTGTCAATCACTTTTTCAGGCAGTTATTAGTTCACCAGCTTGGCAACGTTTAACTTTACGCCCGGGCCCATTGTGGAAGTAAGAGTAACGCTCTTTAAGTAAGCGCCCTTTACTGTGCTCGGTTTTGCCTTCATGATCGCATCCATAAGCGTCTGGAAGTTGTCCGCTAACTGTTCTTCTGTGAAAGAAGCCTTACCTACTGGCACGTGGATAATGTTTGTCTTATCGAGTCTGTACTCAATCTTACCAGCTTTGATCTCGTTGATGGCCTTTGTAACGTCCATGGTTACAGTTCCGGCCTTGGGGTTCGGCATTAAGCCCTTGGGTCCAAGTACACGGCCAAGACGTCCAACAACGCCCATCATATCCGGTGTAGCGACAACAACGTCGAAATCTAACCAGCCCTCGTTCTGGATCTTCGGGATCAGCTCCTCAGCACCAACGAAGTCAGCGCCTGCTGCTAATGCCTCGTCAGCCTTGGGTCCCTTTGCGAATACAAGGATACGTACAGTCTTACCAGTTCCGTGCGGCAGAACAACAGCGCCGCGGATCTGCTGGTCAGCATGACGGCCGTCACAGCCAGTTCTTAAGTGAGCCTCGATAGTTTCATCGAATTTTGCAACAGCAGCCTTCTTTACAAGTGCGATAGCGTCTGCTGTATCATAAAGAGTAGCGCGGTCGATAGCTTTTGCCGCTTCTACGTATCTTTTTCCTCTTTTCATTCTAAATAACCTCCTGTGGTATTGTCGGGAGTTCTCCCTCCCACGTATTTGTCACTGTATGGGGATATGCCCCTCAGCGAAAACAGCCTGCTGCTTCCGGATTAATCCTCTACAACGATACCCATGGAACGGGCAGTACCGGCGATCATGCTGGTAGCAGCCTCAATGCTTGCAGCGTTGAGATCCGGCATCTTTAATTCAGCGATCTTCTGAACCTCAGCTCTGGACAGGGTAGCAACCTTTGTCTTGTTGGGAGCTGCAGAACCGGATTTGATCTTTGCGGCCTTCTTTAATAATACAGCAGCCGGCGGAGTCTTTGTGATGAAGCTGAAGCTTCTGTCCGCGTAAACGGTGATAACAACCGGGATGACCATGTCGCCCTGGTCAGCAGTTCTGGCGTTGAACTCCTTTGTGAACTGTACGATATTAACGCCGTGCTGTCCGAGTGCCGGACCAACTGGCGGAGCCGGTGTAGCCTTTCCTGCCGGGATCTGTAATTTGATATATCCTGTTACTTTCTTTGCCATAATTAGGCACCTCCTAAATCATGTGGTAATGTCGGGATTTCCCTCCCACTCGTACATCTGCGCAAACGGGCGCAGCCTACATTTTCTTCACTTCAGAAAAATTCAGTTCTACCGGTGTTTCACGGCCGAACATTTCGACGTTGATCGTTAAGGACTGTCTGGATTCGTTGACGGTCTTAACGACGCCCACGGTATCCTTCCATGCGCCGGACATCACCACGATGGTGTCTCCGACCTCAAAATCAACGACGACTCCGGTTGTCTTAAATCCGAGGTTTCTCATTTCATCCTCGCTGAGCGGCACCGGCTTGGATCCCGGTCCTACGAAACCGGTCACGCCTCTGGTGTTTCTGACCACGTACCATGTATCATCATTCATGATCATATGGATCAGCACGTAGCCCGGGAACATCTTGCGTTCCACCTGCTTCTGAGCGCCGTTCTTCAGTTCGATAACCTCTTCCAACGGGACGGAAACCTCTAAGATCTGGTCCTGAAGTCCTCTGTTTTCAATTGTCTTTTCAATGTCAACTTTTACCTTATTCTCATATCCGGAATAAGTGTGTACAACATACCATTGTGCTTCTGACATATCTTCACCTCATCCTTAACCAATAACGATATTGAGACCAAACTTAATGATCAGATCAAGGAGTGCGATCGCAATTCCCAAAACAAGTGTTGTTGCTACTACCACAACAGACTGTTTTGTCAGAGTTTCTTTATCCGGCCAGATGATCTTGCTGAATTCAGCTTTTAAGCCTTTGATAAAGTCCTTTTTGGGGGCTTTCTCATTACTTGCTGTTTCTCCCATAATTCACGTCCTTCTGAAAACCGGATTACTTAGTTTCTTTGTGCATTGTGTGTCTCTTGCAGAATCTGCAGTACTTCTTGGTCTCCATGCGGTCCGGATGAGTTTTCTTATCCTTCGTCATGTTGTAATTGCGCTGCTTGCATTCTGTACATGCCAGTGTAATCTTTGTGCGCACGACTTCCACCTCCGTTTAATTCTTTGTAAGGCGGCCTTTTTCCCTGCCTGCTATCGAAAATTGAGCATAAAAAAAAAGACCTATGTTCTTCCATTCGCCCGCTCATTGTAACATAGAAAGCCTGTACAGTCAAGTTTTTTTGTAAAAAAACGACCGCCCCGGCTCCAGGAAACTTTTTATAAAAATTTAAGGGCCGCAATGCTGGAAATATAATAAAATCAAAGGGTCAGACCAGCGCACACGCTGGAAACAGAAAGGAAAACCAGTACAATGATGAAAAATATGGAAACCATGAAAAACAGGAAACTCCGCCTCCGGGCTGCCTGCGGGCTCCTGGCGGTCCTTGCCGCCGCCGTGCTCACCGCCTGCGGCTCTTCCGGCACCGGCGGCCAGAACGGGACAGAGGCTGCTTCTGAGGCCCTGGAGACCAGCGCGCCGGAAAGCGCAGCCGAAGCAGAAAGCAGTGCTCCCGGCCCCAGGGAGACCCCCAGCCCCGAAGAGATCGCTTCCATGAAGGCCGAGGAGGCCGGGGACTTCTTTACGATCATGCAGAAATTTTCTGCCGGAGAGATCGAGGCCGTCCCCTTTGAAAAGCTCTCCGGAAATGACGGCCAGTATGGCGTAGTCTCCCTGGCTGAGGATCCGGAAAGCGGACTGAAGCTCTTTGGCTATATGGCTCCCGGGAACCGGTATGAAGGGATCTATCTCATGGATAAGGACAGCCGGGTCAATGCCTTCCCCACCGCCGTCTATGCCACAGAGGCTTTGATCTGCCCCACCATAAGCTGGGATAAGGAGACCTCCACCCTGACCGTCACCGTCTGGTCCTCCGAAGCTGAGTCCCAGGACTTTTCCTTCCAGCAGAAGGAAAGCGGGCTTTTCGTCTCCCTGGACGAGTAGGGTACAGCCCCTATCTTCCCCCGGTCATGCAGATCACCACAAAATACACACGGCTTACCCCCGCGTTCCGAAGCGCCCGGGCGCAGGCCTCCACAGTGCTCCCGGTGGTATAGATATCATCCACCAGGAGCACCGTTTTTATTCCCTCGGGGATCGTTCCGGCCCGGAACGCCCCAGACAGATTTTTCAGACGATCCGCCGCAGAAAGCTCCTTCTGCGGCTTTGTTTTTTTATCCCGGATGAGCATTCCGGATCCCACCGGGATCCCCAGGCGCTTTTCCAGACAGACGGCCAGCACCTCTGCCTGGTTAAAGCCCCTGGCCCGCTTTCTGGACGGATGGACCGGCACCGGAACAAGGACGTCCGCATGCATGCGCCGGATCTGCTTTTCATACCTGGCCGCCAGGGCCGCTCCATAAAAGTCCAGATATTCCCTCTTATTTTTATATTTGATCCAGGCCATGGATCTCCTGGCCGTCTCATCATAATTCATAAGGGCCAGGCCGGACTCGAAGGCATGGCGGCGCTTTGTGCAGTCCCCGCAGAATTCCTCCGCCGCATCCTGGATCTCTTTTCCACATTTTTTACATACAGGCTGTTTTACAAAAGAAAGCTTATGAAAGCAGGCCGGGCAGATCAGACCGCCCGGCGGCTTTACGATCTCCCCGCACACCGGACAGTGCCGGGGAAAAAGAACATTCAGAATTGTTTCTTTATTCATGGATTTTTATATTTTTCTATTTGTCCAGGCCCGGATCCATCGGGCCTGGGCTTAAACTCTGGTTCAGATCCCGCGGACTGGTCCGCCCGGATCCGATCTGCATTTAAATTCACGGCTCGATCTCCAGGATCCGGTCCTTCAGTCCGGAATACCGCTTCTGCTCCATTTCATTCTCCACCATAAACTGGAACATTTCCGGCAGTCCCACCAGGCACACACATTTTTTCGCCCTGGTCACGGCTGTATAGATCAGATTCCTGGTCATCAGCATCCGCGGCCCCGAATAAATGGGGATCACCACCGCCGGGTATTCGCTTCCCTGGGATTTATGTATGGTGATGGCATATGCCAGCTCCAGCTCCTCCAGCTGCTTAAAGCTGTACTCCACCATCCGCCCCTCGTCAAATTCCACCTCCAGGGTCTCGGAAAAGGCGTTTACCTGGCGTATGACGCCCATGTCGCCGTTGAAGACGCCCTCGCCCTTGTCCACCGGGATCCCATAGCGGTTCCGCACCTCCCAGGCCAGCTGGTAATTATTTTTGATCTGCATTACCTTATCCCCGGTCCGGAATATGGTACCTCCCGCCTCCTTTTCCGGCTTGTCTGCCGCCGGAGGATTGAAATTTTCCTGGAGGATCCGGTTCAGCTGCTCCACGCCCAGAGCGCCCTTGCGCATGGGCGTCATGATCTGGATCTCCTGGATCTCCGCGCCCACATAGCCCGGCAGCTTATCCCTTAAAAGGACCATCATATCTTTAATAATAGCCGCAGGATTGTCCCGGCGGATAAAAAGGAAATCCCGGCTGCGCTTTTCCAGGGGCACCCGCTCTCCGGCGTTGATCTTATGGGCGTTTACGATAATGTCGCTCTGGGCCGCCTGGCGGAAGATCTTTGTGAGCATCACCACCGGAAATTTTCCCGACTGGATCATATCCCGCAGGACATTTCCCGGCCCCACGCTGGGAAGCTGGTTCACATCCCCCACCAGGATCAGCCTGGTCCCCACGTTGACAGCCTTTAAAAGGGAATGCATCAGGCTGATATCCACCATGGAGACCTCGTCGATGATGACCACGTCCGCATCCAGCGGATTGGCCTCGTTGCGCTCAAAATGCATCCCCTCCAGCCGGGTCTCCCCTCCGGTGCTGCCGTTCCCATTGCGTCCGCTGTCCATGGACGGGGCTCCCGTAAGCTCCAGGAGCCGGTGGATGGTCCGGGCCTCATAGCCTGTGGCCTCGGCCATCCGCTTGGCCGCCCGGCCTGTGGGGGCTGCCAGAAGGATCTCCATATCCTCCTGTTCAAAATACCGGATGATCGTGTTGATGGTGGTGGTCTTTCCGGTTCCCGGCCCTCCGGTGATAATAAGGAGCCCGTTGTTCACCGCTTCGATGACCGCCTCCTCCTGATGGACGTCCAGCTCGATCTGCTCTCCGGCCACGATGGACTCCAGCCGCTTCCTTATTTTCTCCGGCGGCACCGTATCCCGTATGTTCAGATCGTGGAGCATTCTGGCGGTATTGAGCTCCATATAGTAAAACTGGGCCGGATAGACGATCATCCCGCCGTCCTTTTCCTTCACCACCAGCTTTTTTTCCATCTGTAGGTCCATGAGATGCTTTTCCATATAGTCTGCATCCACCTTAAGGAGCTCCGCCGCGCTGGCAAACAGCTCCTCCCTGGGAAGGTAGGTGTGGCCGTTCCCAACAGCCTGTAAAAGAGCATAAAACATCCCGCTCCGGATCCTGTAATCGGAGTCCGTAAAGATCCCCACCTTTGCCGCGATCTCATCGGCGATCTTAAAGCCGACGCCATGGATGTCGTCCGCCAGCTGGTAGGGATTCTCCTGGATCACCGAATACATCCGCTGGCCATACTGCTGGTAGATCTTCACCGCCAGGTTCATATGGATCCCATACTGCTGGAGAAACAGCATGGCCTGGCGCAGCTCCCGTTTTTCCTCCACCTGGCTGCTGATCTCCATGGCCATCCGCTCGCTGATCCCCTTGACCTCAGAGAGCCGTTCCGGCTCCTCCTCGATGATACGGAAGGTATCGGCCTTGAATTTTTTCACGATCCTTTTAGCCAAAGCAGCTCCGATGCCTTTGATCGCACCGGAGCCGAGATACCGTTCTATTGCCAGCGTGTCCTCGGGAGGCTTGATCTCATAGCTCTCCACCGACAGCTGCTCGCCATAAATCGAATGCTCTACCATGCGCCCCGTTGCCTCGATGCGCTCCCCCTCTGCGATATACGCAAAGGTGCCCACCAGGACATACTTCTCCTTGCCATCGGCAACGCTCAGCACCGAATAGCCATTCTCATCATTGCGGTATTTTATCTTTTCTACATAACCTGTTACAGTCGCCATTTATCTGTCTGAATGCTTTCCTCCATGGAAAAACTCAATGAATTTACCAGTTCCGATGGCCACCGCCGTCAGCGGCTCCTCCGCGATCATCGTCGTGATGCCCGTCTTTTCCTCGATCAGGGCGTCCAGACCGGAAAGCAGGGCTCCGCCTCCCGTAAGTACGATGCCCCGGTCAAAAATATCTGCGGCCAGCTCCGGAGGCGTCCGCTCTAAGACGTTGTGTACTGCGTCCACGATCTGCATCGCCGGCTCCTTAAGGGCCTCCAGGGTCTCGTCAGAGGTAACTACGATGGTCTTCGGGAGTCCCGTTACCAGGTTCCTTCCGCGCACCTCCATGGTCACCAGCTCCGGCCGGCGGTACGCCGCACCGATATTGATCTTGATCTCCTCGGCGGTCCTCTCACCGATCAGAAGATTGTGCTTCTTTCTCATATAACGCACCAGAGACTCATCGAAATCGTCTCCGGCAGTCTTGATGGAGGTGCTTACTACGGTGCCTCCCAGGGAGATCACCGCGATATCCGCAGTACCGCCTCCGATATCGACGATCATGTTTCCGCAGGCCTTGGAAATATCGATGCCCGCTCCAATGGCCGCCGCCACCGGCTCCTCGATGATGCAGACCTCTCTGGCGCCGGCCTGGTAGGTGGCGTCCTCAACGGCCTTTCTCTCAACCTCTGTGGCTCCGCTGGGGATGCAGACCGCGATCCTGGGCTTTCTTAAGGTCCTTTTTCCCACTGCCTTGTCGATGAAGTATTTTAACATCTTCTCGGTCACGGTATAGTCGGAGATCACGCCCTTTCTGAGGGGGCGGACCGCCACGATATTGCCGGGAGTACGCCCGATCATCAGACGGGCCTCCTCACCAAAGGTGATCACCTTATTGGTCTCCCTGTCCAGGGCAACCACCGACGGTTCCTTTAATACAACGCCTTTTCCTTTAATATATACAAGGATACTGGCCGTACCTAAATCAATTCCAATGTCGTTGGACATCATCATTGCCATTTTCCTCCTGTCTTTTCTGTCTTTTCACCCGGATACTCTCTATTTCTCGGAATACAGGCGCAGCCCAGTACCGGCCGCCGCTGTATTCCGTCTGATCTCTGTTTTTCAGAGCGCGAAATATCAATCTTATTATATACAAAAGAATCCGGTTTTTAAAGAGGTTTTTTCATTTTTCCCAAAAAACAGGAGCCAGCCGCCGCCGTGTGCTACTGCACCCACTCTCCATTGATATTGACGTAATACTGGCCGTTGATCATCTGGCTTGTGACCATGGCCCCGCTTTCGCCGCAGTAATACCATTTTCCTCCGGTGGTTACCCAGTCGTTCATCACGCAGTAGCCCTGTTCATTGAAGTAATACCACTTTCCATCGATCATCGCCCATACGGAGTAGGGATAGCTGCGGTTGGGATTGCACCACCACCAGCCGGCTTCCGGCTGCCAGAGCCAGGTCCCCGCCGGATCCACGGCGGCATATCCATGGGAGGTGCTGGCCGCCTGGCTGCGGATCCTGGCCGCCTCCTCGTCAGATACTGTCCGCTCATCTGATTCCGCCCAGCTTCCCTCATCGTACTCGCCGCGGACCGCCCGCACCCGGAACTGGTACGTTCCCGCCCCGGAGAAGTGGCCGGAGAAATTGTAGGTCAGCTTTTCCGTTGTAACTGTCTGGCCCACCTCGTCGCCGTCCTTATAAAGACGGACCTCATATTTCCTTGCGTAGTCGTTTCCTGCCCAGCCGGCCAGACCGCCCACAGCCGAATCCCACAGAGCCTCCTCCACGTCCAGGGTATAGTCCTCGTCATATTCGTAATAATCGTCCTCATCCAGCTCCGCCAGGGTCACAAGGATCGTAAGGCGGGAGGAGCTCCGGGATACGGAGGTCACGATCCCTGTCTCTTTGTCCAGAGCCACCTCGTCCTCTCCCAGGCCGGAGGCAAAAATATAGCCCTCGTCCGTCCGTAAAACGATCTTTAACCGGGGCTCATCCCCAGTCTCCCAGATATCCCCCGGCACGTTGGTCACCGTTACCGTATCCAGATAGCAGCCCTCATGATCCACGATCACATCCACATAATCGCCGTCTCCGTATTCTCCCGCATGGATCCCGGATTCGATCTCCAGGGTAATATCCTCGATCCGCTCCGAAGCCAGAGCCGGGAATCCCAGGGCAGCCGTCATAAGCGCCGTAGTCAGGGTCAGCCGTAATTTATTCTTCCGTATCATGGTATTCCTCCTTATGCCGCTGCCGCGGACCTTAATTTCTGTATAAAAAGAGTATACCACATTCTTCCTTTTTAATCTTAAGATTTCTCCCGCAAAACTCGGGCAAAATTGTGGCAAAATGCAACCATTCTGAAGACTGGAGCCGCGCAGGCTTCCGATCCGGCCTTCCCCGGCCCCGGTCAGTCCTCCCCCCGCAGGTGGCTCCGCACCTGGCTTAAGAGCATCTGCATGGCCACCCGGTTGCAGCCGCCCTCGGGAACGATGATGCTGGCGTTCCTCTTACTGGGCTCCACAAACTGCTCATGCATGGGCTTCACCGTGTTTATATACTGGCCGATCACGGATTCCAGGCTCCTGCCGCGCTCCACCACATCCCTCTGGATCCTGCGGATGATGCGGATATCTGCATCTGTATCCACGAATACCCGGATATCCATGAGATCGCAGAGGCTGCGGTTTTCAAAGATCAGGATCCCCTCCACGATCACCACCTGCCGCGGCTGTATGGTCCGGGTCCTTCCGCTTCTATTATATACCGCATAATCATAAACGGGACATTCCACCGGCCGTCCCTGCTTCAGCTCCATCAGATGGCGGATCAGAAGCTCCGTATCAAAGGCATTGGGATGGTCGTAGTTTAAAAGCTTTCTTTCTTCCAGGGTCAGATCCTCGTAGTGCTTATAGTAATCGTCATGCCGGATCACCGTCACCTCTTCCGGGAACTGCTCCGCAAGCCGGGTGGTCAGCGTCGTCTTTCCGCTGCCGGAGCCGCCTGCGATCCCGATCACCAGTATGTTTTCCATGGTATCTCTCCCTTCCTATATGCCATACATTGCAGCTCATTCCAGACACACATCCGGACGAACCTCCAGGCAATTCTTACGGATATTTTACCATATCTACCATATTCTGTTATATATATTTATAATTTTTTTATGTTCCAATCACACTTTGTACACATTTACCCCATATAATACAATTACGTTATCCGAAAGGATAACCTGCCTTTGTTTCAAGTGCTACACTTGAACACACAAAGCTTTTTCATACTCATACCTGCCAGAGTTGCGTCTGGCAGGTCCCCCTTAAAACGTTTCCCGCCCTGTGTGCCAGACAGGGCGGGATTTTTTCTGTTGACCAGTCTTTTGAAGAATGATCTGTTATTTATTCACTGAAATACCGGTACAAAACCTTGATAAACTCTGGAATGTTTTTCTGAACGCTCCCGGCCAGCCGCTCTCTCTGGTAGGCGGTCTCCTGTTCAATACAATCCCCGGCATAAGAGAGTAATTCCTGGGCTGTGACCCTGGCCCCGAACTTGTCAGAAGCCATCTGTGCCAGAAGCTCCAGGACCTCTCTGTTGTTCAGAAGCGCAAAGGAAGAGAAGATACAGAAGCCCAGGTTTTCCAGAACGAAGACCTGGCGGTACAGAAGCTCCATATCGTCCATATCCTGAAGCTCCGGATAAAGCTTGTCCAGATGCACCTTAAACTGCTCTTCCTGGACCACCGACGGTTTTGTAACAAGAGCTGCCACATCCGGCCTGTCTTTAAAAAGCTCTGCCACTCCGGCAGTCCCTCCGCCGATCAGGCGTCCCAGTACGCTTCCCTTCTCCACCTCTTCCATCATGGAGAGGACCTTTTCCCTGGTGGCCGTTTCGCCTGTCGCCTTCCAGTACATGGATACCGTATATACAAATTCTGTGGTATTTAAGCCGATCGAAAAGCCATGCCGGTTCAGCTCCTTTGCAAAGGCCGCTTCTTCAAATCCAAAGCACTGGGTCAGCGCTGCCCGTACTTCGGATTCCTCCGGCGCTGAAAATACCTCTCCTGTCCCTGCACTGTGCCGGTTTAAGCAGCCGATGACGCACATTGGCGCACAGCAGTAATTGGTCCTGCAGCCGCCTTGCTTCTCCGCTGTCTCTGCTCCTTCTCTGCTCCTTTTTTCCACCTCCGGCACCGCCTGGCGGCTTTTTAAAAGGTGGATCAAGGTAATGGAGCCCAGTCCCGGCAGAGCGCCGCCGCAGATCTCGTTGTCCATGATGATCTTTGCCAGACGCTTTCCGGTATCACGAAACGCCTCTTTGTTCACACAGGGGCTTCCAAAATATGTCTGTGCCTTTAAAACAACGGCACGCAGGCCCTTGCTTCCCGGGATATCGCCGACTCCGCTCCGGGGACAATAAAATCTTGGCTGTCCCTCTGGATAAGTCACGAAAATACTGGCCAGCGGCATCATACGGTCCGCAGCCTGGCCGGTTCCGATGATGGCGCAGTCCTCGCCAAACTGCTTTCTGAGCATATCCACCATCTCTGCTGTCGTATGGTCCTCAAGCTCCGGCATACACATAAGCTCTGCCCCGTTCGGATCCACGAAGATGACTGCATTCCGTTTTTCATATTTTCCCGTTACTACAATGGATGCTATATCCAGAGACGCCAGCTTCTGGGGAAAATCTCCGGTGATACTGGAAACACAGAGCCCCTTTTTCCCCTCTCCCTTTGACATGATAAGGCCCCTGGTGGCGCTGGGCGCCATGTTTCCTGTAAAAAGGCCCGGTGTGTAAATGACCGCATTTTCCGCATCCAGCCGTCCGCAGGAATCCGGCACGTGCTCCTTCAAAAGGCGCATGGCCAGCCCCCGGCCGTAATCCCTCCCTGGTCCAAAGGTATACTCGCTCTCCCCGATCTGCCCCTCGGACAGATCCACCGTGATGATCTTTGACATTTTTCTTTCCCCTCCCATTTATTTTTCACTGAAAAAAAGACTGCTCTCGATCAGGCGGCGGCTGTAAGGATGTGCCGCCTCTTCTAAGAACCGGCCAAACGGCAGGTCCTCAACGATCCTTCCCCCAAAAAGCACTGCGATCCGGTCCCAGCGGGCCACTGAAAAGTCAATATCGTGGACGACAGACAGGATGCTCACCTTTCTTTCCCTTTTCAGCCGGTGAAGGACGTCTAGGACCTCGTCTTCTCCATCCTTATCCAGCATGGAGGTAGACTCATCTGTGATCAGAAGCTTCGGCCTGGGGATCAGGGCTCTGGCAATGCAGATCCGCTGAAGCTGACCGCCGGAAAACTGCTCCATTTTTTTATCCATATCTCCCAGAAGCTCCGGCGCCGTCTGGAAAAGCGCCTCCTCCATAGGAATACAGCCGCGCCCATGCCGTTTCATGACCCGCTCCGTTTCACCCAGGGTCTGGCGAAGCGTATTGGTGAGCTCAACGGCGCTGTACGGATCCTGAAAGATATACTGGATATCTGCCAGCTCCTCTGGGCTCCTTTTCCGATACGTGCCCAAAAGACGTTTTCCATCCAGAAGCACCTCCCCCGAATCCGGGCATTGGCTCCCACAGATGATCCGGGCCAGAGTTGTTTTTCCGCCTCCCGTTTCTCCTGCCAGCAAAAGGCTTTCCCCATCCAAAAGCGTGAAGCAGACTGAAGACAGGACCGCTTTTTCATCGTAGCTTTTTGTCACATTTCTGATTTCCAGCATTTTTCTCCCTCCGAAAGCTCCACGATCCGGTCCACAGCCTTTTCCAGAAATGGCCGCTGATGGGCCGTCATCAGGATCGTTGTCGTTCCTTTAATGGACCATATGTACTCCAGGATCCGCCGCAGAGTGATAAAGTCGATGGCAGAGGACGGCTCATCCATAAAAAGGAGCTCCGGTTCTTTTAGCATCGCAAGGGCGATCACGATCCTCTGCTTCTGCCCCCCGGACAGCGTACTGGGATATCTGGAAAAAAGCTCCTCTGAAAGAGCCAGTTTCTGGAACAGCTCCTCTGCCTCCCCGCTTCCCCGGCGTCCGCAGGCCGAAAGGACCGCGTCTATATGCTCCCAGACCTTCATCCTGGGGTTTAAGGCACTCTGGGCAAACTGCGGGATATAGCTGATCTTTTCAAACCGTTCCATCCCCCATAAAGACAGATCCCGTCCAAGAAGCTCTGCCCTCTCATAGGAAAAGGCACTGTCCGGAAGCTCTCCCAAAAGAAACGAAAACAGCGATGTTTTTCCGCATCCGCTTTTTCCCGCTATGCCCACTGCCTCCCCCTTTTTTACGGAAATATCCGGATAGGCCAGCTTTCTTTTTCCATAAAAAATGGAAAGTCCCTGTATTTCTATCATACCTTCCCCTCATCAAATACCAGTACGGAGAGTACCGCCACATAAACGACCACACAGATCATTGCCGGGAGCAGATACCAGCACCAGGTATTGTCGTAAAAGAAATTTTCATAATTTAACGCACTGCGGATCAGCCTTCCCCAGGTCTTTAAAAGCGGATCCCCCAAGCCAAAAAATGCCAGCGTAGTCTCATAGGTGACCGCCCGGCTGGCCTGCATCATAAAAAGCGTTCCGATCACCGGATATCCGTCATGCCACAGCTTCCGGATCACATCCCACATATTTCCTCCTATCAGCATGGTATATGCTACCTTATTGGAGGAAAAACAGGCGGAAAGCCTGGACCTTGCGATCCGGAAGACCCGGGGCCAGGAAAAAAATATCATGCTGAGGATGGTATTTGTACAGGTTGGCGCTGCAAAGGCCGCCACAAAAAGGATCAAGAGAATATCCGGGATGATCAGAAACACCGTTGCCAGATGATTGATCCCCCGCCCTATCCTCGGAAAATAAAGAGAGGCAAACGCCAGCACCGTTCCAAGGGAGACGCTTCCCAGGGCCGCTGTCAGCGAAAACAGCATGGTATACCGGAACCCGCTCAGCACCATGGAAAAAATATCATGCCCCATTTCATCGGTTCCCAGAAGATGGACCCGTCCCGGCGGCAGAAGGGCCGGGGACGAAAAATCATCCGGAGGAAACGGAGAAAATATGGGGCCGAAAGCTGCTGCAAGAAAATAAAAAATGCAGATCCCTGCACAGATCCGCTGGACAGCAGAAAGCCTGGACCATATTTTTTTCATATTCACCTACCTCCTGGAGATCTGCTGGATCAGGAATTCAAAAATGGCGTTGATCACCAGCGCCAGCGTACAGACAGTCAGCAGGATCCCCTGCATCAGCGGGTAATCCCGGTTGGCCGTCGCAGTCCGGAGAAGCATTCCGATCCCCGGATATGCAAAAACCGCCTCCACAAACATCGTTCCCGCCACACAGGAAATACTCTGGATGCTGAGCTTTCCGAGGATCTCCGGAAGAATATTCCGGAAAAAATATTTTTTTTCAATTATATTCTGCGTAAGATTTAAGTAAACGGCCATCCGTACAAACTGCTGCTTTTTGATCCGCACCGTACTGTTATATGTAAAGACAGCAATACCGGGGATCTCTGAAAGGATCATGACCGTCAGCGGAAGCACCATATGGTAAAGCACATCCAGAAGAAAGCCCTCGGAAGACGGGTGCATCCCAACGCTGTACGCTCCCCTTGACGGAAACCAGGAAAGCCGGTAGGAGAACAAAAGCCGCAGGCTCTCTGCAAGAAGAAAGACAGGTACTGCCTGCAGCAGGATCAGAGGAAAAAGCCGTACCGGACTGCTCCCTTCCTTAAGCCCTGCCCGCATCCCATACCAGACGCCGATGCACGTACTGACTGTCATCGCAAGTCCCGCCAAAAGGAGGCTGTATCCAAGACTTTCCCCGATCATGTCTGCGACCTTCCGTTTTCCGGTCAGGGAGTAGCCCAGATCCCCGGAAAGAAGATGTTTTAAATAAAGAAGGAACTGCACCGCTTCCGGTTTTTCCGGGGCGTAATACTCCCGGAATGTATCCGGAAAGGCCTCCATATTCTGGGAAGCCGTCGCCTCATCCAGCACAGACAGGGGGCTTCCCGGCAAAAAACGCGGAAGGAAAAAACTGATGCACAGGATCAGCACCAGATAAAGTCCGTATGTCCGAACCATTTTCCCCCCACGTTTCATAAAAGTCCTCTTTCGTCTGTACTGCTCCGCTACTGTGCCTTCCACTGGCCGGAAACGAAGACAAGCTTATTCATAATAAACGGAACTGCAATGGAGATCCCATCCGGCGTATAATAAAAGCCGTCAAAAATCGTATTGTTATAAGCGGCGACTGCCTTCTTATAGTATAAGGTCAGACAGGGAAGCTCTTCTGCGATGATCTCCTGAAGTTCGTTCACCTGTTGGTGACGTTTTGCATCGTCCTGCTCCACTGCGGATTCATTATAGATCCTGTTATATTCCTCGCTTTCCCAGGTCGTTCCGCCCTGTCCGGTTACGGAAGGAGCTCCGTCTGCGCCGACTGTTGCAAAACGGGACAGGAACACCGGATCGCCGCCGAAGGAGCCGTTGGTATTAAAGGCAAGCTCAAAGTTTCCTTCGCTGATGGCTGCCTTTACCGTTGCATCATCGGCGCTCTGCGGAACCAGCTCGATCCCCACGGCTTTCATATAAGATACTAAAAGCTCCGCCAGCTTTTCATCATTCTCCGTGAAGGTCAGCGTATAGGACATCTCTTCTCCGTTGTATTCCAGGATCCCGTCCCCGTTGCTGTCTGCTGCCCCTGCCTCGGAAAGCATTTTCTTCGCTGTCTCCACATCATACGCATACTGACGGACGTCCGGGTTGTACCAGGGCGTTCCGGGCTGTACATGGCCGGCAGATCCCGGATAGCCGGCTCCGCCGTAAGCCTTCTCTACGATCTCATCCAGATTGACTGCATGATACATGGCCTGACGGATCTCCTTTACAGCCATTGCCTCTTCGTCAAAATTAAAATAAAGTCTTGTTACGGAAAGGCCCGGGCCCTCTAATACTGTGTATTCCGGAGAATCCTTTAAGGACATTGCCGCCTTATAGCTGATATTGGGAGCCGCAGCAATCTCCCCGCTTAACAGCGCTTCCTTGGAATCGCCTCCGGAAACATTGGCGATCACCAGCTTGTCGATCTGGACATCCCCATAGAAGTAATCTTCATTTGCCTTAAGCGTATACGTTCCTGCTGCCGAATCATAATTTTCCAGGATGAACGGGCCTGTGGAAATTGCCGCCTCCGGCTCTGTGAACGTCTCCGGCTCCGTCACATTCTCCCATATATGCTTGGGAAGGATCGGAAGGCTTCCTGCCACATCGCTCAAAAACGGATTATACGTCTTATTCAGCTTAATTTCCACCGTATGCTCATCCACAACGGACGCTTCCTCCACCATGGACACGGATACCCATTTATAGGGATGTTCCTTCATATAATCAAAGGTAAACTTTACATCCTCTGCCGTAAAAGGAGTGCCGTCTGTAAAGGATACGCCCTTTCTCAGCTGGAATGTATAGGTCAGTCCATCCTCAGACACAGAATAGTCCTCTGCCAGATAGGGGATCAGACCGGACTCATCCTTCCACATCAGCGTGTCAAAAATATAGCTGAGCGTCATATAACCCTGGCCCTTGGGGGAGATCGTATAAACGGATGGGAAACCAAAATCCCCGTTTCCGCTGACCGTAAGGATCCGCTCTTTCCTCTTTTCCGTATCCTGTGCCGTCTCTGCCGCCGTCGTTTCCTTCTCTTCGGCCGCCGTTGTCTCTGCCTCTGTGCTTACCGCTGTCTCTGTTTTCGCACCAGACCCACAGCCAGTTATCATACTGGCTGCGATCGCAGCCGCAGTAAATCCTGCCAGTACCTTCTTCGTTTTCACTTTTTCTTCCTCCCAAATATTCTCAATGTTTTTCATTATATCAGACAGCTAATAGAAATCAAGTGTTTGCATATGGTATAGCTTTTTCCTTTACATCTCATACATCGTATAGAAATTTTCATTCCTGTCTTCCAGAGCTGCATCGGACAGGTCCCCAAAAAAACATTTCCCGCCCTGTGTGCCAGACAGGGCGGGATCTTTGTTTTATTTCTTATTATTTTCTTTGCTCCAGGAACCGACGGATCACGCCGATCTGCCGCTCCACCTCACTGGGAGCCGGGCCTCCGGTGACGCATCTCCCGGCCACACACGTCCCCAGGTCGATGGCCCTATAAATATCCGCATCAAAATGCTCCGAATACTCTTTATACTCTTCCAGGGTCAGATCTGCCAGGGACTTGTCTTCCTTTACGCACTGGGCCACCAGCTGGCCAACGGTCCTGTATGCGTCCCGGAAGGGCATCCCCTTTTTCGTGAGATAATCTGCACAGTCGGTGGCATTGATAAAGCCCTTTAATGCCGCTTTTTTCATATTATCCTTCAGGATCTCCATGGTGGAAAACATGGGCGTCAGTACCTTCAGACACTGCTTTGCCGTATCAATGGCATCGAAAACAGCTTCCTTATCCTCCTGCAGATCCTTATTATAGGCAAGAGGGATCCCCTTTAGCATGGTCAAAAGCGTCATCAGATCTCCGTATACCCGCCCAGTCTTGCCACGGATCAGCTCACAGACATCGGGATTTTTCTTCTGGGGCATGATGGAGGAGCCGGTGGAAAAGGCATCGTCCAGCTCCACAAACTTAAATTCCCAGGAGCACCAGGCAATGATCTCCTCCGACAGCCGGGAAATATGCATCATTAAGATCGACAGCGCACTGGTCAGCTCAATGCAGTAATCCCGGTCCGAGACTCCGTCCAGGGAATTGTCCGTCACCCGGGAAAAGCCCAGCTGCTGCCTCACAAAATCCCGGTCAATGGGATAGGTCGTGGATGCCAGTGCGCCGGATCCCAGGGGCATATCGTCCATCCCCTCCAGGCAGTTTTCCAGACGGACCACATCCCGCTTCATCATATTGGCATAGGCCATCATATAATGGCCGAAGGTCACCGGCTGGGCTCTCTGTAAATGGGTGTAGCCAGGCATGACCGTCTCCAGGTTTTCTTCCGCACTTGCACACAGAGCCTCCATAAACTCCAGGACCAGAGCCTTGATGGCCAGGATCTCTTTTTTCACATAAAGCCGCAGATCCAGAGCCACCTGATCATTCCTTGACCTGGCCGTATGAAGCCGTTTTCCCGCATCCCCGATCCGCTCCGTGAGGATCTGCTCGATATTCATATGGACATCCTCGTATTCCTCCGAAAACTGGAGCTTCCCGCTCTCAAGATCCGAAAGGATCCCCTTCAGACCTTCTATGATCTTTTCAGTCTCTCCGTTTTCAATGATCCCCTGTTTCCCCAGCATGGCCGCATGGGCCATGGACCCGGTGATATCTTCCTTATATAAACGGCTGTCAAATGAAATAGACGAATTGAAATCATTGACAGTGCTGTCTGTTTCTTTTCCAAACCGTGCTGCCCATAACTTTGCCATAGGTTCTCCTTTATTCTACCGATGGGAAATGCGTTCCCGTTTTCTCTGCCAACGCCTCATCATTCATGGCGCGTACCTTGATGGGGAGTCCGAAAAGACTGATAAATCCGGCGGAATCGCCCTGCTCATAGCAGTCGTCCTCGTCAAAGGTTGCCATTTCCGAAGAATAGAGGCTGTACGGGGATGTCACAGACGCCGGGATGATATTTCCTTTATAGAGTTTCAGCTTCACATCTCCGGTGACCGTCTCCTGGGTGGAATCCACAAAAGCGCTCATGGCCTTCCGCAGGGGCGTATACCACTGTCCATTGTATACAAGCTCCGCGAACTTCAGCGCCAGCTGCTGTTTATAGTGCTGGGTCTCCTTATCCAAAGTGATCTCCTCCAGCTTTTCATGGGCCTTATAAAGGATGGTCCCCCCTGGAGTCTCATAAACTCCGCGGCTCTTCATTCCCACAAGGCGGTTTTCCACCACGTCCAGCAGTCCGCAGCCGTTTTCCCCACCGAGCTTGTTGAGGGTCTGGATCACCGTCTCACAGTCCATCGCCTCACCATTTACGCTGGTGGGAACTCCCTTTTCAAAATGGATGGTCACATATGCGGGCTGATCCGGCGCCTGCTCCGGAGATACGCCCAGCTCCAGAAAACCAGGCTTATTCACAGGCGCTTCGTTGGCCGGATCCTCCAGATCCAGGCCCTCGTGGGACAGATGCCACAAATTCTTATCCTTAGAATAATTGGTCTCTTTCGTGATCTTCAGGGGGATATTGTGGGCCTCTGCATAGGCGATCTCCTTCTCTCTGGAGTTCAGCTCCCAGAAACGCCAGGGAGCGATCACATCCATCTGAGGGGCAAATGCCTTGATGGCCAGCTCAAAGCGTACCTGATCGTTTCCCTTTCCCGTACAGCCATGACAGATGGCGTCGGCTCCCTCCTTCTTCGCGATCTCAACAATACGCTTTGCGATCAGCGGACGGGCAAAGGAGGTCCCCAGCAGGTAATTCTCATAGGCGGCTCCGGCCTTTACTGTGGGAATGATATACTCCTCCACAAATTCCTTCTTCAGATCCTCGATATACAGCTTGGAAGCGCCTGTTTTTAAGGCCTTTTCCTCCAGGCCGTCCAGCTCCGTTCCCTGTCCCACATCCCCGGAAACAGCAATGACCTCACATCCATACGTTTCCTTCAGCCACGGGATCAGCACGGAAGTATCCAGTCCGCCGGAATATGCAAGCACGATCTTCTTATATTTTTTCTCTGCCATCTTCTTTCCCTCCATAATTATTCATAGCATGTTTCATTGGATGCCGGCGGCATACGTCTTCCTCCGCCGCCAGTGACCTTGGTTTTCTCTACATGTAAATTAACATGATTATATCCTACATGGAATCGGATTGCAAGAATTTTTTGTATATTTATTAGTTATAAGTGCATAATATTCCGTTATATGCATCAGCCTGC
Organism: Pilosibacter sp. YYHA0881; assembly: GCF_051602715.1. Taxonomy (GTDB): domain Bacteria; phylum Bacillota; class Clostridia; order Lachnospirales; family Lachnospiraceae; genus Alitiscatomonas; species Alitiscatomonas aceti. The sequence goes on from NZ_CP175657.1 coordinate 1,632,087, forward strand.
GGAACTGCGGGGGTATTTTTCCATGCAAAAAGGAACTGCCGCAAAAGAGTCGCTTCTAAGCTTCTCTTTTGCAGCAGTCCCTCTTATGTACCTAAATTTTTCCGTTTTCAGCCAGCGCCGTCCTTACAGATCGATATAGCCGACGCCGTTCTCGATGCGGATCTTCGTCCCGTAGGGCTCACTGAGCTGCTGGAGATATCTTAAGGTCTCCTCGCTTCCGGACATTCTGGGAAGTCCTTTGTGGGGACGCTTATCGTGGAGCCCCAGGGTGATGGGATACAGCTGTACCTGGGTGATCTTTCCGTCCTCCATATCCCAGGCAGCCATGACAGCTCTCCAGATGTTCTCCAGAACGCCGTAGCCCACGGTCCCGTTTTTGCTGCGGTTATCCATGTAGCTTCCCACCTTTGTATCCAGGGGCATCTTCCGGTTGATGTAGGCGTCATAGGGCTGAAGGCTCACGGTCTCCGTCTCAAACAGGAAGTTTCCCAGGCTGTACAGGATCAGACCGCCCTTGTAGATCTCAATGCCGCGCAGCTCGTGAGGGCCGTGGCCGATCACAGCATGAGCCCCGGCGTCGATGCAGGCCCTGGAAAAGGTCTCCAGGAACATGGCCGGAACGGTGGTGTCCTCGCCGTCGGTCTCATGGCCGTGGAAGCTGACAAATACCACGTCCGCCTGTTTTCTGGCTTCTGCGATCTCATCGGTGATCCGCTTCATGTCCTCCTGGTTGGGAATGCTCTCGATCCAGTTCTTCTCGTCCAGAATGAACATTCCGGCGTTTCCAAAGGGAAGGACCCCCGGCTCCAGCGGGTTAAAATATCCGTTGCGGATCTCAAATTCCATTTCTGCATTGACCTTCGTTACCTTCACCAGCTCCTGGGCCATCTCATAATGGGCCGGATCCACATGGTATCTGGTGGAGGAACGTAAGGGATTCAGTCCCGGACGTCCGATCATCTGATGGGACTGGCCGCCGGCCCTGGAAGCCGCGCTGAAGGTGGAGGATACGCTGATCAGCGCCACTCTTCCCTTTCTGGTCTCCAGATAGCAGGCCTTGGAGGCATCTCCCAGATTTTTTCCCGTGCCTGAAAACACCATATCCCTCTCGTTCAGATGGCGGATGGTGGCCATGACGCCCTCCTGGCCGTAATCACCGGAATGGTTGTTGGCCGTGTTGTAGAGGTTGAAGCCGAATCTCTGGATATCGTCCAGAGCGCCCGGCTCCATCATGGCCCAGGTGCCTCCGCTTTCTGCCGCCGGATATCCCTCCTGGTCATGGAAGGTCATTTCCAGGTTGGAAAACTTCACATCATGCTCCATGATGCAGTCCCGGACCTCCTCGAACCCCTCGTAACCGTCTTTTGCGATCCGGCGGGTGATGAACATGTCGCCGGTGGCAATGGTCTTCAATACATTTTTTCCCATTTTCTTTCTGCTCCTGTCTCTTATAATTCCTTCCTGTACTGTTCCATCTCGGAATCAGAAGCATACACAAAGTGACCCGGCCGGATCTCCTGGAAACTGGGCTGTTCCTTTGAGTAATCATGCATGGAAGGATCATAGTAAAGCCTCTGCTTGTCCTTCTCCCGGTCAGGATCCGGCTGGGGAATGGCTGACAGCAGGGACTTGGTGTAGGGATGCACCGGATGGGCATACAGCTCATCCGCGTCCGCCAGCTCCACCATGGTCCCAAAATGCATCACCCCGATCCGGTCAGAGAAATACTTTACTACTGCAAGATTATGGGCAATGAACAGAATTGTCAAGTCCATTTCTTTTTTTATGTCCATTAACAGGTTAATGACCTGGGCCTGGATGGACACGTCCAGAGCCGAAACCGGCTCATCGGCGATGATCACCGACGGCTTTACCACCAGGGAACGGGCAATGCCGATCCTCTGCCTCTGGCCGCCGGAGAACTCATGGGGGTAACGGGAGCCGTGCTCAGGAAGCAGTCCCACCTTATTTAATATAGAAGAAACACTTTTCCGGATCAGCTCCTTATCCTTTTCTCCTCTGGTCTTTAGGCCCTCGGCAATGATCTCCTCCACCGTCATACGGGGATTCAGGGAGGAGACCGGATCCTGGAAGATCATGGACAGGTTTCTTGTGACATAGTCCCGGTCCGCCTTTGAAAGCTTTCCGGAAATATTTTTCCCATTGAACAGGATCTCACCGGAGGTGGGATTGTAAAGGCGGATCAGAGTACGGCCCAGGGTCGTTTTTCCGCAGCCGCTCTCGCCCACCAGGCCGAAGTTTTCGCCCTTATAAATATCGAAGGTCACATTGTTTAAGGCCTTTACGGTCTTTTTCTTTCCGGCGGGGAATTCCATACAGAGATTTTTGATCTCCAGGATCTTCTCCCGTTCCTTCTGTGCGTTCTGTTCCATCCTATACGCCCTCCTTCCTGTTCATACGTGCGATCCGGTGCTGAAGCGCTTCCGGCATTTCCACCTTGGGTGCATTGGGATGCAGAAGCCAGGTGGCGGCGTAATGGGTGTCGCTCAGCTTGAAGAACGGCGGCTCCTCCTCAAAATCCACCTGCATAGCATACTGGTTCCGCTCGGCAAAGGCATCGCCCTTGGGCGGGAAGATCATGTTGGGCGGCGTTCCCGGAATGGAGAACAGCCGCTCCTTTGTCTCCAGATCCGGCATGGAAGAAAGCAGGGCCCAGGTGTAGGGGTGGGCCGGGCTGTAAAAGATCTCCCTGGCTGTTCCCACCTCTACGATCTTTCCGGCATACATCACGCAGATCCGGTCCGCCATATTGGCTACAACGCCCAGATCATGGGTAATGAAGATCACGGAGAGCTTCTGTTTTCTTTTGATCTCCTTGATCTCGTCCAGGATCTTCGCCTGGATGGTCACGTCCAGAGCCGTGGTGGGCTCGTCACAGATCATGATCCTGGCATTGCTGGCCAGGGCAATGGCGATGACGATACGCTGGCGCATACCGCCGGAGAACTGGAAAGGATACTGCTCGAACCGCTCCTCCGGCCTGGGGATCCCCACCATTTCCATCAGCTCGATGGCGCGCTTTTTAGCCTGCTCCTTTGTCATGTGCTCTCTTAAGACCAGGGCCTCGGTGATCTGCTTTCCGATCTTCATGATAGGATTCAGCGCAGAAAGCGGATCCTGGAAGATCAGGGAGATCTCCTTTCCGCGGATCTTATAAAAGTCTTTTTCCTTATATTTTGTCAGATCGTCTCCCTTATAAAGGATCTCCCCCTCCTCAATGATGGAGTTTTTGGGAAGGATCCCTAAGATCGCCTTGGTGGTCACGGATTTTCCGGAACCCGACTCGCCTACGATGGCCAGAGTCTCGCCCTCAAACAGCTTAAAGTCAATGCCGCGGACGGCCTGGACCTTTCCGTTATAGGTACGGAAGGAGACTCTCAAATTATTTACCTCTAAGATTGGATCTTTCATCTTCTTCCTCCTATTCTGCTCCTCTTAATGTGGGGTCAAAGGCATCCCGCAGGCCGTTTCCGAACAGGTTGAAGGAGATCATCAGAAGAGAGATGATGATCGCCGGGAAAACCACCTGGCTGGGATACTGTAAAAGCACCTTCTGCCCTCTGGATAACATAACGCCGATGGATGGCTCCGGAGCCTGGAGGCCCAGTCCGATGTACGCCAGGAAGGACTCGGAGAAGATGGCAGTTGGGATGGCGATCATGGAGCTGGTGATGATGGGGCCGATGGAGTTGGGAAGAATATGACGGAAGATCAGCGCCATATCCTTAACGCCCAGGGTCCTGGCCGCCAGTACGTACTCACGCCCCTTGAACCGGTAGAACTGGGAGCGGACCATACGGGCCGTGCTCACCCAGTCCTTGATGACTAAGGACATGATGATGGAGAACATTCCCGTACCAAACACCATGATGAACAGGGTCACCACAACGATCCTGGGGAAGGCGTTGATGATCTCTGTGATACGCATCATCACCATGTCCACCTTTCCGCCGTAATAACCGGAAATGGAGCCGTAAACCACGCCGATGAACACGTTGCAGCATACCGACACCACTGCGATGATCAGGGATACCCGGGCGCCTCTCCACATACGGGTCCAGATATCGCGGCCCAGGTAGTCGCTTCCGAACCAGAAGCACTGCTCGTCGCTGAGCCCTTTATACTTATAATAGTCCACGACCACGTCCACGATCCGCTCCCCGTTGACCAGTCTGGGGTTGATGACCTCCAGGATACAGCCCTCCGGATACTTTTCCGGATCGTTTAAGTTGTCGTATTTCCGGTTTTCCATGGTATAGCCGCCGTCAAAGAAGCCCAGGTTCATTTTTGCGATAAAGGGCACCTTGGGAGGCATGTTGGTCAGCTCTGTGTGCTGCTCATCGTAGGTGTACTCATTCATGCCCGGACCGAACACGGCAAAAAACGAAATGATCAGAATGATGACCGCCGCGATCACAGACGCCTTATTTTTTACAAACCGCAGCCATACGTCCATGAAGAATCCAATGGGCTTTGTCTTAAATTCCACATCATGGATCTTCTCATCTCTCTGTACCAGACGGAACAAGTCTTTGGATACTGCGTCATACTTTGCTTTGTTATCTTCATACAATACCATTACTTCTTCCCTCCCATTCTGACTCTCGGGTCAATGATGCCGTAGGAAATATCTACGATAAGGACTGTGATCAGCGAGATCATGGAGTAGAACACCAGGATCGCCACGGTCAGCATGTGGTCGCTGGCGTTGATGGAGTCTACCATCATACCTCCCATTCCAGGAACAGAGAAAATATTTTCTACGACCAGTGAACCGCCTAAAACATTGGCAAACATCGGAATGATAATATTGGCCAGCGGCACCATGGAGTTTCTGAGGCCATGGCGGATTGTGCTCTGTGCATACGTTAAGCCCTTTGTTTTGGCAAGAAGCATAAACTCAGAGTTCATGGTTTCTGCCAGCTCCGCTCTTAAATAACGGGCAACACGGGCGATGGGGCTGAACATCAGCGCTAAAATAGGAAGGAACATGGAATGGAGTGCTGCCATTCCAGTGGCTGACGCATCGTATATGATCGGAAAAGCTCCTGCCTTATATCCCACAAAATACTGGAGGCATGTGGCAAATACGAATGAAGGCACTGAAATGAAGATAACCACCATAAATGATACAAAGTGGTCGATGATCGTATTTTTCTTTATTGCCGCCACGATTCCGGCTGCAAGTCCGATCGGTATGGCTGCAAACAGCGATATCAGATTGATCTGCAAGGTTACCGGGATCCGGTCCTTCATGACCTCAAATACTGGTACATTGGGACGCATTTTCATGGATGTGCCCCAGTCTCCATGGAGGAATACATTCTTCAGGAAATAGCCGTACTGCTTGATTATGGGCTCATCAAAATGATATTTTTCATTCAAAGTATCAATAACGGTCTGTGACAGATCTCCATCCTGATCGTACACGCTTCCCGGCATCAGGCGGACAACACAAAAGGCAATGGATACAATAATAAACAATGTGATAAATAACGCGATCACTCGGTCAATAATATATCGAAACACTGCCGATCCTCACTCCTTTCATCTATTTAATTCCTTCTTTTTCAGATGCTATATTTTTTCAATATCCGGCTTCTCGCACAGCTTAATCGCAAAAATTCTCAGAAGAATGACAAGCTGCTCCTTTTATGAAGCAGCCTGTCTGTGGTCTCGTCACTCTACTTCTGTCTTTTTCTATCATTGATCCATCCTGGATTACTCAATGATCTTGGAATAGTCCCAGGCAAAGCCGATCCGGTTTACATAACCGTTTGTGGAAAGCTGTAAGCGATCAGCCTTTAAATACTTATAAATGTCCTGTGTTACCGGAATAACATTGGCCGGCTCGATCAGTAAGCGTTCCATTTCCGCAACCTCTTTCAGACGAACACCTTCGTCAAAACGATCATCTGCGAAGTTCGCTGCGTTGAATACTTTATCAAACTCTTCATTGATAAACGGCTCGTTTTTGTTGGAGTAGAAGGACGTCCAGTACTTAAACGCGTTCCACGGTGCCAGATCATTGCCTACCCAGCCGCCCCAGCTTAACTCGTAAGAGGCCGGGTTGGTCTGCCATCCCCTCTTCACCTGGCTCAGCTGATTGGCCGGCATCGCCTGGAGCTTCAGTTCAAACCGGTCTGCGCCAAACAGCTTCGGCCAGCTCTGCTGGAGGAATTCTGACATCTGGGCCATTAACTCTGTGTCAGAGTAATGCATGGTCAGCGTCAGCTTGTCCAGGCCTTCCTCGGACATTGCCTCGTCAAACAGCTGTTTTGCCTTTTCAGGATCATATCCGTAGTTTTCTTTTCTGTTTGCTTTTCCTTCTTCGGTATCACGGAAGGTGATATTTTTGTTCAGATCCATCATATGGGTGGTGGGAACAATATACTCTGCCGGATCCTGTTTGGTCAGGCTCGCGAGATTTTCTCTGTCTACTCCGTAATAAAGGGCCTGTCTGAACTTTTCATTGGCTAAGATCGGTTTCTCCGGGTTGATGGTATTGACCACCACATGGCGCACAGAGTTATACGGAGCCAGAAGAACCCGCGGATCCTCTTCATACTTTAAGTAATTAGATGTGGAAAGCTGAACATAATCGATCTCGCCGTTTTCGAACAGCTGCATCTGTGTACTGCTGTCCTCAACAACCTTAATATTGATCCCTGCCAGCCAGATACGGTCCGCAAATGGATAATTGGGGTTTTTCTTAAAGGTGATCTCTGCGTCGTTGACCCAGTTCTCTACCAGGAACGGTCCGCAGGAAATATAATGTTCCTGGGATGTCCCGTACATGGTCTCCGTTCTATCTGCGTTCATCCCTTTTTCATAGTATTCTTCATTGATCATACAGTTGGCCGGATGTGCCAGATGGATCATGACCTCGGTTGGATTGTGCATGCTGACGGTATGTATTTCCAGCGTATGATCGTCGATCAGCTTCAGACCCACCTCATCCCAGGAGGCATTGCCCTGGAAATAGTCCATCGCCTTCACGATCTCAATGGCATCGTTGGCAAAGTTACTTGCCCTCAGATTCGCAAGCTTCGGATCCAGGATCATCTTCCAGGTATAATACACATCATTGGCATCCAGGGTATCTCCGTTTTCCCACACGCAGCCTTCCCGGACCTTGATCTGCCATACCTTTCCTTCCTCATCCATCTGGATTGGCTCCTCCGCTGCCAGCTCTCCCGCAATTTCACATGCAGTGTAATCCGCGCTGGGGAAATATCCGTATAAGGTCATAGAGGAACGCTTGATCTGGGTAGACGCATAGGACTGGGTATACGTCAGTGGGTTCAAAGAACCGATCTTCGCAGTGGACGCCTCCCGCAGGATCCCATAGCCTTCTGGTGAAGGCTTTTCACCATTGGGATCTGTCTTCGCCTCGCTGGATTCAGACGCCCCTGCCTCTGTCGTCCCATTATTGCGATCTGCCGATGCCGCTTCCGTAAACTCCAGGCTTCCGTCGGTCTTGTTCCCACCGGAACAGCCCGAGAGCGCCGCCGCCAGAGTGCTCACTGCCAGCATGGCTGCCAGCATTTTTTTCGTCTTTTTCATCGCTTTCTTCCTCCTTGATTATATGCCCAATATTGCGAGCGAGCAGATAAACATGCTGGCCGCCGCAATAAAAGATTCTGTATAGTTTCTTTCATACCGTCTTTTTCTACAAATTCGCCATAGCTTCCGAATGTCTTATCTGAAACTCCCGGATTGGTCCTTAAGCTTTTAAACCGCATGGCTCCATAAATGCAAAGATCGTAAAACCTCATATATCTTGCCCGGCGGAACAAACCCACGATCAGGAACACGATTCCAGAGAGAGCGCAGGCATCGGAGATCCCGATGAGATTCCACTGCCTGCGTATAACAAAAACAACTGCTGCCGCGACTGCAGCATAGACTAGATTTCTAATACAGCACTGGATCTGGTATTGCTTTCCCATTCCGTTATTCTCCTTCTTCCCGTTTCTCCTGCCGGCTTTTGGGGATCAGCCTGCTGCCATAAGCAATGGCGTAGATGCCCCGGCTCTCGTTCTGGATCAGGCGGATAAAAAGGTCCGAATATTGATTCCGGACGATGGCGGTTTTGGGACCTACCGGGATAATGGGGATCTCTTTTCCATTCTCTCTTGCCCCCAAACTCCCGTCCTTCTTCCTGTAAAGCTCCGCCTTTGTCCCTTCTCCGGAAATATACATTCCCTGGGCTTCCAGGATCGTCTCCTCATCCCAGGATGTTTCCTGCCATACGTCCCGGCGGTCCACCGGATTCCTCCCATTGTACATCCGCATCAGGGCGTCGGAGATCAGCCGTACCGGTACTCCTGAGGTATTGCAGAGAACGATGACTGCCGCCTCCACCTCATTGGACCAGGCGATATTGGAGGATACTCCCGGAAGGCTCCCTCCATGTTCCACCACCTTCAGATCGTCCAGACGTTTCATGGAAAGACCGTAGCCGTAATATCCAAACGCTCCATAATCCTGGCGGGGCCTGCACATCTCACGGATCCCTGTACTGCCCAGGATCCGGATCCCCTCCGGCGTTTTCCCTTCGTTCAGATACATTGCCAGATATTTTTTCAGATCGTTCAGAGTGGATTTCATGGCTCCGCCTCCGTTTAGTACAAAGGCATGATCATGGTAATCCCTGGAGGCTGTCATAACGCCGTTTACCTTTTTATATAGAGTGGCGGCATTGACATCCAGACTGGGCCGGACAAAATCACAGAAACTCCGCTTCATACCCAGAGGCTCAATGATATTCTTTAAAAGATATTCCGCATAAGAGGGTTCACCACCGTGCCTGCGGATGATATCCGAAAGCAGGCCATAACCGTCATTGCAGTAGCTTAAGTATTCGCCCGGCTCTCCGTTCAGGCCGCTTTCTTCTGTCTGGGCATCCAGCCGTTCTGCCACCCGGCGGACCCCTTCATCCGCCAGAGCGTCATTGTAGGCCAGATCTCCCACCGCCTTCTCATCCAGCCCCATCTCCGCAGCCACCTGATCCACCAGGATCCTGGGAAGAGGGAAAAAGCCGCCGCTGTGGGTTAAAAGATGTCGGATCGTCACGGTTTTCTGGTTTTTATTGGTAAATTCCGGAACATACCGGCTTACCGGGTCGTCCAGCTTAAGGATCCCCCGCTCCTCCATCTGCATAATGGCTAAAGCAGTGAAGGATTTGGTCACTGAAGCCAGTCCAAAGATCGTTTCCCCATCCAGCTCTTTCCGGGATTCCAGATCTCTCACTCCCCAGAATTTCTCGTACTGGGTCACACCATTTTTGTCGATTATGGCTGCTGCGATCCCGCAGGCCTCATAATCCTTCATAATGGATCTCACTAGATTTTCCGCCAGCAGGCGGTTGGTCTCCTTGATCCGTTTCAATTCCTCTCACCTCCATTATTGTGTTAATTTTCACAATTTTTATCGTTTTACCATCAATTATTTAAGCATATTATACATATTCCACTTATTATTGTCCAATATACAATTCGCATGCTCTATATGTGTAAAATGAATAAGGAAAAAGAAATAAAATAAAAACAGCCCTGTTTCCAGGGCCGCTTCCTAATGTGCATTATTTTTCATGCTCCAGTGTTCTCATATAGTCCTCTACAAACTGGGCAAACCGCTCTGCCACCGGCGGTATTTCTCCACTTTTCTGCCGCAGAAGAAATACGGAACGGTTAAAGCCTGGTTCGGTAATCCTCACCATATGTACATCCGGCCGTTTTCCCCAGGAATATTCCGGCCACAGGGTGATTCCCACCTGATCACTGACCAGACTCCTCACCAGATGGGTATTATTGCACTCCATGGAAAACTGTGGAATAAAATGATGCTCCCGAAACCGTGTGTCCGCCAGGTTCCTTAAAACTCTCCCCCGGGGCAACAGGATAAAATTCTCATTATTCACATCCCTCAAAGAAATCTCATCCTTTTCACCCAGCCAGGTTCCAGACGATGCTCCAAGAAAGACCTCCTCTGACAAAAGTTCATGGCCATCCTGGTAGGACATGCCGGGACCAGCGCTTAAAATACACAGATGCCAGTCTGTGCTCTCCTTCTGGTCTATCACCACAAAGGCCGCATCCGGCTCCTCCTCCCGGAACTTTTTTATGATACCGGAAAGGAGCGGCACCACCGACATAGCATTAAGACGTATCGTATCCCCGCCCTTCTGCACCTTTTTCATCTCGTCTCCCAGCCCCTCCAGCTTCCACAAAATGGGGGAGATCTGCTCCCGGAAGGTCAGTCCTGCCCGGGTCAGGAGGATCCGCTTCCCCTGGCGCTCGAACAGCTCCACCTGCAGCTCCTTTTCCAGGGACGCCACCGCCCGGCTGATGGAGGGCTGGGAGACCCGGAGTGCCTGGGCCGCCTTGGAGATATTTTCATATTTTGCCGCATACAGAAAGTATTTTAACTGGTAGAGTTCCATTTTCCCGCCTCCCTTACACACTCCAGGAACCGCTCTCCGTACTTCTGGTACTTAAACTCACCTACGCCAGTGACTGTCAGCATTTCCGCCTTATCCGATGGACGGACAATACACATGTGGACCAGAGTCTTGTCAGAAAAGACAATGTACGGAGGTACCTTTTCTTCTCTGGCAATGGCCGCCCGCAGGGAACGGAGCTTTTCAAACATGGGCTCGTCCCCCTCCCGCAGGCCGGAGGCCAGGACTGGCTTTTTCTTTTTCGCCTCCCGGGCCTTCCCAGGCCGCCGCTCCGGCTCTTTTGCCATCTTCATGGTCACGGTCTCTGCGCCGCAGAGCACGTCCTCTGATCTTTCTGTGAGCTTTACCACAGAATAGCTGCCGTCTGTGGTCTCCAGATATCCGTTCAGCAGAAGATGGTTCATGATCTGGCGCAGCCGGTATGCCGGCACTCTGGAAAGACTTCCAAAACAGGGATTTTCCGTCATCCGGTACTGGCGCAGTTTTTCTGTCTCCGCTCCCCGGACCGTATCCAGGATCACGTTGATCCCGTATCTCTGCCCGCAGGCCTTTACACAGCCGATCATGATCCTGGCTGCCTCCGTCACCTCCGCCGTTTCAAACTCCTTCCGGCAGTTGGCGCAGTTTCCGCAGTAATTGGACCCGTATTCCCCGAAATACCGCAGGATATAATCCCGGAGACATTCGTTGGTACAGCAGTAGAAGGTCATTTTCTTTAACCGGTCCAGGTCCCTTCCCCGGACAAGCTCCGCCGTTTCCGGGTCCAGCTCCAGATTGTCCCGGTTGTTCTCAATGAACAGCCGGTTGGTGATCACATCCTGGCCGCTGTAATACAGGATGCATTCCGCCGGTTCCCCGTCCCGGCCGGCCCGGCCTGCCTCCTGGTAATAGCTTTCTATGTTCTTTGGCATTCCGTAATGGAGCACAAACCGGACATTAGATTTATCGATGCCCATTCCAAAGGCGTTGGTGGCCACCATGAGAGGTGCGCGGTCGTAAATAAAATCCTCCTGGTTTTTCCTCCGCTCCTCGTCAGACAGGCCCGCGTGGTAGCGGGTGGCAGGAAAGCCGTCCCGGATCAGATGGCCGCACACTTCGTCCACCTGTTTTCTGGTCAGGCAATAGACGATGCCGCTTTCACCAGAATGCTCTTCTATATAGCCTTTCACCGCTCCGTACCGGTCTCTGGGCGTCTCCACTGCAAAATACAGATTTCCCCGGTCAAATCCAGTGGACGTGACCGCAGGATCCCGAAGGTCCAGAAGCTCCAGGATATCGTCCCGCACCTCCCTGGTGGCCGTGGCCGTAAAGGCGCTGACCACAGGCCGCGCCGGAAGCTCCCGGATAAAGTCCGCGATCCGTAAATAGCCGGGTCGGAAGTCCTGTCCCCACTGGGAAACGCAGTGGGCCTCATCCACCGCCACCATGGAGATCCGCGCATTTCTGGCAAAATCCAGGAACTCCGGCGTTAAAAGCCGTTCCGGGGCCACATAGATGATGGGATATCTTCCCTGTCTGGCATAGGACAGGGCCTTCCGGTACTGGCCCGGAGTAAGAGAACTGTTCAGGTACGCTGCATGGATCCCGGCCTGGTTCAGGCTCCCCACCTGGTCCTTCATTAAGGAGATCAGGGGCGATATCACCAGGGTGATCCCATCCAGCATCAGAGCCGGGATCTGATAGCAGAGAGACTTGCCCGCTCCCGTGGGCATGATCCCCAGCACGTCCCTTCCGGACAGGATCTGGTCGATCAGGATCTCCTGCGCTCCCCGGAAGGAATCGTAGCCAAAATATGTTTTCAAAATTTCGTATTTATTCATGAATGTTCCTTATATATATGTTTTCTGTCCTTCTTTTTCTTGATCTTAATTTCCATTATACCCGCTGCCAGCCGCAAAAACAAGCCGCTGCGGCCGGGAAACGATTTTCCTTGCAAAAGTCCCTGTTCTGCCGTATCATTATCTTACTTTTCACACATCTCAAGGAGGGACATCATGCACGTTTATACCTGGTATCAATGGCTTACCTTTTTTTATCTATACTGCTTTTTTGGCTGGATCTTTGAATCCTCTTACGTCTCCATTTTAAAACGCCGGTTTGTGAACCGGGGCTTTCTACGGATCCCCATGCTTCCCCTGTACGGCAGCGGGGCGGTGATGATGCTGGTGGTGTCGGAGCCGTTCCAGGACAGCCTGCTCCTCACCTGGGTTTCCGGCGTTATCGGAGCGACTATCCTGGAATATGTCACTGGCTGGGCCATGGAGCAGCTCTTTAAGGTCCGTTACTGGGATTACAGCAATCAGAAATTCAATCTCCATGGCTATATCTGCCTGAGCTCGTCCATTGCCTGGGGCTTTCTGACTATTTTTATGACCCATGTGATCCACAAGCCCATTGAACGGGCCGTCCTTTCCCTGCCCGTCATGTGGGATATTCTTTTTGTAGCCGTAGTGACCGTTGTCTTCACCGCTGATGCCATTGTCTGCACCAGAGAGGCTCTGGCCTTCGGCAGATCCCTGGAGGCCGCCCGGAAGCTGCGCCAGGATCTGGATATCCTCCGGGTCCAGACGGCACTTTTACGGATGGATGCAGAGGACCGTCTCCATGAGACCCGGACAGACCTGGAGACGCGGCTGGCTGGAAGACGGGCGGACCTGGAGGCGCGGCTGGAGGAGCTTCGTTCCAGGACCGGAAACCGGCTGGAAGGGCTCCGGGGAAAATCCGAATCCCAGCTTCTGGAGCTTTTAAAGGAAAAGGAGGCCTCCCTGGCAGCCATCCGGGAACACCGGAGGAAATTCCTGCGCTCCGTCCTCCGCTCCAATCCCACCGCCTCCTCCCGCAGGTACAAGGACGAATTCCAGGACATGATCCATTACCTGGAGGACAGCGGGAAGGGCCAGTCCCCGTTTTAAGGATGGGGGACTGGCCGGCTGGATCTGTCATTCGTGGCCGCTTGTTTTTCGTGCTTTTTATATTCCCATCTCTCTCATTTCTTTTCTCATAAATTCTTCTAACGTTTTCTTGTCCGGTAAGTGCAGCATATAGGTAGATACAAATAGCTGGTTATCCATTCCCGATAAGGCATACTCAACCATCTGCGCTCCCTTATCTGTACAAAGCAAAATCCCCACTGGCGGATTATCGCCTTCTGACATTTCATTCTTTTTATAATAACCAACATAGGCATTTAGCTGCCCTAAATCCTCATGCTTAAATTCATCATTTTTAAGTTCAATGATCACATTACAATGCAGTAGCCGGTTATAAAAAACAAGATCCACAAAGTAATATTTATCATCAATAATAATACGTTTTTGTCTCGCCTCGAAACAAAATCCCTGCCCAAGTTCCAGCATGAATTCCTGTAAATGATCCATAAGCGCCTGTTCCAGATCCGATTCGCTTACAGCGTCTCTGACATTTAGACCAAGAAATTCAAAGGTAAATGGATCTTTAATCGTAAGCATGGTACTATCCGGGTGTCCCATCGTTTCCTGTAATAACAATTCAGGCTTTTTACTGATTCCAGCTCTTATATACAGATTAGTCTTTATCTGCCTGCGAAGTTCTCTCACAGTCCAGTTACACTTTATACACTCTGTTTCATAAAAGAATCTCTCAAAATCATCTGCAATTACCAGCAGCTCTCTTATATGCGAAAAGGACAGGTTATTAAGCAGTAATTCAGGCTTTGTCTCGAATTGGTGCGACGCTGTCGCACTTTTTTCAAAATATGGCAGTCCAAATTGATGTGACACTGCTGCACCAATTTGGGGATACAAAAGATAAAACTGGCGGCACCACTTAAACAATGTAGAATTCATCCCTTTTTCAGAAATCTGTTCTTCTAAATTTTTAAGTAGCCGTGTGCCATACGATGCCCTGTCACTTCCCCCTTGTTCATATTCAACAATATAATATCCAATCGCCCAGTTTCTAAGCGTCATCAACTGATTCACCGCACATTTCGCAATATTACCGGCTTTTACATTTATTTCTTTTATACTGTCTGCTAACATTTCAAATTTCATAAATTCACCCACACTCTACCCCTTCTTTTTATAATTCCCTGCCGCCAACTCTTCAAAGATCCAAAGCCATCTTGCGCTAAAGGCAGCTTTCCTGGATCTATTAAACTTCTCTTATGGGAAAATACAGATAGCTCTTTCCCGTTGCAGGGTCAGTGTAATCATGAACAGCTCCAGCCAGAGAAATCCCATCCTCGCTCATCTGTCTGATGATTTTTTCAAACGCTCCCTTATGATTTTCCGCGACCATATATTCATAACCAGGTACTATCCATTTCGTCCAGCCATCAGGTGCTTCCGCATGATCGTCACACTCCACTCCCGCCAGATACAGGCCTTTACGGAAGCCGTCCTCCCACGGTTTAAATGAACGGGAACTATCCGACATGGCACCCCATATCCCCACAATACTTCCTTTTGCGTCTCTCTTTGCCAGATGCGCGATTTCACTAAAATGGCTGTCTGCGTCATACCACAGTTTCTGGATAAAGCCGTCGCCGTCTGATGTTGATCCCTCTTTTCCAATGACAACAAATTTTTCCTTTATCACCTTAACCATTCCTTATCTCCCCCCCCCGGGGCATCCTTCATTCCGAAACCAGCGCTTCAGAGTCTGGCTGTTATGATACTGGGGCTCCAGATTTCCATCTATCTGCTTCCCTTAATAAACACTCAATCAGTCCCTGCTTGCCCTCAGTATAACTTTTCCGGTCATCTGGGAACTGTGCCGCTAATTTTTTCTTACATTCGTCATATATCATTGCTTTTTCCGGATAAGTGTTCAGATAGTCCCTAAAGCTGATGTAATGATTCCATTCCATTTCACGCCACTTAACTACATGGATATGGTGGGTTCGCGTATCATTTTGAAAATCCCCCATCACAAACAGCATCTGCCCTTTAACATCCTCTCCCCGGTAAATAATACCGTGCTGTTTTAATAATTCAATATACGGCAAAATATCATTCAATTCTCCAACGCCGACTGCGATATCAATAATGGGTTTTGCATGTATGCTCTGAATGGCGGTACTTCCAACATGCTGGATATCAATGGCCGCATCGTTTAAAAGTTCAAATAAGATCCCGATCATTTCTTTTGCATTCTGATCCCATTCTTCCTGATGAGGTATTAATTTCACCGTCCCCCGCTTCAACCCTGTCATCATACCTTAACCTCCATGAATTCCAGTCTGGCTTTCTTCTATTTCCCGATCTGCTGTGATTTCGGTTTTATTATAGCACAACTCCAGAAGCGGCAAAATGTTTTTCCTGGCACAGATATCTATAAACTAATGAAAAAATGAGAGCTGGAGCTTTCCATACAGCGGCTTCCTCATCCCCAGTTGACACAAATGGGGATCCGGGGTATATTGTAAGTATAAATAAGAAAGGGGATTCCATATGAGACTTATGAAAAAACTAACCGCCTTTATGACGGCGGCCGTTCTCTGCCTGGGCTCTGTGATGCCGGCCTACGCGGATTTTTACCGTCAGCCGTCTAATATAAAGGGCGTGCTCATCAACAGCGAAAGCGAGGTAGCTGATGTAGTGGAGGTGGGAGCCTCCCAGGTGGTCTGCAACTTTCCCATGTCCTGGGCCTTCCAGCCTAATATGATGAACGCTTACGGAAGCTTCCTGCGGGCCATGGACAATGCCGGGATCACCGTTACCATGATCGTTTTAAACGACTGGAACGCAGCGGCCTATAAGCCGGAGCTGCTGCCTGTATCCGCCCCTGTGGCCGGAGTCAGCTATTATGGCTTCAATACCTTAAATGAGCAGGGCGTCCAGGCCATCCGGGACACCGCCGGGATCCTGACCAGCAATTTCGGGAACCTGGTATCCAACTGGGTCATCGGCAACGAGGTCAACGACGGTCAGGTATGGAACTACTTAGGCTCCATGGACATTGACACCTACTGCTCCAACTATGCCACCTCCTTCCGTACCTGGTATGACACCATCAAGGCCTCCAATTCCCTGGCCCGGGTGTATATGCCCTTTGATTTCCGCTGGAACTGCGGCCAGTTGGAGGGCTTTAAGTACGGCGTCATGGACATGCTCCCCAGGCTCAACGCCCTGTTAAAGGATACGGACTACGGAATCGCATGGCACGCATATCCGGAGACCTTCACCGATCCTGTATTTTCCGATGATATCCACGTACTTGATACCCCAGATACGTATATTATCAATCTGAAAAACCTTCATGTGCTCACGGATTATATGCAGCAGCCGGATATGCTCTCTCCCGAGGGGAAGGTCCGCCATCTGATCCTCTCCGAACAGGGCTTCACCTCCGACTCTCCGGAGCGGGGCGGCCAGGTCCTGGAGCTCCAGGCCCAGTCCATCGCCGAGGCCTACCAGGCGGCCAAGGCCAACCCTTATGTGGAAGGCTTTTTCTTAAACCGCATGCACGACGAGCCTTCTCTTCTGGGCGCCCACTACGCCTTCGGTCTCATCGGCACTGACGGGACAAAGAAGCCAGCCTGGCAGATGTATAAAGATCTCCAGTAAAACGAAAAAAAGGGATCCGGCCTACCGGCACAGCCTGGGGTCCACCTCCAGGTACTGCTCCAGGATCCGGATCCCCTCCTGAAACTGATTTTTATGGGTTCCAAAGGTCTCGCTCCTGCACAGGAAAAAACCAGCCTTTAAATACAGGCCAACAGCCTCGTAGCTCCAGGGCTGGGTGTGCAGAAAGACCGGGACCTCTCCCCGGCCTGCGAATACCCGCAGGGCCTCTCGGACCAGGGCAGTTCCAATGCCCTGGCCTTTTTTTGCATCCCGCACTGCCAGCCAGTGAAGGGAGGGAATAAGGCTCCCATCCGTTCCCGCCTCTGTCCATGCCATGCAGACGCCGTCTGCTTCTTTGTCCATGCTTTCTGCAAACAGGCACCGGAAGGAAAGCTCCTCTTTCCGGTCCCCATATTCCTGTAAAAACCATGCCTCTGTCTGCTCCAGTGTCATGTCCCCAAACTCCCCGGCCTCCTTCTGGATCCTGGCCCAGTTTTTCTGGTCTCCTTCCCGCCAGGTACGCAGACGGTATCCTGGAGGCACACAGACCGGCAGCAGACACTGCCGGTTCCCGTCCCACTTCATGATCAGGTCCTTATACGGAATACTCTTGTCTAACATTCAGCTTTCCTCCCTGGATTTTTTATAATAGAGACAAAGGAGCGTCAGCGCCAGAAGCCAGGCCAGGGGCGTGGAAAAGCAGATTCCCGCGTAGCCGAAGGGCAGCAGGAGCGCACAGCCGCCCCACCGGGCCGCCAGCTCCAGGACTCCTCCTGCCATGGGCACCAGAGCCTCTCCCATGCCCTGGAGGGAGCTGCGGACGATCTGGAGAGCGCACAGAGCCATAGAAAACACGCCGATGATCACCAGATATGTATACCCGTACTCCACGATCACCGGATCATAGGGCTCCAGAAACAGCCGGATCATCTGGCGTCCGAAACACACATTGAGGACCAGCATTCCCAAAGCCGCAGCCCCTCCCATTTTCAGACTGGAGACGATGCCCTGGCGGATCCGGTCCGGCCGTCCGGCTCCATAATTCTGACCGCAGTACACCTCCATGGCCGCAGCCAGGGTCGTAAAGGGCTGGGTCACCAGGTTTTCCACCTTCCCGGCTGCCGTGTATCCGGCGATCACCGCCGAGCCGAAGCCGTTTAAGTAGGCCTGGAGGATCATGATCCCCACTGCTGTCACGGAAAACTGGAGTGCCATGGGAAGGCCGATCCTTAAGTGCTTCCAGCCCTGGGAAAGACTTTGAGACCAGTGCCTCCGTTCCGGCCAGATGTCCGGATATTTCCTCCATGCGTACCAATGGCAGAGGACCGCGGAAGCCAGCTGGGCCAGAACCGTGGCTGCGGCCGCCCCCTCCACGCCTCCGTGAAATACCAGGACTGCCGCCAGATCCAGGACCACGTTGAGGACAGAAGAAAAAATAAGGAAATACAGAGGTGTGCGGCTGTCCCCCACGGCCCTCAGGATCCCTGCGATCATATTGTAGTAGATGGCGGCTCCCAGACCGCCGAAAATAATGCCGATATAGCCGGAGGCGTACTGGAAAATATCCTCCGGCGTATTCATGAGCCGAAGAAGGGGATCTGCCCCGACCGTACTTAAAAGGGTCATGACTGCCGTCACCGCCGCACACAGCCAGCCACAGGCCGCAGCCGAGGTACGGATCTGCTCTTTGTCCCCGGCTCCGGCCCGTTGGGCGATGACCACGGAAAAGCCGCTGGTGATCCCGGTGGCAAAGCCGATGACCAGAAAGCTCATGGCCCCCGTGGCTCCCACTCCCGCCAGCTCCTTTACTCCCACCAGACGGCCCACGATCACTGCGTCAGCCATGCTGTATATCTGCTGGAACAGGCTTCCTATAAAAAGAGGGATAGAAAACCGTAAAATGGCTTTCCAGGGCACCTGGACCGTCATGGTTTCTATCCCCCGCATTTCTTTCTTTTCTACTTCCGCTCCCATTTCTGCCTCCATTTCCTGTACTGCCCGAGACAGTTGGTCTTAAAGCCGTCCACCTCCAGATGGTCCAGGGCTTCCCACCAGTCCGGCGTGTCTCCCAGGTTGGAAAAGACCTGGATCCCTTTCTGGTGCAGATACTCCACCTCTTCGCTGCCAAAGCTCCCTGCATTCAGTCCCACCTCATAAAAATCCCCCCTGTCCAGCATCTCCTTCTGCTCATCCTTCAAGAAGCGGATGTTGGCTCCCAGCCGGAGACCCTCTGGCTTTTTATGGCTCCGGCACCAGTCCTGGATCTCCCAGACCACCTCCTCCATTCCGGAGAAGATAATGCACCGGTCTGCTGCATGGCACTTTTCCGCCATCTGGATCACTGCCCCTGCGATCCCTCTTTCCTTCAGCTCCACCTCAGCAAAAAAGCCCTCCGGCTGCGTCCGGAGCCATTGGAAGAACTCCCGGAGACTTAAGATCCGCTCCAGCCTTCCGTCCTCCAGGCACCGCCGTTCATACTCCTCCTTATACCGCCGGTACACGGCTGACAGGACCTGTTCCTCGTTCTCCGCCCGGCTTTCAAACCGTTCCATCTGGTAAAGGACCTCCTGCTCCGGCGCCACAGCCCAGGGATAATAATACTGCTTCTCGTTGGAGTATCCGCCCTCCGGGAACCGCTTCAGCAGATGGCCGCCAAAGGGAAGGCGCACCTGGCTCAGCTTTTCCCAGGTCATATCCTTTACCTTGCCGCTGCTATACGGCCCCTGCCAGCCCATGGTAAGCCGCCTGACATCTGCATCGTGGAATACCACCAGCTTTCCGTCCCTGGTCCTGCGGACGTCCATTTCCACGCCTCCGGCCCCCAGGGCCGCCGCCTCCTCAAAGGCTGTGAGAGAATTTTCCGGCCCGGCCTCCATACAGCCTCTGTGGGCGATGGGGCAGGGCCGTCCTTCCTTCCTAAAATCAGCCATTTCCTTTCTCCCATTCATTTTCTTTCATATTGGTGTACACATAGACCGCCGCCGACAGCACGGAGAACAGGAACATGATCACCGACAGGGCCGCTGCCTTTTCATAGTGGCCGTTGTTGAACTGGGTGTACAGGGAAATTCCCATCATCTGGGGATTATTCCCGTCCATGAGATACGGTGTTGTGAAGGAGCTGATATTGCTCATGAACACGAAGGTGGCCGCCACGAAAAGATCCCGGTAGGTCAAAGGCAGAATCATCTGCCTCAGGATCCGGAACCGCTCCGCTCCTGCGTCCCTGGCCGCCTCAATGGTGGAATCCGGGATTTTGGAGAGGGCAGCCGCCATCAGCATGGTGGCAAAGGGAATGTTAAACCACAGATTCATCAGCACGATCCCCTTTCCATTGTACATAAGTCCCAGCTGCAGGTTCATTCCCAGAAGCCGGGAGATCCGGTTGATCAGCCCGGAATCACGGATCACGGTGATCATGCCGTTGACTGCCACCAGACCCGGAATAAACCGTGGCAGCAGATACAGCCGCCCGATCATCCGGCTGGCCCAGCTGTTGGAAAACCGCAGATAAATAGCCAGGAAATACGAGATCCCGATGGCCAGGACCACAGTTACGATCACGATCTGGAGCGTATACAGGATATTCCTCCTCTGGATCGGGTCGGTAAAGAAGTAAATGTAATTATCCAGGCCCCAGCCGCCCTCCTCCAGCTGGAAGCTGCGGAGGAGGCTGGCCGCAATGGGATAGAATACGACTCCCGCCAGGATGATCAGGGAAGGAAGGATCAGCAGATAGGGAAACAGCTTTCCCAGGGTCTTTTGTCTCATGTTCTGTCTCTCCTTACGCTTATTCAAGAGTTCCGATCTGGCTGTCCCATTCCTCGTAAAGCTCGGTTCCCAGATTTCCCAGGCTTCCGATGCGGAATTCCTCGATCTTCAGATCCTCGATGGTCTTTGTCAGCTCCTGATCCAGAAGGCCAAAGTCGATGACCGGGATCGCTGCCATGGAATCCAGGGCAATGTTCTGGGCCTCGGGAGTCAGCATGTAGTTGAGGAAGGCATAGGCTCCGTCCTGATCGGATCCGATGGACGGGATCCCCAGCACCACCGGGCTTCCGGTGAAGGACGGATCGATCTGGGTGATCTTAATGGATTCCGGGAGCGTTCCCTGCTTCATCTGGGTGATGGCCATATCGGCCCAGGCCGGGATCATGTCCACCTCCTTATTGGCCAGAAGATCCAGGGTCCCCTGGTTCTTATTGGGGTATACCACCTTGCCGGAGGATTTATACATATAGGGATGGAGCTCCTTTAAAAGCTCAAAGCCCTGGCCCCACTGCTCCTTGTTGGCCGGATCGGAGGAGGTGAGCGCCGACTCGTCCATGAAATTATAAATGCTGGTGGTCACAAAGGAGCCGCCTGCACCGCCGGAGGACGGGGTATTGTAGGCGAAACGGCCCGGATGTTCCTTGATCCACTGGTAAAGCTCCTCCGCTGTCTTAGGCGGATTTTCCACCGTTTCCGAATTATAGGCCAGGACCACTGTGGTCCCTCTGTACGGCATCACCAGGTCGTTCCGGAAAGTGGATTCCACCTGGAGAGTGTCTATATTGGGGATCTTGCTCTTATCCAGGGGAACAAAGAAATCCTCTCCGCCTTCGTCCACGTATTTCGTCACCTCGTCGCCGCCCAGCTCGATCACATCGTAATCCGTATCCGTCTGGCCCGCCTTTTTCGCGGCTACCACACGCTCAAACAGCCCCTGGGCTCCGGTTCCCGAGGTGATAAACTGAAGCTCTGCCGTATACTGATCCTGGGATGCGTTAAACTGCTGGATCTGCTTTTCAAACTGTACCCGCACATTATCAGAGCCTCCAGCCCAAACGGTCACCACCGGCTTTCCGGCAGACGCAGTGCTCCCCGATGCACTGGCGCTGGTGGAGCAGCCGGTCATCAGCATGGCTCCCACAGACACAGCCAGGGCCATCACAGCAGTTTTCTTTCCGCAGCTTACGATCTTACAATTTTTCATCATCTTTCTCCTCTTTTTTGATTTCTCATTCATGGTTCATGATTTTATATAAAACTCCCGTCTGCTTCCCATCAGGCGCAGTACTGGAAGGTTTTCGCGAAGGAAAGGGATACCCGGTCCTTCATATGGAGCTGGTCGGCCACATTTCTGGCCACATAGGTCTTGATCACCTGGCGGTTTTCCACCTCCACATTGACCTCCACAAAATGGCCCAGGACCATGATGGTCCTCACGTCTCCGGAGAGCTGCCCCTGGACCTCTCCTCTGGTGATGGTCACGTCCTCCGGACGCACAGCCACAGAGCTTCCGTCCTGCTTTGTCAGGAAATTCATTTCTCCAATGAAGGAAGCCACAAACCGGGTGGCCGGATGATCGTAGATCTCCGTGGGGGTTCCGATCTGCTCGATAAAGCCCTTGTTCATGACAACGATCCGGTGGGACAAAGCCATGGCCTCCTCCTGGTCATGGGTCACAAACACCACCGTGATATTCAATTCCTCCTGGATCCGCTTCAGCTCCTCCCGCATCTGGGCCCGGATCTTGGCGTCCAGGGCAGAAAAGGGCTCGTCCAGGAGAAGGACTGACGGCTTTAACAGCAGGGCTCTGGCAATGGCGATCCTCTGCTGCTGTCCGCCGGAAAGCTGGCCCGGATACTTCTTCTCATAGCCGGTCATGTTCACCAGCTTAAGCCCCCGCTCTACCTCGCTCTTGATCTCGTTTTTTGGGACCTTCTTGATCTCCAGACCGAAGGCAAGATTTTCATATACAGTCATATGAGGCCAGAGGTTGTAGCTCTGGAACACCATGGCGGTGGGACGCTTTTCCGGCGGAAGGTCCTTTACGGATTCCCCGTCGATGAGAATGTCTCCCTTATCGATGTCCAGAAATCCTCCCAGTGTCCGCAGGATCGTGGATTTTCCGCAGCCGGAGGGCCCTAACATGGTCACAAACTCTCCCTCGTACACATCGATGTTGATATTTTCCACGCCGTCCCCGTTTTTATATTTCTTCTCCATACCAGTGATCTGGAGCTTTACTTTTCTTTCCATTTCAATTCCTCCTATTTCATCCCATAGCCCTGGGAAAGATTATCTGCATTGATGTATTTCCGCATAAGGAACAGGATCAGCACGGTGGGTATGATCAGGATCAGTGACAGCACCGGTCCCGCCGTCAGCGGATATTCCATGATGACTCCGTAGAGCTCCACCGGCATGGTCTTCACCTGGGGGAAGCCCACCAGCAGCGTTCCCTGGGCCTCCTCCAGGGATCCCAGGAAGGTGAACACACTGGCAACGGCAATGCCCGGCATGGCCAGCGGAAGCGTGATCCGGAAAAATGTCCGGAAGGGGCCGGCCCCGGCGTCCCTGGCAGATTCCTCCTGCTGCCTGTACACGCCCCGGAAGGCTCCCGACGGGATCCATGTCATAAACATCATGGAGTTCAGCACATGGATGATGATCACGCCCACAAAGGTCCCCATGAGGTTCAGCCGGTAGAACAGGATACCGATGGAGATGTACAGCCCCATCCTGGGATACGCGTTGCTTAAGAGAAACGATAGCAGGAACACCCGCTTTCCTTTGAAATTATACCGGGCCAGGGCGTAAGCCGCAGGAATGCAGATCAGCAGGGACACTGCTGTCACAATGGCCGCCAGCACAAAGGAGGTGGCAATGGAACTCAGAAGACTTCCCTGTCCCAGAACGAACTCCCACCAGCGGAAGCCGAATTTCTGGGGAATGATGGCCGGGACCTCGTACTTATCCGCAAAGGCCAGCATGCACAGGTTCATTAACGGCAGATAGAAGAACAGGACAAAGATCCCAAACAGGATGTACTGGAAAAAATTCTTTTTTCCTACGGTATAGTAAAAGGCCTTGGGAGACATGAGCTTCATCCTTCCATCTCCTTCCGCACTGCCACTGCCGTCTTAAGGCTCCGTGTGGTGATATTGGCGATCCCCTTTTCCATCAGGCTCCGGATGATCTCCGGATCGTTGACCGTCCAGGCAGAGCCTCCCAGGCCCATGGTTTTTAAAAGCTCCATCACCCTGTCTGTGAACAGACGGTATTCCATATTGATGCACTGGGCTGAATAACGCACTGCCGTACGGAACACCTGTTCCATCTGCTTCATGCAGATATTCCTTCCCAGATCCGGCTCCGGGATCAGATTTTCAATGTTCCAGTATACGCGGACCTCCGGATATTTTTCCGGTCTGGCCTTCATGAAAAAGGAACTCACCGTACCGGAATAGATCAGCTGTCCCTCCACGCCATACTCCTTTGCCAGCTGGTATACGGGGATCTCCAGCCCCGGCGTTTTCAGATCGCAGTTGATCCTTTTTTCCGGCTTTTCCTTTAAAAGCTCAAACACCTGGCCCAGCCTGACCGCCTCCTCCGCGGTCTCGTCATGGGACAGGATCAGCTCCCCGTCCCGGTTTCTCCTGATATCTGCCTCCAGGCAGTTTCCCTCGGAGGCCAGGGCATATCTTACAAATTCCATGGAATTATCCGGCGTTCCATCGCAGCCGGAATGTGCTGTGATCTCACACATCTCTCATTCTCCTTCCTTTTCTCTCTCTGGCACGGCTTTAATATACCAGGAGTCCTGTAAACAAAAAAGACAGGTTGGCTAAATTTTATGTAAATTGTATCTGTTGTTCGTATATTCATACAATCATCTTAAATATTACCTGTTTTTTACATTTCTGTTCTTTCTCTTTTTACATTCTTTCCGTTATCCTCATATGGTTAGAACCAATGAAAGGAGCGATCCATGGAAACACTTCAGACCTTTCACGGAGTTCTCGACCGTGGGTTCACTGGAAATATGAGCTTCCAGTTCCATATTCCCCACGGGATCCATGAGCTTTCCGTGATCCTTACCTATGAAAAAGAACGCATACAGGACCCGGCTTCCTATATCGAACGCTTCCGGCATCCACTGATCCGGCAGGCTGTTCCCTACCTGGGCCGGATCCCCACTGACCGGCAGCTTCAAGAGATGGTGCAGGCTATGAAGACCGAGATCCAGCTCTGTGCCATGATCGGAGGCGTCTTTGCCGGAAATGTCCATATGCCGGGGACGAGAAAGGAGATCCTGTTAAAGGAAGGCGTCCGCTCCAGAGGCTGCCTTCCCTATGACGGAAGAAACGGCATGGTGAAGATCATTGTCAACGTATACCAGGTGGTGGAGGAGAATACCCCCTGGAACCTGGAGATCAAAGGAGGTCCCGTTCATGTGGAAACGGATCGAACTGCATAATCATACCATGGAGTCTGACGGCTCCATGACCGTAAAGGAGCTGGCTGCATTTATGGAAGCCCAGGGGATCCCCTGGTTTTCCCTCACGGACCACAACACAGTCTCCGGCTTCCCAGATCTGCCCGCGGCCTGCAAAAACCGGCTCCAGTACGTCTACGGCTACGAGCTCACGTCCTACTACGGGCATCTGCTCTGCCAGAACGTAACCTCTTATATTCCCTGGGATGACATCGACCGGGATAACGCCGACCCTCTGTTTCAGCGGGTCCACGAGGCCGGCGGACTGGCAGGGCCTGCCCATCCCTTTTCCCTGCCCTCTCCCTTTGCCAATGGTATGCGCTGGGATATGACCATTCACGATCCCGGGCTCATGGATTTCATTGAGATCGTAAACAACGCCCATCCCATGGTCCCCGATAACTGCCAGGCCATCCAGTGGTGGATCCGGCTGGCCTGCTCCGGCTTTCCCATCGCCCCGGTCAGCGGCCTGGATCTCCACCGCCCCATGGACCTGGACGGAGTTTTTTCCACATTTATTGAGACAGACGGGGACAACGCTCCAGAATCCCCTCCGGAGGCCTCCCAGGCCCTGGCACAGGCCGTCCGCCGCTGCCGGACCTGTGTGACCCGCGGGCCGGTCCTCCACTGGGTCCTGAATGGAGACAGCCTTAAGCTTTCCCTGTGTCCCGGGCTCACTCCCATTCCAGAACATGAACCGGATGCTCCCCCGCTCTTTTTCTGTCTTATAAAAACAGAAAAAGACAGCCTCCGCATCCCTCTGGGAAATGAAGACTGTCTTGTACCCCTGCCCGATACCATCCGCTCCTCCAGGGGAGCCGTGCTGCTGCTCTTTCCGGCAGAGTCCTGCCCTTCCGGTGAGCCGGAGCTCTCTTCCTTAACGGCAGCCGCCGGGCCTGTTTTTTTCTCAATGTGAACGCAAAAGAGCGCTGCAAAGACTTCAATACCGTCTTTTTGCAGCGCCCTTATTCAGGCTTCTTTTTTAAGCATATCACAGATATAAGCCCGCAGACCATCCTCTGAATCTACGCCATATTTCCGGTTCACGGCAGTAAAATACTCCATGATCCTCTCCTTCGGCAGAAGCTCGCTGGAAGGAATGCCGTCACCATAGCCTTTTCTCGCATCCATCCACGGTGCTTCATTATGCGTGATCCTCTCCAGCACTTTTCCTCCATACATGCCAAATGTATTTACAACAATATCGATCACCCGCTTCTCGTCATCCGTCAGTGCTTCTTCTGTCCCTTTCAGCAATGCAAAACGCGCATCATCAATGGGATTGTATTTAAAATCCCTGAACATATCGTATACTTCCGGATAAACTGGTCCATGTACCCATGCCCTGCAGTCCTCCGTAAAAATCGGCCTTCCATACAAGGCAGAATAAATACCCTGAATGAAGTACAGCAGCTTCTGAAGCATAAGCGGGGTTACTTCTTCCAGCCTCTCAAATACATATGCGATCACTCTGAGCATCTTATCTGACACATTAAAAAGCCTCTCTATGCTGTCTGCGGCGGCCATAGATTTTTTATACGCCGCATCCGTCAGCTTACTCCGGTTTTCCATAAGCCTCTGCTTCATATAAGCCGGTGAAGCCAGCGCTGCTTTTATAATATCTGAATACTCTCTGGAAGGTACCTGTCCTTCCAGATATCGCGGGATCGTCACCTCACCAAATCCGAGAGCCAGAGACAGCGGCGCTTTGCCAATTTTATAGATCTTCATGAGCTTTTCAATGTCTTCCATCGAAACAAGGCCTTCCATCGCCCTATATTGCTCGTCGATCTCCTGGACATTCTTATCAATAAGTCCAGGAATACTCATTTCCCTGCCGCACTCCATACATACAGCCACGGTGATTTCAAATTTATAGCTCTTATCTTTTATGGTCTTAACCATGTCCCTCTTCTGCAAAAGGTACTCCGTCTCTTTTCTGCACTCAATGCAGAAATCCCTTCTCATCTTTTCTGTCATAACGGCTCCCTCCCATCGTCTCCTGGTCATCTGAAATAATATGTAAGCGGATACTTCTGTTCGTGGAACGAAATAACGATCACAAAGCAGCCATCCAGTTTATTAAATTTAATATACAGGGAAACTGTTTTTTCCTCTGTTCCATTTCTCTCCAAAAGAATGACATCCTTGCCAAATACATAAAGTCGCTCATGTTCAAAGCCCTTATGCTCATTCCTCAGTATCCCTGAAAAGTCCATCTCAGTAAGGCTCAGTATAATTTCCCTTACCTTTGCTTCATTAATAACATAATCTAAAAAAAGGTTAATATTGTCCTGCCGTCTGGCGTTCCGGTCAAGCCGGTATCTGCCGTTCTCCACTGCCTCTTTCACCTCGGAAAGATACAGTTCTATATCCTTTTTATCTATATCCAATCCTTTATCCTTCGAAGATCAAATGATATTATTTTTATTTTTTTCTATCATTATTATAACTATATGATCGCTTTTTGTCAATATCCTATCTTTTTATGAGGCAATGGTTTTCGCCAGCATACTTTTTATACCATGCAGGCACGGACCCTGGCTCGGTGTCCGCACCAAACTAAAAAGAGCCGGACCACCTTCTCGGTGTCCGGCTCCCTTTCGGCCTTACGCCTCCGGCTTCTCAACCTGGACGATGGCCTGCTTCTGCATGGGAATGCGGCAGTTCTTATTGCTTCCAAACTCAACGATTACCGTGTCGTCTGTCATATCAATGATCACTCCGTAAAAGCCGCTGGATGTCAGAACACTGTCACCAACTGCGATACTTGCCATCAATTCCTGCATTTTTTTCTTTTCCTTCTGCTGCGGTCTGATCGCGATAAAATACATAAACGCAAAGATCAGGATCACGTAGCCGATCCAGAATGCGGGACTGTTCATGCTGTCTTGCACCTCCGTTTCTAATTCTGCTTATCTTTGTAATTACCAGTTACGCCTTCCAGCTTTCTTGCTTTGTATTCGGCATAGCTGTGGTTCTCAATGGCTTCCCGGATCTCCGTCATCATAGTATTGTAGAAATAAAGGTTGTGGAGCACGCACAGGCGCATGCCTAACATCTCCTTGGCCTTTAACAGATGACGGATATAGGCTCTGCTGTAAGAGCGGCAGGCCGGACACTGGCAGCCCTCTTCAATGGGGCGCATATCCTTTGCGAACTGCTCGTTGAACAGGTTGAGCTTTCCGTGATTGGTGTATACATGGCCATGACGGCCATTTCTGGTGGGGTAGACGCAGTCAAAAAAGTCCACGCCCCGGTCCACACTCTCTAAAATATTGGCCGGCGTTCCAACCCCCATTAAATAGGTGGGCTTGTTTTCCGGAAGATGGGGAACGGTCACATCCAGGATGCGGTACATCTCCTCATGGCTCTCCCCCACTGCCAGGCCGCCGATGGCATAGCCGTCGCAGTCCATGGCCGATATGGTATCGGCATGGGCGATGCGGATGTCCTCAAAGGTTCCTCCCTGGTTGATTCCAAACAGGAGCTGATGGGGATTCACCGTATCGGGAAGGGAGTTGAGCCTGGCCATTTCCGCCTTGCACCGCTCCAGCCACCGCACCGTCCGGGCCACGGAATTTTCCATATATTCCCGGGTACAGGGATGGGGAGCACACTCGTCGAAGGCCATGGCGATGGTGGAGCCCAGATTGGACTGGATCTGCATACTCTCCTCCGGCCCCATGAAGATCTTGTGGCCGTCGATGTGGGAGTTGAAGTAAACGCCCTCCTCCTTGATCTTGCGGAGGCCTGCCAGGGAAAAAACCTGGAAGCCGCCAGAATCCGTAAGGATCGGGCGGTCCCAGTTCATGAACTTATGGAGTCCGCCCAGCTCTTTGATCAGTTTATCTCCGGTCCGCACATGAAGGTGGTACGTGTTGGAAAGCTCCACCTGGGTGCCGATCCCCCGGAGATCGTCGGTGGATACGGCTCCCTTGATGGCTCCCACAGTGCCCACGTTCATAAAGACCGGCGTCTGGATCGTGCCATGGACCGTCTCCACAACGGCCCTTTTGGCACGTCCGTCCTTTGCCAGAATTTGATATTTCATATTTTTTCCTGTTTTTACTTACCGGACTTCTCCGCCGCCTTTTTGCCCTTTCTTGTGGTCAGAACGTACCATAAGGCTCCCGTTAAGCATACGGAAGAGTAGGTGCCGCAGATGATGCCCGCCATCAGCGGCAGGGCAAATTCACGGATGGAGGAAACACCCATGACAAACAGCACCAGGACCATAACAAAGGTGGTCAGGGAAGTGTTGATGCTTCTCGTAAAGGTCTGTGTGATACTCTCGTTTACGACCTCCTTAAGATCCGCTCTCGGTCCCTGGAGCTTTAAGTTCTCGCGGATACGGTCGAAGATAACGATGGTGGCGTTGATGGAATATCCGACAATGGTAAGGAGGCAGGCAATGGCTGTGGAGCCCACGGACCATTTTGCCAGGGCGTAGCAGGCAACCACCACCAGTACGTCATGTACCAGGGCGATGACTGCGCTGGCCGCAAAACGGATATTCTTGAAGCGCACCCAGATATAAAGCAGCATAAAGATCGTTGCGATCACAGTCGCCACAATGGCGTCGCTCTTCATCTCTGCACTGATGGCTCCGGAAATGCTCTCTGCGACAATCTTGGATTCATCCACGCCGAAGTTCTCCACCAGGGCTGCATCCAGAGCCTGGCGTTCCTCCACGCTTAAGGTTCTGGTCTTGATGATGACCTCTGTGGTACCGGCCACCTTCTGAGTCTGGGTATCGGCGCTCTTTGTAACGCCTTCCACCACCGGGACCACCTCGCTGGAGATCCTCTCTAAGGACATATCCTCATTGAAGGTCACGCTGGTGGATGTACCGCCCTTGAAGTCCAGGCCATAGTTGAAGGCTCCGCCGATGGAGGACTTGTTCATCACCATTCCGGCCACACCTGCGCCGATCATCACTAAGGAGATGATAAAGCACACGTTCCTCTTTCCAAGGAAGTTGATGGCCTTTTTCTCCTTTTTAGTTCCGTAGAACTTCTTATCAGTAAAGCCCAGATCATAAAGGGCATTCAGCACAAACTTTGTCACGAACAGGGCTGTGAACATGGACAGCACGATACCGATGGCCAGGGTCGTCGCAAAGCCCTTGACCGTACCGGAGCCTCTCCAGTAAAGGACAGCCGCTGCGATCAGCGTCGTAACGTTTCCGTCGATGATGGCGGATAATGCCTTTGCAAAACCGGTCTTAATAGCCGATTTTACAGTCTTGCCCAGGCCGATCTCCTCCTTGATACGGGTGAAGATGATGACGTTGGCGTCCACGGCCATACCGATGGACAGGATGATACCGGCGATTCCCGGCAGGGTCAGTGTCACCTCGAAGGCCGCCAAGAGGATGATGATCAGTGCCACATACAGGCACAGGGCCAGGGATGCGGCCAGGCCAGGGATCAGGTATACGATGATCATGAATACGCACACGATCCCAAAGCCGATGACTCCGGCCTTTAAGCTGGTGGAAATGGCTTCCTGTCCCAGCTTCGCGCCCACCACATTGGAGCGCAGCTCCTCTAACTCCAGGGAAAGGGAGCCGATCCGGATGGTGGAGGCCAGCTTGTCTGCCTCCTCATAGGAGCTCATGCCGGAAATAGAGGCCTTGCCGCCGGTGATGGCAGCCTGGACCACAGGGTTGGAATAGATCATCCCATCATACACGATGGCAATGTGCTTTCCTACATTTGCAGCCGTCACATCTGCAAACTTCTTTGTGCCTTCCTCTGTAAAGGTAAGGGATACCTCGTATTTGTTGGCACCGGTCTCGTCCTTATAGATCACAGGACTGGCTGTGGCCACATCCGTTCCCTCTAAGACCACCTGCATGTTCTCATCCAGGAACTGTAAGGAGCCTGGCTTTCCCAGCTCCTCCAGGATCTTATTGGCGTCGGTAACGCCCGGGATATCCACGTTGATACGGTTGCTGCCTTCCTGGTATACCTCCGCCTCAGAGCTGTACGTCTGTACTCTCTGCTGGAGCTTATACTGGGTATCGGCCATGTCCTCTGGACTGGGATCTGCTTCCTTTGCCTGATAGGTGATGCTGACACCGCCGGCCAGATCCAGGCCCAGCTTAATGCCGCCCTCCTGGGACGTTACTCCGTTCTCATCGGTCACCAGCTTGCTGCGCATAAGCGTATCATACCCAAAATAGCCGAAAACCCCGAGAACGAGCACCAATGCCAGGAGGCTCAGAAGCCCCTTTCCTTTGCTGCTCTTCATGATACATTGTCTCCTTAATCTAAAAAATTTCCCGGCCGGTCCCTGCCGGCCCCCGCGCCTATTCCTCTGCCAGCGCGGCCCTTATCATAATCGCGCACTCGATGCGTTTTTTCTGCATCTCGCAGCCAATATCATAAGCGTCTGTGATCTTTCCATGGAAATTGTAGGAGTTGGCCGCACAGCCGCCGCTGCAGTAGAATCTGGCAAAGCATTCCTTACATTTGTCTTTGGCGTATACATTGCACAGCTTGAACTCGTCGCGGACCTTTGTATTGGTGATCCCCTCGTCCACATTTCCTAACAGGAAATCCTCCATACCAACGAACTGATGGCAGGGATAAAAATCGCCCCAGGGCGTCACAGCCAGATACTCCGTTCCGGAGCCGCAGCCCGAAAGCCTCTTGGCCACGCACGGTCCCTGGCTCAGATCCAGCATAAAGTGGAAGAATTTAAAGCCGCGGCCTTCCTTTTCCCGCTTTACAAATTCCTTTGCCAGACGGTCGTACTCCTCCACGATCTGGGGAAGGTCCTCTTCACGGATGGAATAAGGAGCCTCCGGCGGCGCTACAACTGGCTCCACCGACAGCTTTTTAAAGCCCAGGTCTGCAAAGTGCAGTACGTCATTGGAAAAGTCCAGGTTGTTTCTCGTAAAGGTCCCTCTTACGAAATAATCCTTATCTCCTCTGGATTCCGCGAATTTCTGGAATTTCGGAACGATCAGGTCATAGCTTCCCGTTCCGTTGCGGAAGGGGCGCATCTTATCGTTGACTTCCTTCCGTCCGTCCAGGCTTAAGACCACGTTGCTCATTTCCTTATTGCAGAACTCCATGATCTCATCATTTAAAAGAACGCCGTTGGTGGTCAGAGTGAAGCGGAACTTCTTATTGTGGGCCTTCTCCTGGGAGCGGCCGTACTCCACCAGCTGCTTTACCACATTCCAGTTCATTAAGGGCTCTCCGCCAAAAAAGTCCACTTCCAGGTTTACCCGGTTTCCGGAATTGGCGATCAGGAAATCCAGGGCCTTTTTCCCCACCTCAAAACTCATTAAGGCTCTGCGGCCATGGTACTCGCCTTCCTCTGCAAAACAATACTGACAGGCCAGATTGCAGTCGTGGGCAATATGAAGGCACAAGGCCTTTACCACGGTCTGGCGTTTCTTAAAGTCTACCACATAATCCTTATAGATATCCGCAGTAAACAGCTCCTCGGCATCGATCAGCTCCTGGGCGTCGGAAAGGGCGTCCTCC
Organism: Pilosibacter sp. YYHA0881; assembly: GCF_051602715.1. Lineage (GTDB taxonomy): Bacteria > Bacillota > Clostridia > Lachnospirales > Lachnospiraceae > Alitiscatomonas > Alitiscatomonas aceti. The sequence goes on from NZ_CP175657.1 coordinate 1,664,889, forward strand.
AGATCCTCCTTCGGGTATTTTCCCTCCAGGGCAGAAACAACTGCGTTCCTCTGATCCTCTGTGAGCTTCTCCGGCTTTTCCATATCGGCCACAACGTCCGACAGGGCCTTTACCACATCATAAAAAAGGGCGTCCACCGAATGGACCGAGCCGCTGTTGACATCCAGGACGATATGATATCCGTTGTTGATATACTGATGAATCAAAATAATTCTCCTATCTGTGTCGTAAACTAAACGTCTTCCTTTGAGACAATAAATACCCCTACAATCATAGGACCGTAGGGGTCATCTTTAAGCGTTCCTGATTGTACAGGCCCCCGCCATTAGCGGTTGCTGTTTTCGCAGCTCTGGTTTCCTACTGTGCAGGATGTCTTGCATGCGGACTGGCAGGATGTCTGGCACTCGCCGCAGCCGCCCTTCTTCATGCTGTTCTTTAAAGTATTGGAGCTTAATGTCTTAACGTGCTTCATAGGTAGATCCTCCTGTTATTCTTTTATTCATGCGGGCATAAACGCCCACAGCATCTCACTTTGTTATGAGATTATACCATACGATTTTCCATTATGCAATAGGGATAATTCCCTGGAAACGGGAATATCCATGTAGAAACAGGGGCGGCTGTCCCTTACGGCCCCAGGCCCCCGTATTTTATGAAAAAGGAGGTCGTTTTATGCTGGCACAGAAAGCCTGGCGTATGATCCGTACCCTTATCTTCACCTACCTGGTCTCCGGAGTCCTTTTAACGGCCCTGGCCTTTGCCCTTTATAAGTTTCGTCTGCCGGAAAGCCAGATCACCCTGGGCATCAGCGGCGTGTACATCCTCTCCTGCTTTATGGGTGGCTTCATGGCAGGAAAGGCCATGAGATCCAGAAAATTCCTCTGGGGGCTCCTCACAGGGATCCTTTACTTTGCCTTCCTCCTTATCATGTCCTTTCTCCAGGACCGGACCATCACCGCCGACGCCGTCCGGCTGGGCACGGTCTTTGCCATGTGCTCTTTAAGCGCCATGGCCGGGGGGATGATCAGCTGACGGACAGAAAAAAGAAGCGCCCCGCTCCGTTTCCGGAGCCAGGGCGCTGTTCTTATTTTCTGTATTTATTTATTTCCAACTTTTGCCATGGCATAGACCACCAGAGCCAGAAGACCGATCACAACGAAAATACCGGCCATGCCCTGCCACATGATATTGAAAGCTTCCAGAACATTTGCATTCATGGTTTCTACCTCCTACATAAAGAATCCAAGGACAATGCCGCCTGCCACTGCGGAGGCCACCTGTCCGGATACGTTGGCGCCGATGGCGTGCATCAGAAGATGGTTGGTGCTGTCCTCAGCGACACCCATTTTCTCAATGACACGGGCGGACATGGGGAATGCGGAGATTCCGGCAGCGCCGATCATGGGGTTGATCTTGTTCTTGGAGAACAGGTTTAAGAACTTTGCAAATAATACGCCGCCTACGGTATCGAAAACGAAGGCGAACAGACCGAGCACCATGATCATCAGGGTCTGGACCGTTACGAACTGCTCTGCACGCATGGAGAAGGAGATCGTAATACCCAGAAGAAGGGTGATCAGGTTAGCCAGGGTATGCTGGGCAGTCTCAGAAAGGCTGTTTAAGCAGCCGCATTCACGGATCAGATTGCCGAACATTAAGAAGCCCACCAGGGATACGGAGGCCGGAGCCACCAGGCCTGCGATGAAGGTAACGATGATCGGGAAGGCGATCCTTGTGAGACGGCTTACCTTACCGGGCTGGTAGGGCATCTTGATCATACGTTCTTTCTTTGTGGTAACTGCCTTTACGGCCATGGGCTGGATAATGGGAACCAGGGCCATATAGGAATACGCGGCCACAGCGATGGGGCCGATGTAGTTGGACTTTAACACCTGGGATACCAGGATGGAGGTGGGGCCGTCGGCCGCACCGATGATGCCGATGGATGCTGCATCGCGGATATCAAATCCCAGGAACGCTGCCACTACGATGGTAAAGAAAATACCGAACTGGGCTGCCGCGCCGAACAGGAACATCTTGGGGTTGGATAATAAGGGACCGAAGTCGATCATGGCTCCGATACCGATGAATAATAACAGCGGGAAGGCCTCAGAGGCTTCGATGCCGGTCTCAAACAGCCACTGTACGATACCGTGAGTCTCTCCCACGCCCTCCATCATCTGGTTTAAAGCGCCGCTGAACGGGATGTTCACCAGGATCGCGCCAAAGCCCATGGGTAAAAGAAGGGCCGGCTCGTAATCCTTCTCGATCGCCAGGTAGATCAGCAATAAGCCTACCGCATACATTACGGCCTGCTGCCATGTGATGGACAGTAAGCCGTTCCATAAAAATTCCATACTGCTTCCTCCTTAGATACTGAAAGTATTGACTTATTTTCCAGGAGTTAAAACCGGATGCCTGCGTAAAAAAAAGACCTTTTGCAGACGTCGCCCGCCTGCAAAAAGTCTCGTTACCAGAACCGGTATGCACAGCCAGACGTTTCCGCCGCGTTTGTTGACCATGCATTTCAACTACTCCCTTTTGAAGAGAATATAACTGGTAAAAAAGAAAAAGTCAATAGCACTTTCCCACATTTTTAATTTTCTTTACAATTATTTAACGGATTCTGATTCCGTTTCTTCCTCCTGAATGTAAAGATGGATCTTATCGATCCGGTTCCGGTCCACCTTATCCACCACAAAGCGGAGAGTTTTATGGGTGACTTCCTCCCCCTCCTCCGGCAGATGATCCAGAAGGCCGATGATAAAGCCTCCGATGGAATCGTAGTCCTCGGATTCCAGGTCCAGGCCCAGCTGGTCGTTTAAGTCATCCAGCTTCATGGCCGCCTCCACCACGTATTCCCTGGGTCCGATCCGGCGGATCAGATCCTCCTCGTCCTCATCGTACTCATCGCGGATCTCGCCCACGATCTCCTCCAGCATATCCTCCAGGGTAATGAGGCCTGCCGTGGCCCCGTACTCGTCCAGGACGATGGCGATGTTGTTCTGGGTCTTCCTAAGCTCCACCATCAGCTCCGCAGTCTTTTTGAATTCATAGGTATATAACGGCTCCCGGAGATAATCCCGGATGCAGAATTTTTTCTGATTTTCTGTCAGCAGAAGGTCCTTGATGTTGATGATCCCGATCACATTGTCCGTAGTCTCCTCATAGACCGGATACCGGGTATATTTCACCTCCCGGAAGACCTCGATCACCTCGCTGAAGGTGGCGTCCACGTCGATAAAGGTCATATCGATCCGGGGCACCATAATATCCTTGGCCACTGAATCCCCAAAGTCGAACACGTTGTAGATCATCTTCTTTTCGTCCGACTCGATGACCCCCTCCTCGTGGCTCACCTCCACAATGGTACGCAGCTCATCCTCTGTGATGGCGTCCTGCTTTTTATTGGGGTCCACATGGAGCAGGCGGAGAACGCCCTGGGACAGCTTATCTACGATGAAGATCACCGGCGTCAGTACCTGCATGATCATGTAAATGGGTTTTGCAAACCTGAGGGCCATGGTCTCCGAATAAAGGGTGGCGCTGGTCTTTGGGGTGATCTCGCCGAAGATCAGGACCAACAGCGTCAGGATCCCCGTTCCAACACCCACATACATGTCTCCGAAGGCGCGTGTCACGAGGATCGTCGCCAGAGACGAGGCGGAGATATTTACAATATTGTTGCCGATCAGGATCGCGCTTAACATCTTCGGCTGGTTATCCAGTACCTTCATCAAGGTCTGGGCGCTGCTTAAGCCTGCGTCCGCCAGATTCCTTACGCGGATCTTGTTGACTGCCATCATCGCCGTTTCCGATGATGAAAAAAATGCTGATAATGCCAATAGCCCGATTACAATGAGTATCTGCAGGGCTTGCCCTGAATCCAAGAAAATCAACTCCTATTTCTATATGTTTTTGGTCTGGCCGGCGAAAAAACTCCGGCTGGTTTTTATGTATACAGCCCCAATTTTACTATATTCTTCCATAGGTGTCAATGGGATTCACCGCCATTTCGTCCACCTTTCCGTTGACATATCAACTGTTCTGGATTATAATTGACTTATCAACGATTTCCGTATCAGAAAAGGGAGGGATCTTATGGAACAGTCTGTCAGCACCTATAAAAAGATACGCCGCCTCTACCGCCAGAGTCAGAAATACGCCGCCAGCCGCATGGAGCAGCCGGAGCTGACCCAGTCGGAGCTCCAGCTCCTGCGCCATGTGGGCTTCCATGGAGAGGTCAGCCAGCGTCACCTGGCCGACGAGATGGGCGTCGATAAAGCCATGATCTCCCGGATCCTCCAGAAGCTGGAGGCCAAGGGCTATCTGGTCCGCACTGAGGACGAGAACGACGCCCGTTCCAAAAATGTGCGCGCCCTGCCCCCTGCGCTGGAGATCCACTCCCAGGGAAAGGGCCTTTCAGAGCAGTTCTTCGACCAGGTCACTGGAGACTTTTCCACTGAAGAACGGGAGCTTCTGGACCAGCTCCTGGGCCGTATGCTGGAAAAAGGGAAGGCGCTGGCAGCCGCCCCTGCTCCGGAAAAGGAGGTCCGTCCATGAAATATGTGATCCGCTATGTGAAGCCCCACATCCCTACGATGATCTTTGGCTTCACCATCAAGTTCACCGGCACCATCCTGGATCTGATGATCCCCTATATCCTTTCTTATATTATTGATGAGGTAACTCCCAGAAACGACATCGGCCTGGTGATCCGCTGGGGACTTATGATGGCGGTCTGCGCCGCTCTGGTCCTCGTCTGCAACGTCTGGGCCAACCGGGTGGCCTCCGCCGTTTCCAGGGATTCCATCGAGGCCCTCCGCCACGACCTTTTCTATAAGATCTCCTATCTTTCCAGCAGCCAGGTGGATGCCTTTACGATCCCATCCCTGGTGACCCGTATGACCACAGATACCTACAACCTGCACCGGACCCTGAACATGATCCAGCGCATGGGCGTCCGTGCGCCGATCCTGATGCTGGGCGGCGTGGTGGTGACCATGTTCATCGATCCCTGGCTCTCTGCCATTCTCTGCTTCCTGATCCCCTTTATGATCCTGGCGGTGGCAAGGATCAGCCGGAAAAGCATCCCCTTGTTCGGGAAGGCCCAGATCGCCGCTGACGCCATGATCCGCGTGGTGCGGGAAAACGCCACCGGGATCCGGGTCATTAAGGCCTTAAGCCGCACAGAATATGAAAAGGACCGGTATGAAACGGTCAACAGCCGCTTAAACGCCGCTGAGGCTAAGGCCAGCATCACCATGGCCGCCTCCGGTCCCCTGATCAATCTGATGTTAAACACAGGACTGGCTGCGGTGATCGTGGTGGGGGCATGGCGTGTCTCCACAGGAGCTATGAAGCCCGGGGCCATCGTGGCCTTCCTTACCTATTTCACCATTATCTTAAATTCCGTCATGGCCATCTCCCGTCTGATCACCATGTCCTCCAAGGCCATTGCCAGCGCAGGCCGTGTGGAGGAGGTCATGATGACGCCCCAGGACATGGAGATCCGCCCCTGGACTGGCCGGCCTGAGACTGCCCCCGGCGCCAGTCCAGACGCTCCGGACATGGCCTCCGGGAAACGTCCGCCCCACATGGAATTTGATCATGTGTCCTTTTCCTATAATAAACGTGCCTATAATCTGTCGGATCTGAGCTTTTCCCTGGAGCATGGCCAGTCCTTAGGCATCATCGGCCCCACAGGAGCCGGAAAGAGCACCCTGGCCCAGCTTCTTTTACGCCTTTACGACATCGACAGCGGCCAGATCCGCATCGACGGCCGGGATATCTCCACCTTCCCCTTAAAGGAGCTGCGTCAGAAATTCGGCGTGGTGTTCCAGAATGACGTTCTGTTTAAGGACAGTCTCCTGAATAACATCGACATGGGCCGTAAGCTGGATATGGATGCCATCGACCGGGCTGTGGAGGTGGCCCAGGCGGCCTCCTTCATTGCAGGATCCGGCGGCTATGAAAAGCCCATCGCAGTCAAGGGCGTCAACTTAAGCGGCGGCCAGAAGCAGCGGGTCCTCATTGCCAGGGCCCTGGCCGGCAGACCGGAATTTCTGATCCTGGACGACTCCTCCAGCGCCCTGGATTATAAGACCGACGCCGCCTTCCGCCGGAGCCTGTCCCAGTCCTTCTCCGGCACCACCACCATCATCATTGCCCAGCGCATCAGCTCCATCATGCACTGTGATAAGATCCTGGTGCTGGAGGACGGCATTCCCCAGGGGCTGGGGACCCATGAGGAGCTTTTAAAGACGTGTGACGCATACCGTGAGATCAGTACGATCCAGATGGGAGGTGAGGACCTGTGAAACGAAAAGCCACTCTGATCCGCATATTCGGTTATCTGCTCCAGCACAAGCGCCAGCTGGCCTTTATCCTCTCCCTGTCCTTCCTGGGGAATCTTCTGGCCCTGGCCGGTCCCAGGCTGTCCGGCACTGCCATCAACCTCATCGCCGAGGGCATGGACGGGAGCATGGATCTGCCTGGAGTTTATAAGTATGCGGCCTTTATGCTGCTGTTTTATGTGTCCAGCTCTCTTATGAGCTATGCGGTCAACGTATCCATGATCACCCTATCCAGACGGATCACCTATACATTAAGAAAGGATACCTTCAACCATCTGGTGACTCTTCCCGTGAGCTTTTTCGACGGCACCACCACCGGAGACATCTTAAGCCGCATTTCCTATGATATCGACACCATCAACGCCTCCCTATCCAACGACGTGGTCCAGGTGGTGTCCAGCTCCGTCACCATCGTCGGCTCCCTGGTGATGATGCTGCGCTTAAGCCCCAGGCTGGTCCTGGTCTTTGCCGTCACCATCCCCCTGGCCCTTCTTCTGGCCTCCTATCTGACCCACATGGTACAGCCCATGTTCCGGGCCAGATCCAGGGCCGCTGGAGAGTTAAACGGCTATGTGGAGGAAATGATCTCCGGCCAGAAGACCCTCCGGGCCTATACCCAGGAGGAACGTGTCATTCAGGACATGGACGTGCAGAATAAGAAGCTGGTGGACGCCTATTATAAGACCGACTACTATGCCAGCATCATGGGCCCGGCCACCAACGCCATCAACAACCTGGCCCTGGCCCTGATCTCCGTGTTCGGAGCCATCCTGTACCTCCAGGGAGCCATCAGCATCGGCAGCATTTCTGCCTTTGTGCTCTATTCAAGAAAATTCACCGGCCCCATCCGGGAGATCGCCGAGATCTATGGTGAGCTCCAGTCCTCCCTGGCGGCGGCAGAGCGGGTCTTTAAGGTCATCGACGAGCCCCCGGAGCCGGCAGATCTGGAAAACGCCGCTCCGCTGGAAAACGCCCAGGGCGACGTGGAGCTTTCCCATGTGAGCTTTGGATACCAGAAGGACCAGGTGATCTTAAAGGATTTCAGCATGAAGGCCCCAAAGGGCAGCCTCATCGCCATCGTTGGCCCCACAGGAGCCGGAAAGACCACCTTCATCAATCTGCTGATGCGGTTTTATGACATCGACAGCGGCTCCATCCTGGTGGACGGCCGGAATATTTCCGATATCACCAGGAAAAGCCTGCGGCTTTCCTACTCCATGGTCCTCCAGGACACCTGGCTCTTTTACGGCACCATCTACGAAAACATCGCCTACGGGCGGCCCGATGCCACCAGGGAAGAGGTGATCGCCGCGGCAAAGGCGGCCAGGATCCACACCTACATCGAAAGCCTTCCCCAGGGCTATGATACGCTCCTCATCGACGACGGAACCAATATATCCAAAGGCCAGAAGCAGCTTCTGACCATTGCCAGGGCCCTGCTGATGCAGACGCCCATGCTGATCCTGGACGAAGCCACCTCCAACGTGGACACACGGACCGAGCACCAGATCCAGGCCGCCATGCGGGCCTTGATGGCAGACAAGACCTGCTTCGTGGTGGCCCACCGGCTCTCCACCATCCGGAATGCCGACTGCATCCTGGTGGTGCGGGACGGAAACGTGGTGGAGCGGGGCACCCATGAGGAGCTGATGCGCCAGAAAGGGTTTTACTATGAGATGCACCAGGCACAATATAGATAGGCAGGCCTTGCAGTTCCTTCCGGCTTAAATAGAAAAAGCACTGGAATATCCCGTGATCCGGAGGCTGGATCCGGCGGCGGGTATTCCAGTGCTTTTATCATTCTCAGTCGGATTTTTTACTGACCGCATTTAAAATACAAAGCCCCATAGCCAATATGGGAAACAGTACCCGGAGATTTAAAAAGCCTGCGGGCTTAAAATCAATATTTGCATCCAGAACCAGTCCGATAAACCATGCAGATAAAGTCGCAGTAATGGCAGTCAGATACATGGCCGGTTTCCCTTTCAGGCTAAAAATTAAAAATACCATGAGTATAAGAAACACAAAAACAGCAGAATCGTAAAAATAAACCCATCCATTTATATCCCTCCAGAATCCGGTTTTTACCCCCACATCGGGAATGCAGCAAAAGAAATCCTTCTTTCCTCCTCCATTTTGCCATGATCCAGGAGACCTGGACATATCCCTATATATCGAAGTTAAACGTCACATAGTCATCGTCAAAATTCCCGCTGTAAAAGGAAATGGTTAAAACATTCAAATGATGGGATTCCATATATTTTTCCGTTTTTTCCGACGACAAAAGATATTCCCGGATATCCTCACCAACGGCCTCCAGTCCGGCAATACTGCCGTCCAGATCGTCAAAGTTAAAATAGCCGTCATCCACCGCATACTCCACATATAATTCCCCAGTTCCACTCAAGGGACCAAACTTTTTCAGTTGGAATTTTCGTCCATTTCCAGAATATTTAAATGCCCGGGTCTGGACCTCATATTCGTCCTCTGGTATTTCCACAAACATAGTTTCGTTTGAAATGGAAACACTGCTCTGCATATCCGACAGCACCTCTCCATTCTGGTTGTATACCTTTATCCATACATCCTTTGATTTTAATCCCACATAGCTGTACTGCTTCAAAAAGTCCGTAATTTCCTCCGCAAGGCGGTCTGCCTGTTTCATCCCCTCCTCATCCCTTATTCCGTCTGTCACAAGACGGACCCGGAAACTCAGATTGTACAGCGACTTTTTATTTTTTCCCGGTATCAGAGACAGCGTGTCCTGGACCACTTCCAGGCTCTCCAGCTCTGTATTTTCATATCCTTTTAAAAATTCCGTTACCTCTCCAGTAAAAAATTCCTCGCTGGAAGCAACCGGAATCTGTTCCAGCTGGCGTTTCAGTGTATAGATCTCCTTCCGGTCCAGCTTCCGGGTCTCTTCGGACTTCGGTACATCCTCAATGGAAAGCGGTTTCACCACAGCCGCCTCTTCCTTAGGGGCGCATGAAACCAGTAATAAAACCAGAACAGCAGCATATATCTTCTTCATGACATTTCCCTCCTTCCCCATATTTTATATAATCATAGTACAATACCAATTAAAGTTTGTAAATGGATTTGTCGATTTGTAAGAAAAAGTTTATTTTTCCTGTTTTTATATTTTTTGTGATAATTTAAAAATATATCCAACGCTCCCACTCCGCAAAAAAAACAGCCGCCCGTTCCCGCCCGGATCTTCACAGGGCAGGGACAGGCGGCTGTTTTCTTACTCCAGGGATGCCGGTTCCCCGGATCCAGCGCCGGACTTCGGTGCAAACGCCATGGCGGCGGCCGCTGCGCAGATTCCGCCCACCAGCTTGGCGGCAATAAAGGCAGATACCACCGACGGCGGCTCCACACTGGCGATGAAGGCCAGCTGGCCGCCCAGCACAAAGGAACCGCTGACTGCAAAGGCCGCGTTCATCACCTTTCCCCGGTCGTCCATTTTTTCCATCATCGGGATCATGGAAATACAGGTGGCCAGGCTGATGATCAGTCCCACCACAGAATAGGAATTGACCCCCAGCCATCCGGCGATCCGGCTGATCCCCTTCTGGAAAAACCGGAGGATCAGAGAGGCCGCCACCATGGATCCGGCCACCACCACCGCGATCTTTACCACAATGGTAAGGGACTCAAAAATAAGGGTGTCCGATGCGATCTGGCACGCGGGAAGGAAGAGCCCCAGCATCACCAGGGCAAACAGGACCAGGCTGGCGATCCGCACCAGGTTCCCCACCACCGACAGCACCCGGATGGTGGCCTCAGCGGCCTTTATGAGGGCCAGGCAGATACCCGCGCACAGAAGGAGGATCGGCAGAAGATTGCGGACCAGCTCCTTCACAGGCAGGCCGGTGAGCAGAGCGCCCACCGCCACTCCCGCGGGGATCGTTACGATCCCCCAGACGCTGCCCTGCATAAACAGGGAGGTATCCTCCCTACGGATGACTGTCAGGGCGATGGGCAGGGTAAAGGAGATCAAGGCTCCCAGACAGGAGGAAACCATGACTCCCGAATAGATCCCCAGGGCCGGAGTGGCTGCCAGCTCCTTTGCAATGGCGTGGCCGCCCAGATCGGGAGCCAGCAGGCTTCCGATGAGAACGGAGGCGTCAAAGGGCAGCCGGGACGCAAAGGAGGCAATGGCCTCCGGATTGCTCCTGACCGCCGTGACCCCGATGCAGTAGATCCCTACGATGGAAAGGGCCAGAGAGGCCATGGAGGCCAAGCCGCCGTCAAATTCAGCAGCCAGGCCCATTTTCCCTCCGGAAATTTTATCCCAGAGCCCCAGAAGGGCACAGAGCAGAAGAATTCCGATAAATATATTCATTCCGGTTTATTTCTCCAATGGTTTTGTTTTTTCTTTGAGCCAGATACGTTCCCGCTCTGTCATACGGGGGCTTAAGGTATCATAGACCATCTGATGATAGTCGTTGAGCCAGGAGATCTCCTCCTCGTTCATCAGCTCCAGCACCACCGGCGTGGTATCGATGGGCAGATAGGTGATGGGCTGGAAGGCGTAAAACTTTCCGTATTTCGTTTCCATGTGCTCCACCACCAGAAGCTCGTTCTCAATGCGGACGCCCACAAGGCCCTCTTCATAAATTCCAGGCTCATCGGTGATGGTCATGCCCGGCTGGAAGGGCACATGGTTGGTCATCCTGAGGCTCTGGGGGCCTTCGTGGATGGGGCCCACAAAGCCCACGCCGTGGCCGGTGCCGCAGCGGTAGTCCAGACCGTACTTCCAGATCTGGGTGCGGGACATGATATCCAGGTTGGCGCCGGAGCAGCCCTCCATAAAGACAGTCCGGGCGATGCCGATGTTGGCCTTTAACACATAGGTGTAATACCGCCGTTCCTCGTCGGTCAGTTCGCCCAGGGCATAGGTACGGGTGGTATCCGTGGTGCCGTCCACGTACTGGCCGCCGGTATCCAGAAGAAGGAAGCCCTTCCGCTGAAGAACCGCATGGTTTTCCGGGGTCGGATGGTAATGCATCATGGCGGCATTGGCTCCGTAAGCTGCGATCACGGCGAAGCTGTCCTCCATATATCCCTCCTGTTCCTTACGGAAATCCACCAGAAGCTCTCCCACGTCTGTTTCAGAAACGGTCTCACCGGCAGCCAGCTTCTCCTCCAGGCACATCTGGAGCCGGGCCATGGCCACGCCTTCCTTGATATGGGCGTTTTTTGTGTTTGCGATCTCCACCGGGTTCTTCACGGCCTTCAGACAGAAGGCCGGCTCCTCTCCCTTTACAATGGTCACCCTGGGATTCTCCTCCATAGCCAGGTACAGACGGTAGTTGACGTTCTCCACGCTCACCAGCATGACCGTGGGCACATCGATGGCGGCGATCCCGTCCAGGATCTCCCCATATGGCCGCACAGCCACTCCGTTTTTCTTAAGATAATCCAGAGCCTCCTCCGATACACGGCTGCTGTCCACATAAAGGACTGCCGTTTCCTGGGTCAGAAGGACATAGGACACAAAGGAGGTATTGTACACCACATCAGAGGCCCGCAGGTTCAGAAGCCAGGCAATGCTGTCCAGGCGGGTAACGGCCATGGCGTCCGCCCCGTTCTCCTTAAGCCGGGAGCGGACCTGGGCGATCTTTTCTGCCGCAGAAAGGCCTGTATATTGTTCCGGAAGCAGATCGACCGGGCTCTGGGGGATGGACGGACGGTCTGTCCAGATGGGCGTGATCAGATCCTCCGACCGGATCCCGATCCCCTGGGCAGAAAACGCTGTCTCCATATCCAGCACAGTCTCCGCCGCAGTGACCATGCCGTCGATCCCCAGGACCTGTCCCTTCTTCAGCCTGGAGAGAAGAAATTCCTGGATGGTGGGCACGCCTTTTTCCTTCATACGGTAGAGGACGATCTCGCTGCCGGCCATCTGCCGCTCCGCCTGGATAAAATAACGGCCATCGGTCCACAGACCGCTCTCCGTTTCAGTGACCACTAAGGTTCCGGCAGAGCCGTCAAAGCCCGAAAGCCAGGCCCTGGCTCTCCAGTGATCGGGAAGATATTCGCTGATATGGGGATCCGAGGACGGGACCAGGTATGCCTGCACCCCGGCTTCCGCCATTTTTTCACGAAGCAGAGAAAGCTTCTCATTGGTTGTCATGACAATCTCCTTTCAATTTTCCTGGAATTCCGCTTATTCCAGCATATAAAATAGGACCGCATAGAAAACGGACTTCCGGGTTGCAGGCATCTGACGCTCATGGTCAGACGCCCGCAAAACGAAGCCCGCACAGGTTTGGGGCAAACATATTTATTTAATATTTCTTGCAGCCAGCTCCCGGATATTTCCCTTATAGGGAGTAAACGGGATCTCGCCCTCGTAGTTTAAGAAGTCCACCACATATCCGATGGCTGCGGCTGCGCCGTAGATCATGCCCTTTTCGTCCAGGTCGAACTCCGGCGTATGGTGGTTGGCTCCGGTTCCCATCTCCGGATTCTGGATCCCGGTGAAGGTGATCACGCCCGGCCAGTACTTTAAGTACGCCTGCATGCTCTCGCAGGCCATCCACGGCTGGGCCTTTGCCAGAGCCTCTTCTCCCATGTATTTCTTAACGGCGTTCCTTGCGATCTCGCTGCAGGTCTCGTTGTTGTAATTCTCAAACAGCGGATCCTTCATGGAAATGATCTCATAGGTACACTGGTTTAATTTACATTCTGCCTCCAGGACCTCTTTAAACTGCTTCATAAAGCTGGCTCCGGCCCCCGCCACATTGAAGGTGCGGATGGTGCCATCGAATACCAGCTCGTCGGGAACGATGTTCATGGCCGTTCCGCAGTGGACGCTGCCCACAGAGAAGGTCAGGATATCTGTGGGAGACACGTATTTCATGCGGATCATGTTCATATGATTGTAGATGGAGTTGAAGCAGTCCAGCACGCTGTGGGCCAGATCCGGACGGGAGCCGTGACCGGCCAGACCCTTTAAGCGGATGGCAAAGCCGTAGCCGCCGGAGAACACTGCGCCCGGCTCTGCGGAAACCTGGCCCGCCGGAACGTCCCACTTCACATGGGTGGCGATGCAGGTATCGATGGGCAGCTTCATGGTCTCCACGATGTAGGGGAGCAGGTTGGCGATCTGGCCGCCGCCCTCCTCGCCCCGCTCGAAGCAGAGGACGATGTTTCCGTTCAATTCGTCCTTGTGCTCGTTTAAGATCTTAGCCTCGCCCAGCAGCATGGCTGTATGGGAATCATGGCCGCAGGCGTGGGAAATGCCGTCATTCTTTGACACGCACAGCTTATCACAGCATAAATTCTTTGTATTCTCCTGGATGGGAAGAGCGTCCATGTCGGCGCGCATCAGAACGGTCTTTCCCGGCTTTCCGCCGTGGATCTGGCCCACGATGCCGCCGTCGGGAACCTCCACATACTCGATCCCCAGGGCATCCAGCTCCTTTTTAATAAACTCCAGGGTCTCAAATTCCTGTCCCGTCATTTCCGGATACTCATGCATATGTCTCCGGATCCGTACCATGTAATCAAAATTTCTCTGTGCTTCTTTGAAGATCTCCATTTTTTTCTCCTCTCACAGCAGACGGTGCGGGGCATACGCCCCGCAGTCCATGCATTTCCTTATTTTACTGTCACACGGCGGAAATTCTTCTTTCCTCTCTTTACAACGATGCCGTCGCCGGAAAGCTGTTCCTTTGTGTAAACCGTTTTAATATCCTTTACAGCTTCGCCGTCCACAGATACGCCGCCCTGCTCCACATTTCTTCTGGCCTCGGAGCGGGATCCGCAGAGACCGGATTTCTGTACGATGGACAGGATATCGATGGCGCCGTCGGTAAAGTCGTCATCAGAGAGCTCGGCTGTGGGCATTTCTGCTGCATTACCGCCTGCAAACAGGGCCCTTGCGCTCTCCTGGGCCTTTTTGGCCTCCTCATCGCCGTGTACCAGGGCAGTCAGCTCGTAGGCTAAGATCTCCTTGGCTTCGTTTAACTGGCTTCCTTCCCATTTATCCATTTCATCGATCTGCTCTAAGGGCAGGAAGGTCAGCATCCGCAGGCACTTTAACACGTCGGCGTCGGCGATGTTTCTCCAGTACTGGTAGAACTCAAAGGGACTTGTCTTATTGGGATCCAGCCATACGGCTCCGGACTGGGTCTTGCCCATCTTCTTGCCCTCGGAGTTCAGAAGCAGGGTGATGGTCATGGCATGGGCGTCTTTTCCAAGCTTTCTCCGGATCAGCTCCGTGCCGCCTAACATGTTGCTCCACTGGTCGTCGCCGCCGAACTGCATGTTGCAGCCGTATCTCTGGAACAGCTCGTAGAAATCGTAGCTCTGCATCAGCATGTAGTTGAACTCCAGGAAGCTTAAGCCCTTTTCCATTCTCTGCTTGTAGCACTCGGCGGTCAGCATACGGTTCACAGAGAAATGCGGTCCGATCTCTCTTAAGAAATCAACGTAGTTCAGATCCAGGAGCCATTCCGCATTGTTTACCATCATAGCCTTTCCGTCGGAAAAGTCGATGAAACGGCTCATCTGCTTTTTAAAGCAGTCGCAGTTGTGCTGGATGGTCTCCACGGTCATCATCTGGCGCATATCGCTTCTGCCGGAGGGATCTCCCACCATTCCGGTGCCGCCGCCGATCAGGGCGATGGGCTTATTGCCTGCCATCTGTAAACGCTTCATTAAGCAGAGAGCCATGAAATGGCCCACATGCAGGCTGTCGGCAGTGGGGTCGAAGCCAATGTAGAATACGGCCTTTCCCTCATTTACCATTTTCCGGATCTCTTCCTCATTTGTCACCTGGGCGATCAGGCCTCTTGCCTGTAATTCCTCGTAAACTCCCATCTTCTCATTCTCCTTTTTCTGTGATCTCTGTATTCTGTTTCGTTGGCCGATTTCCGCACAGAAGGGGCAGAAATGAAGCGCCCCTGGATCCCAATCCCAGAAACGCCGTGAAAACAAAAAAGCCCCGCCCTTCTGTTTCAAAAGGACGAGGCCAACGGCTCGTGTTACCACCTAATGTTCCCGCATAACTCACATTATACGGCTTATGAAGTCTCCTTACAGGACTCCGGCCCTTTAACGTGGGCCCCTCCGTCGCAGCCTACTGAACGGACTGCCGCTCTTCCTCCCAGACATGCTCCGGGATTCCAGGCAGGCTTTCGCGGTTCGGTGCGAAGCTCCGAGATGTATTCACGGCTCCGATCCCGCGCGCCTCTCACCCTCCGGCAGCTCTCTGTGCGGATCCTGTGGACCGTTACTGGTTCTCTTCATTGCTGATACCTGTTTGGTTTTCAGCCGTCACCGGCTATAAGCCACATTATAGGGAGGGCGGGAGGGTTTGTCAAGATATATTATCTTAAATATTCTGCGGCGAGCCTTCCAAAGGTCACAGCCCCGGCCAGGACTGCCCGCTCGTCAAACCGGATCCCTCCGTTATGGAGAGGCAGACGGGTCGCCGGATCCTCACTGGCTGTCCCGATGCGGAACATGGCTCCGGGAACAAGTTCCAGATAGCGGGCAAAATCCTCCGATCCCATGGACGGCGTTTCCAGGGTCACGACGTTTTCGCTTCCCAGCTCTTCCGCTGCCGCCTTCCGGATCCGCTCCACAACTGCCGGATCACAGATCACCGCCGGAACTCCCCTTTTATATTCCACCTCACAGGAAGCCCCCAGGGCCTCTGCTCCATGACAGGCGATCTGCCGGATCTTCTCCTCCATCAATGCCCTGGTCTCACGGCTTACGGTCCGTACTGTTCCTTCCATGGTGACCGTATCCGGGAT
Source organism: Pilosibacter sp. YYHA0881 (assembly GCF_051602715.1). Classification (GTDB taxonomy): domain Bacteria; phylum Bacillota; class Clostridia; order Lachnospirales; family Lachnospiraceae; genus Alitiscatomonas; species Alitiscatomonas aceti. The sequence continues at coordinate 1,681,021 of NZ_CP175657.1, forward strand.
CACATTGGCTGCTGTTCCTCCTTCGATACTTCCCATGGTCAGCACCGCTGCTTCCAGGGGAGCCACAGATCTGGAAACCACCGTCTGCAGCTCTGCCAGGATATAAGCGGCCGCTGTAATAGGATCGACACTTTTATGTGGATGGGCTCCATGTCCTCCCCTTCCCTTTACCGTCAGGGACACGCTGTCTGAAGAGGCCATAAAAGAACCGCTCCTTACTCCAACGGTTCCGGCCGGGAGATCCGGCCAGCAATGAAGTCCCACGGCGAAGTCAGGTTGGTATTTTTCAAACAGCCCGCTGTCGATCACCGACTGGGAACCGTTCAACTTCTCTTCTGCCGGCTGGAACAGAAATAATACTGTGCCTGCTAAATCCTTCTTTATCCCTCCCAGGATCCGGGCAGCCAGGAGAAGGGCAGCTGTATGGATATCATGGCCGCAGCTATGGCAGACTCCCTTCTTCTCCGATGCAAAGGGAAGGCCAGACCGCTCCTCCACCGGAAGAGCGTCCATATCTGCCCGCAGCAAGATCGTTCTGCCAGGCCGTTCCCCCGCTAAAACACCTATAACTCCAGTCTCCAGAGGCAGCTCTGCAATGGATATCCCGTATTCCCGAAGCTTTTCTCTTACCAGTGCCGAGGTCTCCTTTTCCTCCATCGAAAGCTCCGGCTGCTGATGGATCCTTCTGCGGAGCTCTACGGCATCCTCAAAATACTGCTCCGCCATTTTCCGTATATTGCTCATGCTTTCCATCCTTTTCTACGACTTTTTTACCGTTCTTCCAAACAGCAGGGTGCCGGCTGCTAGGAAAGCTGCCAGAAAACCAGCCGTTCCCAGAGTGACCAGTACAGGGCTTGCCAGGATCATCATGGGTCCAATGGTATTATAGGGCTGCTGCCAGAAGGAACCGAGGGTGCTGGATCCGGAAACGCTCTCTGCTGCCAGAGTATCGCCATTGGGGTCCAGGACCTTGATCAGAAGAAGTCCTGTCGCCAGGCTTCCGGTACACTGACCATATGCGCCCATGGCCATTTCAAACCAGTCTTTTCCATACCACTTTTTGGCCAGTACGATACAGATCACAGCCGTTACTGCCGTAATTGCAGCCGATGTCAGAAGGATCGGAACAAGATAGGAAGCCAGCACGCTCAATTTTATAGTTGCCACATTCATGGCAATGGCGTATTCCAGAGCCACGCCAGAGATCCGCTTCATACTTCCCCGGTCAATATACTGGTTATACTTCGTCTTGCTGATCGCCACTCCAATGATGGCTCCCATGATGAGGCACATGGTATAAAGCGGGATCCGCTCCCAGAATGGGAACACTTTAATGATCGCTTCCCGAAGAAAATGGGAGACCGCGATGATCGTACCGACGATCATCATCTGGAACGCCATGGGATCGATCACGGACGGATTTGAGATTCCCATCGCTGCCGGCTTTCTCTGCTCCGCAGGAAGAATACCGGTTATATCCTTTTTCTCCACATAGCTGCTGTCCATTTTCTGTCTGGTATAGCCTTTTTTCGCTCCCCAGTTGATGATCCACATACCGCCGATCACGGCCACGAACATACCGATGGTGGCATAGGTCAAGGCAATACCCATGGCTTCCTCCCAGCCCTCAGTGGCAAAGCAGCCGCCCATGATCCCGGCGGAACCATGACCGCCGTAGAATCCGGATACGGGAAGGAGTCCCATGGCGTAAGGCACATTATCCATGAACGTGGACAGTAAGAAAGCGATCCCCAGTCCCACTAACACCTGGGCCATGAATACCACTCCAGTCACACAGGTGGTAGACAGCACATCTCTCCCGAACTTTCCTGTGGACGTACCCAAAAATGAAGTGGCAAAAATAAATGCAAACAGAAAGTTGGTCCACTGGGAGATCCACTCGCTGAACTGAAGATGGACCGGTGAAAACTGGCCCAGCACCTGCGGACCCAGAAGCAGTCCAAGGATCCCTGCGATCAGAGATGTGGGAATATAATACTTATAAAAAAACGGGATCTTCTGCCGGATCAGGAACGCCAGGAACAAAAGCACGCTGACGGCAGAAATGTCGATCAATACAGTAGTCAGTGTCATATCATCCATCCCCCTCTCTTTTTTAACGGAAGTTCTGCTCCATATACGCCGCGATCCGGTCCACACACCGGGTCACGATCTTTTCCCCTTTTTCCCTGGTAGCCACCGTTGCGTCGCCGATGGTCCCGTTGGGCGTCCTGTCCGTAAACCGGCCAAAGCCAATGAAATCCGGAAAATCCCCTGCCGGGATCGGCTCCACTCTGGAGAGCTCGTCCATATCCACCAGCTCCGGGTAAAGATACAGCATTACAGAGGTTCCGCATTCGCTGGCATGGCCGTGGGCCATCTGCCCGCTGTACTGGAAAATATCGCTGCCGTTGGCGTTGGTAAACCTCCACCAGTCGATCTGCACCAGCCGGATATCGTGTTCATTCAGATATTTTTTTCCAATGTAATTTACCGTATCCACGTTTCCCGCATGACCGGTGATAAACACAAAATTCTTCGCCCCATCCTTAATGAGCTTTCCTACCAGGAAATCCAGCCAGTCCTCTAAGATCTTTCTCGGCATGGCAAAGGTACAGGGGAAGGAGGCCAGGGCTGAGGATTCTCCGGCTTCAATGGTAGGCGCGATCAATGCACCGGTCTTTTCTGCCACCAGCTCTGCGATCCGCTTTGCCGCGATCAGATCGCTGCCCATGGGAAGCTGCGGGCCGTAGATCTCACAGGCCCCGGTGGGAATGATCACCGTTGGATTTTCGGCCAGTCTCTTTAAATATTGTTTTCCGCTCATTTCTCTGATATAATTTGTCATAATCTTAAGTCTCCTTTCCGTTTCCGGTTTTGTTGAGACAATTTTAGCATCGGGGATCCATAATGTGAAATGAAGAAAAAGTGTCACGTTATGCAGAAAACAAATGTCCGCAAAGGAGAGATGAAATGAACTTAGAAAATATGAAATGCTTTATCAGCCTGGCGGAATGTCTGAACTTCACCAAGGCTGCCGATAAAGAGCATATTACCCAGACCTCCATGAGCCGGAAGATCAGCAGTCTGGAAGAGGAGCTGAATGTCCGCCTGTTTTACCGTGATAATCATTCGGTCGTCCTTACAGATGCCGGGCGGGAGTTTTATATCCAGGCCCAGAGGCTTCTGGAGGCATATAATGCCTCCATTGAAACGGTCCAGAATATCCACCAGGGCTTTACCCGATCGCTGAAGATCGGCGTGGGGATTTATGAAAGCGAGCTCTTGAGCCCCTTTCTGGGAACTTACGTCTCTGATCATCCGGACCTGCGGATCACCTGTCTCCAGTACAGCTACCGGGAGCTTTTAAAGCGCTTTGAACAGAACCTTCTGGATGTCATCATCACCAGTGACCAGTTCCTGGCCGGGATCCAGAAAGAATATTTTAACGCTGCTATGATCTATGAGCATGATTGGAGACTGGCTATCTGCCGGGAATCCCCGCTGGCCTCCCTGGAAAGGATCTCATCATCTGACCTGGAAAACGAAGTCCTTATCACCATGTACGATGGCAGCATTTCCCAGATTTCTGATCACTATAAGCCCTTTTTCCGTTTCCGCGATATTATCCATGTCAACTCATATGACACGAAAATGATGATGGTCAACGCGGGCCTGGGATTCGGAATGATCCCCGATTTTATCCGTCTCGGGAAGTATGACCATGTAATAAAAAAGAGCTTTGCATTTCCTTATCTGCCAAGGAAATTTTATGCTCTCTGCCGGAAAAACGATCCTAATTTTTATGTAAATGAATTTTTCGGGGAATATGTGGAATTTACAGCGGAAGGAAACGGGGCAGCTTCATAGCTGCCCCACGTTAAGATCTCTTTCTTTTCCCTTCAGATACATCCTTACCAGCGTACTGGCCACCAGTTCCAAGTGCATGATCACCATTACGACAAACATTTGATCACCGGCATCTGCGATAAAAATCCCAGAATTTTTATACACCAATAGGAGCAGTGCAATGCTTACCCAGGGTATCCCCCAAAACCAGCCCCCTTTTAAGAAAAGCCGCAGACCCGGAGAATTTACCAGGTAATAGATCACCAGCGCTATGGTAAACCATGCAAGAGCATCATAGCGGCGAAACTCCGGCCCATGGGCGGCCAGTCTCGGAACCGCGTTTCCCAGGATCATAAATTCGGCAAGGACCAACACATCAAAAAGTTCCCCTCGAAGCTCCTTCAGTTCCAGATCTCCCACTGGCGTGTGCCGGCCCGCCAGCCATCGGACCGCCCGGTCTCCGTTCTTCCAGACCAGCAGAAACAATGCAATCCGCAAAAGCATGATCCCCAGTAAAAGATACCGGGCTGCCTGGCCTGGCTGTGTCCATGAAAAAAGACAGATCAGTCCCCATGCGATCTGGAACAGGAACCAGTACATATCATTTTTTCTCATACCGGGTTCACCCCCTCTGGCCTGCCAGTCCCCCCAGCCGTTCCAATATCTCCCTGGCCTTCTCCATCATGGGGCCGCAGTCCTTATTCTTATTCCGCTTATCCTGGTAGAACATCATGGGCTTTTCTCCCTGGACGAACCGCAGGGCGTTCTTGTATTCCCCGATGAGTCCCGGAATACCGGAAACGTCTAACTTCGCCTTGGGATACAGCTCCATACGGATCTCCTGGCGGTTGACGGCCACCTCGGTCACATAGGCCCGGTGGGCTGCGGCCTTTAACTCCGCCACCTTCAGAAGATTTTCCACCGGTCCGGGGATATCTCCAAACCGGTCGATGAGCTCATCCTGCATGTCCATGTATTCCTCTTCGTTCTCAATAGCCGAGATCCGTTTGTATACATCCAGCTTCAGATACTCGTTCTTAATATATCCGTCGGGGATAAAGGCGTCGATGTCGCAGTCCACCACAGTCTCGAATCTCTCCTCCTCTGTGGTCTCTCCCTTAAGGGCCAGGACGGCCTCATTTAACATCTTGCAGTACAGATCATACCCCACGGCCTCCATGTGGCCGTGTTGCTCCGCTCCCAGGATGTTCCCCGCCCCGCGGATCTCCAGATCCCGCATGGCGATCTTAATGCCGGAGCCCAGCTCCGTGAATTCCCGAATGGCCTGGAGGCGCTTTTCCGCCTCCTCCCGCAGCATTTTGTCCCGCTTGTACATGAGGAACGCAAAGGAGGTGCGGTTGGAACGGCCGATGCGCCCGCGGATCTGGTAAAGCTGGGAAAGGCCCAGCCGGTCCGCGTCATGGATGATCATGGTATTGGCATTGGGGATATCCAGCCCCGTTTCGATGATGGTGGTGGATACTAAAACGTCGATGTCGCCGTTGACAAAATCCAGCATGATCCGCTCCAGCTGACGCTCGTTCATCTGCCCATGGGCAAAGGCCACCTGGGCATCGGGCACCAGAGAGGCCACATGGCCTGCGATCTCATCGATATTGCTGACTCTGTTGTATACATAATATACCTGACCGCCCCGGGCCAGCTCCCGGTGGATGGCCTCCCTGACCATCTCGTCATTGTACTCCATCACATACGTCTGGATGGGTACACGCTCCATGGGCGGCTCCTCTAAAACGCTCATATCCCGGATCCCGATGAGGCTCATGTGGAGAGTCCTGGGAATGGGGGTGGCAGTCAGGGTCAGCACATCCACGTTCTGCTTCAGCTGCTTGATCTTTTCCTTGTGGGCCACGCCGAACCGCTGCTCCTCGTCGATGATGAGCAGGCCCAGGTCCTTGAACTGCACGTCCTTGGAGAGCACCCGGTGAGTGCCGATGACGATGTCCACAAACCCCTTTTTCAGCCCCTCCAGAGTCTTTTTGATATCCGCCGGGGTCTTAAACCGGGACATCAGATCCACCCGCACCGGAAAGTCCTTCATCCTCTGGATAAAAGTATTGTAGTGCTGCTGGGCCAGGATGGTGGTGGGAACCAGGTAGACCACCTGCTTTCCCTCCTGGACCGCCTTGAAGGCCGCCCGGAGAGCGATCTCGGTCTTTCCGTAGCCCACATCGCCGCAGATCAGCCGGTCCATGATCTTCCGGCTCTCCATGTCCTTTTTTGTGTCCTCGATGGCGGAAAGCTGGTCGTCGGTCTCCTCATAGGGGAACATCTCTTCAAATTCCTTCTGCCAGACCGTGTCCTCCCCGTAAACGAAGCCCTCGGCGTCCTGGCGGGCGGCGTAAAGCTCCACCAGCTCCTTTGCGATCTCCCGCACAGCCGTGCGTACCCGGGTCTTTGTCTTTCCCCATTCGGCCCCGCCTAATTTATTGAGCTTCGGCGTCTTCGCATCGGCTCCGGCGTACTTCTGGATCCCGTCCAGGCGGGTAGCCAGAAGATAGAGATTTCCGCCGTCGGCATACTCCACCTTGATATAATCCTTGATCACATGGTCCTGCTCGATCTTTTCGATCCCCCGGTAGATACCCAGGCCATGGCTCTCATGGACCACATAATCTCCCACGGACAGCTCGGAAAAGTTGCTGATCTTCTTGCCCTCGTAATTGTACTTTTTCCTTTTCTTCTGGCGGCGCTCGTTTCCGAACATGTCGCCTTCCGTAATGACCACAAATTTGATCAGCGGATATTCAAAGCCCTTATGGAGCTTTCCATAGGTCACCAGGATCTCCCCCGGGCTCACCGGACGGCTGGGATCCTCGGGGCAGAAGGCCCGCAGATCGTACTCTCTCAGATCCCCTGCCAGACGGCTGGCCCTGGTCCGGGACGCAGAAAGGAGCACCACCCGGTAGCCTTCCTTTTTCCAGCGGGTCAGGTCCTTGATCAGAAGCTCAAAGCCGTTCTGGTAGGAACTGACATTTTTTCCCGTGATGCTGTATTTCTTCTTAACGGCCATGCCCGGAAGCCGCTGGTCCAGACCCGTCATAAAAATGGCCTCCGGCGTCTGGGCCGCCGCCAGCACAGCCTTTGCGGAAAATAAAAGATCCGTCTGGCCCGGAAGCAGATACCCCTTTTCCAGACGGTGGCTCATGCTCTCCCGGAACTCAGTTTCCACCACTCCGGCCTTTTCCAAAAGCCTCTGGGGCTCATCTAAAAATATGGCAAGGCCTGCGCGCTCCCCAGAGCCGCCGTTTCCGGCGAGAGCTCCGTCCGTCCGGTCCGTTCCCGCCGCTTCCTTCATGTACTCCAGAAACGACACCGTCTCCTTACAGAAATACCGGATATATCCGTCCAGGGCGTGGGTGTCAAAGCCCTCCCTTAAGGCCTCGCACAGCTCCCCCACGGCAGTCTTGATCCGGTGGGCCTCCTCGGGCTTTCCTGCCTCCCGGAAGGCCTTTTCCTGCTTTTTCCCTTCCTTTTCGATCCGGTCTGTGCCGTTTTCCATCTGCTCCTTTGTTAATGTCAGCTCCGCCGCCGGATAGATCAGCACCGAATCCATCTGGGTAATGGATCTCTGGCTCTCCGGATCAAAGGACCGGATGGAGTCCACCTCGTCTCCCCACAGCTCGATCCGCACCGGAAGCTCCTCGGTCAGAGGGAAAATATCAATGATTCCGCCTCGGATGGAAAACTGGCCCATTCCGTCCACCTGGCCCGTCCGCTCGTAGCCCAGATCCCGGAGCCGTTCCTTCATATCCCCGATATCCAGGACCTCTCCGGACTCCACCAGGATCCGCCGCTCCTTCATCATGGAAAGAGGGAGAAGATGGTCCATGAGGCCGTCCACCGTGGTCACCACGGTCCCGCCAACATCCTCCATCAGGTGCTTAAACACCTGCATCCGCTGTCTGGTCAGAAGGTTTCCATGGATATCGGAGCTGTAAAACAGAAGATCCCTGGCGGGATACAGCCATGTATTCTTTTCAAAATAGCTGAAGTCATCGTAAAGCTCCCTGGCCCTGGTATCGTCGTGAGTCACAACTAACCTCCAGGCCTTCTCCTCCGAAACCTGGTACATCACATGGACCTTCTGGGAATCGGTGACGCCGCAGATCTGGACGGGTCCTTTCCCTTTCATAAGATCCTGCTTCATGTCTCCATATTCTGCCAGCTCCGTCAGCGGATTTGCAAATATCTCTCCCATTCTTCTCCTCTCCCGATCCTTTTACGCCTGGCCGTCCTTCTTCCGGTTATGGCTGTTCATGGCATGGTCGATCCCTTCCTCCACTGCCTCCATGACCGCGTCGGCCGCTTCCTTTACTGCGTCCTCCATGATCTTTCTCTCGCCCTGGGAAAAATGGCCCAGCACATAGTCGGCCAGATCCATCCTGGGCGGCTTTTCTCCCACGCCCACCCGGACTCTGGGGAACTCCTGGGTACCCAGATGGGCGATGATGCTCTTGATCCCGTTGTGGCCTCCGGCGCTTCCCTTGGCCCGGATCCGAAGCTGGCCGGGAGCCAGGCTGATGTCGTCATAGACCACCAGGATGTCCTCCGGGTCCACCTTATAATAATCGGCAGCCGCCCGGATGCTCTCGCCGCTGGAATTCATATACGTCTGGGGCTTTAAAAGGATCACCTTCTGCCCCCCGATCACAGCCCTGCCGCAGAGGGCCTTGTGCTTTTTCTCCGATATGTCGGCTCCCAGCTTATCTGCCAGGGCGTCCAGCACCATGAAGCCGGCGTTATGGCGTGTATTTTCATATTCCTTTCCCGGATTCCCGAGACCTGCTATTAAAAACATATGGTATATTTTCTCCTTTATCCCATGATTTATGGTTTTACTATTCTATCAGTTTTATCCATGACTTACAAGTCCCAAATCCTTTGCTCCTCCTCTTCCAATTCCTGCCGTTTTCCAGTATACTATGGGCATGGGGTATTTTATTAAATTCTTACATTGGGGGTATCTTTTATGAACATGCTTCAGATGAGCGAGGCCATGCGGGACGGCCGCTCCATCTCCTTAAAAAGCCAGACCCAGCTGATCATCGCCCTTTCCATTCCGGCGATCCTGGAACAGCTGGTCATGACGCTCATGAGCTATATCGACACCGCCATGGTGGGCAGCCTGGGTCCGGGAGCCACGGCGGCCATCGGCGTGGTAGCCAGCTCCATCTGGCTAATGAACGGCCTGACCAGCGCCATTGCCGTGGGCTTTTCCGTCCAGATCGCCCAGTACCTGGGAGCCGGACGGGACGGAGACAGCCGGAACGTCCTGTGCCAGTCCATCCTGTTTAACGTTTTGTTCGGTGTGGTCATGGCCGCAGCAGCCATCGGCATCGGGCAGGTCCTGCCGGAGCTTCTGGGCTCTGATCCGGAGATCGCCCCGGCGGCCAGGTCCTACTTCTGTACGGTGGCCTTCTTCTTCCCGTTTTCCATGGCCTCCGCCCTGTACTCCAGCATCCTGCGGTGCAGCGGAAACATCCTGCTGCCCAGCATCATGAACGTGGGCATGTGCGTGTTTGACGTGATCTTTAACTTTATCTTCATTTACCCGCCCCGGGACATCGGCGGCTTCCACGTCTGGGGAGCCGGCCTCGGCGTCCAGGGCGCGGCTCTGGGCACAGGACTTGCCCAGGCCTGCGTGGCCGTGACCCTTCTTCTGGGCATCATCTGCCGCAGGGGACCGCTCCGCTTCCAGGGAAACGAGACCTGGCGCTTCACAAAGCCGTGCATGAACAACATGCTGCGCCTGTCCACGCCCACGGCTCTGGAGCGCATGGCCCTTTCCCTGGCCCAGATCGTCATGACCTCTGTGGTGGCCGGAATGGGCACCGTGGCCGTGGCCTCCAACTACGTAGCTGTCCAGACTGAGAGCATCTGCTATCTTCCCGCCTTCGGCGTTGCCTCTGCCGCCACCGCCCTTGTGGGCCAGAGCATCGGAGCCCGGCGGCTGGATATGGCAAAGCGGTTCGCCTACGGGACCACGATCTTAGGCTCCATCCTGGTATTTTTCATGGCGCTCTTAATGTTCGGCTTCGCGCCCTTCCTCACCAGCCTCCTGACAGCTGACACGGAGGTAGCGGAGGTCAGCGCCGGACTTCTGCGGATCGTAGCCTTCTCAGAACCGCTGTTTGCCGTCAGCATCGTCGCCACCGGCGCGCTCCGGGGAGCCGGGGACAGCAAGGCCCCGTTCTTCATCAACCTGTTTACCATGTGGGGCGTCCGTGTCATGACGGTTCTGGTGTTCACCCATCGGTTCGGCGTCACCGGCGTATGGATCTCTATGACTGCCGAGCTGATCACCCGCGGCATCGTGTTCCTGATCCGCCTGCTGCGGGGCCGCTGGCTGAAAATGCCGGTGCTGTTCTGATCGATTGTTCCCAGACGTATTTTATGGTATAATAGACTGGCTGCGGTTCCCGGACTGCGGCCAGTTTATGATTGGGGGTATTCTATGAACAACAGAACAGATTTTGATGTGATCATCATCGGCGCGGGGCCGTCGGGCATCTTCTGCGCCTACGAGCTCATAAAGGAGCGGCCTTCCTTAAACATACTCATGGTGGAAAAGGGCCGTCCCATTGAAAAGCGGGTATGCCCCAAGCGTACCACCAAGGTCTGCGTGGGGTGCAGGCCATGCAGCATCACCACCGGCTTTGCGGGAGCCGGCGCGTTTTCTGACGGAAAGCTCTCCCTGTCTCCGGATGTGGGAGGGAACCTGCCGGATATCCTGGGATATGACAAGGCCCTGGAGCTGATCCATGAATCCGACGATATCTATCTGAAATTCGGGGCAGACACAAAGGTCTACGGCGTCGATAAGCAGAAGGAGATCCAGGAGATCCGCCGGAGGGCCATCATGGCAAACTTAAAGCTCATCGAATGTCCCATCCGTCATCTGGGCACTGAAGAGGGCTATAAGATCTACACCCGCCTCCAGGAACACCTGTTAAGCAGCGGGGTACGGATCGAATTTAATACCATGGTCCAGGATATCCTCATCGAGGACGGCTGTGCCAGAGGGATCCTCACCGATAAGGGAGAAACGTATTACGCCAGGGAGATCGTGTCCGCCATTGGCCGCGAGGGCTCCGACTGGTTCTCCCATGTGTGCAGGGACCACGGGATCGAGACAAAGGTCGGCACCGTGGACATCGGCGTCCGCGTGGAGGTCCGGGACGAGGTCATGGAGTTTTTAAATAAGAACCTCTACGAGGCCAAGCTGGTGTATTATACCCCCACCTTCGACGATAAGGTGCGTACCTTCTGTACCAATCCGTCGGGAGAGGTGGCCACAGAGTATTACGAAAATGGCCTGGCGGTGGTCAACGGCCATGCCTACAAGTCCCAGGAATATAAGACCCACAACACCAACTTTGCCCTTCTGGTGTCCAAAAACTTCACCAAGCCCTTTAAGACGCCCATCGAATACGGCAAGCATGTGGCCCAGCTTTCCAACATGCTGTGTGACGGAAAGATCCTGGTGCAGACCTTCGGCGATTTCCTCCGGGGCCGCCGGACCACTGAGGAACGGCTCTGCCGGAACAATCTGATCCCCACCTTAAAGGACGCAGTGCCTGGAGATCTGTCCCTGGTGCTGCCCCACCGGATCATGGTGGACATCAAGGAAATGCTCCTGGCCCTGGACAAGGTAACGCCCGGGATCGCCAGCGACGAGACCCTGCTTTACGGCGTGGAGGTGAAATTCTACTCCAATAAGGTGGTGGTAAATAAGGATTTCGAGACCAGTATCCCGGGACTCCGGGCCATCGGAGACGGCGCGTCTGTGACCCGCGGACTCCAGCAGGCCTCCGCCAACGGACTGTCGGTGGCAAGGAGTATTCTGGAGAAGCTGTAAAATAGGGACGCCCCCATATCCTCCCAAAGAAAGCATCGCTTTGGGAGGACATGGGGGCTTTGATAAAGTGCGGGCTGCGGTAAGATATGGGGGAGTGAGGGCTGGGGATGGGTTGGGAACTCCTGGAGGGATTATTTTGAATGCTGGGGGCTGGAGCTGGGGGAGGTCAGGTCGAAGCTTAGGGCCAGGAGATTTTTTATAGCGGCGTCCAGCTCTGGTTCGTTCAGAAGGATGCTGAGCCATTTTTCTTTGTTCATGTGCCAGGCGGGGAAGAATCCGGGCTGGGTGCGGCAGGAGGCAGCCAGGATTGGGTCGCATTTTACGTTCAGGAGCTCTGCGGTCCCCTCTCCCGGAAGCCCCAGTTTATTTTTTCCTGTTTCCAGGATCACTCCATACCATTTTTTGTTGTCTTTGTGACGGAGGACAGCGTTTCTGTCCTTCCACGGATACTCCGGCTCTGTGCCGTATTGGTCCATGCACCAGGCGAACAGTTCCTGTCGTGTCATTCTCTTTCCTCCTCCTGATCCGGTATCTGCGTTTTCCGGTATTCCTCTTCCAGTTCTTCTGCCAGGTATGCATCCGGAAGATCCCCCTTCACAGAGCGGCGCGTTCTCTGGGAAGGGGGATCTCCTATCTCCTGTGATGTGCTTCCGGGTCTGTCCCGCAGAGTCCGGCATAGGCGGCGTACATCTGGGTGGTGGCGGGATCAGCATGGCCCATCATGGTCTGGACAGCCTTCACATCGGCCCCGCCGCCGATCAGATGGGCCGCAAAGGAATGGCGCAGGGTATGGGGCGTGATGTCCTCCTGGATCCCTGCCTTTTCCCCGTAATATTTCACGATCTTCCAGAAGCCCTGGCGGCTCATGAGGCCGCCGCTGCAGTTGATGAAAAGCCAGGGCGCGTCCCCGCCCTTTACAAGAGCCGGGCGGGCTGTTTCCAGATATCTTGAAAGTGCCTCCTTGGCCACGCGGCCGAAGGGTACGGCCCGCTCCTTATATTCGTCCCGGCAGGTAATGAAGCCCACAGCCATATTCACATCGGAAAGCTCCAGATGGATCAGCTCCGATACGCGGATCCCGGTGGCGTAAAGGAGCTCCAGCATAGCCTTATCCCGGATCTCCTTGGCAGAATCCCCCGACGGCTGGGCCAGCAGGCGGTCCACCTCCTCCACGGTCAGGATCACCGGAGCCTTTTTTTCGATCCTGGGCGCATGGATGGATTCTGACGGATCCTTTCTGATCCGCCCGCGCTTAAATTCGTATCCGAAAAACGCCTTCATGGACGCCAGGTTCCTGGACACCGTAGACGCCGCCTTCCCTTCCTTCTCCAGCATCAGCACATAGGAATTCAGCGCTGTCCTTGTGACCCGGGACAGCTCCCGGATCCCCATTCCTTCCAGGAACGCCGCCATCTGCATTAAATCTCTCTGATAGGAAACGCGGGTATTTTCTGAAGCATGCTTTTCCGCCTCCAGATACTCCGCGAACCGTCTGATCTCTTCTTTCATCTCAATCTGCACGATCCCCCGTGATCTTCTCTCATACACGATCCTGCCCAAAACGGGCTGTTTTCCTCATTATAGTCTCACTTTTCCATAAAATCAAACACATTTTTACCCCTTTTCTCCCACTTTCCAGGCGGTTTCCATAAAAAGCCCAACATGTGGCGCTCCCCGGACAGCGGCCTTCCACATATTGTAAAAAGATTTTTCCACCGTTCATCCGGTGATCCAGGCAGTTATCCACGGATTCACAAAGCTTTCCGCCGCTGCTCCCAGGACCGCTGCCAGGACCAGCGCCAGGGCCGCAGGCGCGGTCATCTTCTTTTTCTCCTCCTCCATCCACCAGGCCGTCACATAAAATACAGCCATGTACGGCACAGCCTGGGGAAAGACCAGGGCCAGATACCGGAAGATCCCGGAAAGCCCGCTCCCCATGGTCAGGCTGCTGACGGTCACCGCCGTGGAAAAACCCAGGTAGGCCGCCGTCCCCATAAAAAGAAACGGAGCCGCCGGCGTCATGGAGAACAGGATCAGGCAGAAGGCCTCCCCCAGCCGTTTTCTTAAAACCGTAAAAAACAGCCCCATGAAATCCAGCTTTAACAGCATGGCTGCCGTGACCATCCCACTCCCCGCATCCCTAAGCGCCTCCTTCCATCCGGAATCCGGCCAGTTGCAGAACAGCGTCCCGGCGGCGGCTCCCAGGAGCAGAAAAAAGGACAGCCAGAATCCTGGGCTGTCCTTCCTGTTTCCGAAATTTCCCATGGCATCCCCCATACAGTACAGGCTTCTTTTGTTCCCACTATATGACGGCCATGTCCGGTCTATTCCATTTTTATCCGTTCACCGGATCCCTTCCCGCTGGGCATATGCCATGATGGCAGCCACCGTCTTTCCGTCGGTGAGCTTTCCTCCGTAGATCAGCTCCAGCAGGTCCTTTACCTCCCATTCCTCCACATCGATGCTTTCGTCTGCGTCCAGGTGCTGCTCTGTCTTTACCAGATCCCTGGCCACAAACAGGTCGATGGCCTCGTCGCAGAATGCCACTGTTGTGTTGATGGTCATGAGGTATTCCATGGTCTCCGCTTTAAACCCGGTCTCCTCCTCCAGCTCCCGGTACGCACATTCGATCCGGGGCTCGTCCGGCGCATCCACCTTTCCGGCCGGCAGCTCCAGGGTAAACCGGTCCAGGGCGTTCCTGTACTGGCGCACCATTAAAAGCTTTCCTTCCTTTGTCACCGGCAGTACTGCTGCCGCCCCGTCGTGGTGGATATAATCATACGTTTCCTGGATCCCATTAGCCACCACCGTATCCCTGTATACCTTAAGGATCGTCCCGGTGTACGCCAGCTCCCGCTCCAGGCGGATCGTTTTTTCCATAACCGCTTTCTCCTCCCGCCTATTTTAACCGCTTATTTTTCTCGTAGTTGGCGTCGCAGGCCTTTATGATGGAGCTACGGAAGCCTCCCTCCTCCAGGGCCGCCACACCCTCGATGGTGGTGCCGCCGGGTGAGCAGACCATATCCTTTAGCTCGCCTGGATGCTTTCCGGTCTCCAGGACCATTTTTGCGCTTCCCAGAACTGCCTGGGCAGCCATCCGGTACGCCATCTGGCGGGGCAGGCCGTTCTTCACACAGCCGTCGGCCAGGGCCTCGATGAACATGTATACATAAGCCGGGGAACAGCCGCTGGCGCTTCCCACCACATCCATGAGCCGCTCCTCCACCAGTTCCATTTTTCCAAAGGAAGTGAACAGTGTATGGAGAAGCTCCTTTTCCTCCTGGGTGAACAGGGCTTCATCATAGCAGACTCCCGTCATGCCCTCACCCACCATAGCCGGTGTGTTGGGCATGGAGCGGACCACCCGGACCTGGCCTCCCAGGCCCTCTGTCAGGTCGGAAATGGTGTATCCGGCTGCAATGGAGATGATCACCTGGTCCTTCGTCACCACGTCTTTGATCTCCCCAAAAACCCGGGGCAGCACCTGGGGCTTTACAGCCAGGACCAGGTACTTTGCCTGTCTGGCGCACTCTGCGTTGGAGCCCGCATGGGGAACCCCCGTCTCCCTGGTGACCTGCTCCATTTTTTCCTCATGGGCAGAGGAAAAGATCATATCCTCCGGGGAAAATTCCTTTAAAAGCCCCTTCATGATGGCAGTCGCCATGTTGCCCATTCCAATAAAACCGATTTTTGCCATTTCCATTCCCTCCTGAGATGTTCCCGCACAGGGGAGGGCCGCTTTTCTATGAAAGCGGAACCACGGCCCCCTCATACGTTTCTTCAATAAACTTCTTTACTTCCCCGCTCTTTAAGGCATCCACCAGAGCCTTGATCTTTTCATCATTCTCATGGCCCTTCTGGACAGCTACCACATTTCCGTAGGTAGTGGCGCCGATGGATTCTGAATCCTCACATACAAGAGCGTCCGCCACCTTTAAACCTGCTGCGATGGCATAGTTTCCGTTGATGACAGCCAGATCCACGTCCTGGAGAGAACGGGGAAGCTGGGCTGCCTCCATTTCAATGATATCGAAATTTCTCGGATTGTCAACGATATCCTGCTTGGTTGCCGTAAGTCCTGCGCCCTCCTTCAGACCGATGAGCCCCTGGGCCTCTAAAAGCAGGAGAGCCCTGGCTTCATTGGTGGTGTCATTGGGAACGGCGATCTGGGCTCCGTCTGCCAGCTCCTCCAGGGAAGCGGTCTTTCCGGCATAGATCCCAAAGGGCTCATAATGGATCACAGCCGCAGAAGCCAGCTCCGTCTTTTTCTCCGCATTAAATTCATCCAGATACGGCTGGTGCTGGAAATAGTTGGCGTCCAGGTCTCCGGCATCCAGGGCCACATTGGGCTGTACATAATCGTTATACTCTTTGATCTCCAGGGTATAGCCTGCCTTCTCCAGCACCGGCTTCGCCGCCTCCAGGATCTCTGCGTGGGGAGCCGGGCTGGCTCCTACGACGATGGTGGTGTCCTTACCGGAATCTTTGGAACCGCAGCCGGCTAAAAGTCCGGCCGCAAAAGCGACTGCCAGGAATGTATAAATGTTTTTTCTCATGATGATCTTTCTCCTTTTGATGTTTTCATTTATATCAAAACCGTTCCGCCCTCCGCCTGCGCGCTTTGGTTTTGGCCGGTCAGGATCTGATCCATACGTTTAAAGAGCCTTCTTCCGTGAGCCTAACGGGCCCTCCGGTCCACCTTTTTCACCAGGGTCATGCCCAGGGACTGGATCACCTGTACCAGGATCACTAAGAAGAGAATGGCGATCCACATGATGCCGTCCTCAAACCGGTAGTAGCCATAGTTGATGGCAACGGCTCCCAGGCCTCCGGCCCCGCAGAAGCCGGCCATGGCCGAGTATCCCAGAATGGTGGTCACTGCAATGGCCCCGTTGGTGATCAGAGATGGCTTCGCCTCCGGAAGGAGCACCTTTACGATGATCTGCCAGGTGGAAGCGCCCATGGATTTGGCCGCTTCGATGACTCCGGGATCTACTTCATTTAAAGATGCTTCCACGATCCTGGCCACATAGGGGGCCGACGCCAGGGTCAGAGGCACGATAATGGCCTTGGTTCCCACGCTGGTGCCCACCAGCTTTCTGGTGAAGTTCTGGATGGCGATCACCAGGATCAGGAACGGAACAGAACGGATCAGGTTGATGATCACGCCCAGGGCCTCCTGGGCCCTGGGGTTGGGACGGATCCCGTTCTTTGCCCAGACAACAAGCAGGATTCCCAGGGGGATCCCGATCACATAGGCCAGAGCCGACGATGCAAACGTCATGATCAGGGTATTTCCCAGTTCTTCTAAAAACAGAAATGCCAGATTAGAGTTCATTTTTTCCAACCTCCTCATAAGGTACTTTCGCCCGGTCCAGATACTGGAGGACCCTTTCGATGTCCGGCTCATGATCCGGCAGCTCAATGATCATCTGTCCTGCGGCCTTTCCCTTTATATCCCTGGTGGCTGCGTACATGATGTTCACCGGCACCTTACATGCCAGTACCACGTTGGAGATCACCGGCTCACTGGACGCCAGGCCGTCAAAGATAATACGGAACAGCCGTCCCGTTCCAAATTCTACTTTTTCCGCTGCGTCGCCCAGGATCAGCTGGCGGCCGATTTTGGACTTGGGCTCTGCGAACACCCGGGACACCTCGCCGATCTCTGCAATGTGGCTCTTGTCGATGATGGCCACCCGGTCGCAGACGGCTTCGATCACGGCCATCTCATGGGTGATGATGACGACTGTAATGCCCATGGACTGGTTGATCTCCTTCAAAAGCTGAAGGATCGCTTTGGTGGTATTGGGATCCAGGGCGCTGGTGGCCTCGTCACAGAGGAGTACCTTTGGATTGGTGGCGATGGCCCTGGCAATGGCTACCCTCTGCTTCTGGCCTCCGGAAAGCTGTGCCGGATATGCGTTTTCCCGGTCCTCCAGTCCCACCAGCTTTAAAAGTTCCCGGGCCCTGGCCTTTGCTTCTTCTCTGGGAGTCCCTGCGATCTCCATGGGGAAACAGATATTTCCCAGGACTGTCCTCTGGGCCAGCAGATTGAACTGCTGGAAGATCATTCCCATGGACTGGCGGACCTTTCTTAACTCAGCATCCTGCATTTCCGACAGGGGCTTTCCGTCATAATAGACCTCTCCCTCGGTGGGGACCTCCAGATAATTCATACACCGCACCAGGGTGCTTTTTCCTGCCCCCGAAAGGCCGATGATCCCGAAGATCTCCCCAGGCATGATCTCCAGACTGATGTCCTCCAGCGCCCGGACCGTTCCCTGGCTCCCTGTAAACGCTTTTCCAAGACCATCCATACGGATGATCGGAGTCTTATTTTCCATGCTTTTCTCCTTTTCTCCGGCGGACCGGCCGCTTTTTTCGCCGCCCGCGCAAACAAAAAACCGCAGCCCCTCAGGAACTGCGGTTTACCCTCTTTGTTGATCACAGGATATCTGACTACTCACAATCCATACAGGAATGATTCTGGTCTGCAATTTTTTCCACGCAAAAAATCATGCCGCACATGGCCATGCCGCACATCAGACCCATCATATTCATCTGTACTGATACGATCGCCGTTTTCTTGTTCATCCTGTTTCCTCCCGGGCGTTTGTACCACCCCGGCTTTCTCTGGTAACTTTTTGTTACTCTGGATTTTACACCACATTTTCTGAATCGTCAATACTTTTTTACAAATTAACGTAATAGTTCAGCCATGCGGAGAACTGTCACAAATTAACGCCGATAAACGTCTGCCCCAATGCGGTGTCCGGATCCAGTCCCCCTTCCGCCCCTATGACATAAAAAATCCGGCGGTACAGGGTCTCCCCGTATACCTCCGGATCTTTCTTATTGTTCTGTGCTCTTATTTTGCATAATCCGTTACTCTGGATTCCCGGATCACATTGACCTTGATCTGTCCCGGATATTCCAGCTCGGACTCCACCTTCTTAGAAATTTCTCTGGCCATCAGAACCATATCGTCATCGCTGACCTGTTCCGGTACGACCATGATACGTACCTCACGTCCTGCCTGGATCGCAAAGGACTTATCCACTCCTTTGAATGAATTGGTGATATCCTCCAGCTGCTTTAAGCGGTTGGTGTATGTTTCCAGCGTTTCTCTTCTGGCGCCGGGTCTTGCGGCAGAGATCGTATCTGCTGCCTGGACGATACAGGAGATCAGGCTGGTGGGTTCCACATCGCCATGATGGGATTCCACTGCGTTGATGACCGTAGCCGACTCCTTATATTTCTTACAGAGCTCGGATCCCAGCTGTACATGGGAGCCCTCCATCTCATGATCGACAGATTTTCCAATGTCGTGTAATAAACCGGCACGCTTTGCCAGTCTCACATCCACGCCGATCTCAGAAGCCAGCAGACCGGAAAGCTGGGCAACCTCGATGGAATGCTTCAATGCATTCTGCCCATAGCTGGTCCTGAACTTCATCTTTCCAAGGAGCTTCACCAGCTCCGGATGGATTCCATGGATCCCCACCTCCAGGGCGGCTGCCTCTCCTTCTTCGCGCATCATGTTCTCGACTTCCTTCTGCGCTTTCTCCACCATCTCCTCGATCCTGGCCGGATGGATACGTCCATCCACGATCAGACGCTCCAGGGCGATCCTGGCAACTTCTCTGCGGACCGGATCAAAGCCGGACAGTACGACGGCCTCCGGAGTATCGTCGATGATCAGCTCAACGCCGGTCATGGTCTCCAGAGTACGGATATTCCGTCCCTCTCTTCCGATGATGCGTCCCTTCATCTCATCACTGGGGAGCTGTACCACAGAAACTGTGGTCTCTGCCACATGGTCAGCCGCACATCTCTGGATGGCTGTGACCACATACTCCCTGGCCTTTTTGTCTGCTTCTTCCTTTGCCCTGGCTTCCAGCTCCTTGATGAGCTTGGCAGTGTCGTGCTTCACATCCGCTTCCACAGACTTCAGAAGATACTCTTTTGCCTGATCAGAAGTAAGACCGGAGATCTTTTCCAGCTCCTCCTGCTCTTTCGCAAACAGTTCCTCCACTTCGGCAGTGCGTTTCTTTAAAGAGTCCTCTCTGGACACCAGGCTGGACTCTTTCCGTTCCATTGCCTCTGCTTTTTTATCCAGATTTTCCTCTTTGCTGAGTACGCGGCGCTCATAGCGCTGAATCTCTGCCCTTCGTTCCCTGGTTTCCTTCTCCAGCTCATTTTTTGCCTTCAAATTCTCTTCCTTGGCTTCCAGGAGAGCTTCTTTTTTCTTCGTCTCTGCGACCTTCAATGCTTCATCTATTATTTCTCTGGACTTTTCCTCTGCGCTTCCGATCTTGCTCTCATAGCTTTTCTTCCGGTAAGCCACAGCTGCAAGCCAGGTAATAGGAGCCACAATAACCGCTGCGATCAACGCGCTTATTATTGGTGACACAGGAGCACCTCCTTTATTTAGTTTTCATTGTACAACACTTCAATTTTAAACTGTTTTATACATTATGTCAAGTATATTGCTTTCAATCTCTGTTTTTCCGTGCATAATTAATCATAGCCCTCTGGATGGCCTCATAAGCGAAGCCCTTTCGGGCCAGATATGCGGAGATTTTCTGTTTTTCCTCCCTTTCGGCTTCCTCTCCCCGGTAGCCCTTCTTTTCCAGGAGCCTTAGGATCTGCTCCTCCTCGTCCACAGGATTTTCCTCAAAGGCCGCATTTAACGTCTCCTCATCGATCCCCTTCTGACGCAGCTCAAAGACCATCTGCTTCCTGCTTTTCTTCCTCTGGTTCCGCTCTATATAACGGGCTGCATATTCTCCGTCGTCCAGATACCGGTGCGCCTTCACAAAACGGATGGCAGAATCAACAGAAGCCGGCAGAAATCCCTGTTCTGCCAGCTTCTTACGCAGTTCCCACTCGGTCTTACTGGAAAACTGGAGATAGTAGACGGCCTTGTTCCTGGCCTCTTTTTCATCCCCGGCATTCCCGGACTGTAAGGACGGTCCCTCCAACCCGGATACGCCTTCCAGCTTCCATTCCTTCATTATCTCTCCGCCTCTTCCTTTTCCATTCCAGCGGTCATATTTCCAGCATCTGCCGGCGCGACGCTCTCTCCGGCCGCCTCACCGGACGGTTCTCCGGCCGCCACGTGCTGGGCCTCCAGGCCGTGGAGCTCTCTCACCTGGTTTTCGATCTCCTCGCAGATCAGCGGATTCTGGGCCAGGTACTGCTTGGCATTCTCACGGCCCTGACCGATCTTTGCGCCCTTATAGGCGTACCAGGAGCCGCTCTTTTCCACGATATTGGCATCTGCCGCCAGATCCAGCACATCGCCTTCTCTGGAGATCCCTTTGCCGAACATAATATCAAATTCAGCCTCCTTAAACGGCGGTGCGATCTTATTCTTTACTACTTTTACCCGCACATGGTTTCCGATCACCTCACCGCTCTGCTTTAAGGACTCGGTCCTTCTCACATCCAGACGGACGGAGGAGTAGAACTTCAGCGCACGGCCGCCGGTGGTGGTTTCCGGATTTCCGAACATCACGCCTACCTTTTCACGGAGCTGGTTGATAAAGATCACGATACAGTTGGTCCGGCTGATCACTGCTGTCAGCTTTCTGAGGGCCTGGGACATGAGCCGGGCCTGAAGGCCCACATGGGAATCTCCCATATCGCCGTCGATCTCCGCCTTGGGCACCAGGGCTGCCACTGAGTCCACGATCACGATATCCACCGCTCCGGAACGCACCATCGTCTCTGTGATCTCCAGGGCCTGCTCTCCATTATCCGGCTGGGAAATATAAAGGTTATCGATATCCACGCCGATATTTTTCGCGTAGACGGGATCCAGGGCGTGCTCCGCATCGATAAAGCCGGCGATCCCTCCCCGCTTCTGTACCTCCGCCACCATATGAAGGGCAACGGTGGTCTTACCGCTGGACTCCGGGCCGTAGACCTCGATCACACGTCCCTTGGGAACGCCTCCCAGTCCCAGGGCAATATCCAGGCTTAAGGAACCGGTGGGCACCGTCTCGATATTCATATTTGCGCCGGAGTCTCCCAGCTTCATCACAGATCCCTTTCCATAGGCCTTCTCGATCTGGGTCAGGGCCGCGTCCAGGGCTTTCAATTTATCTTCTTTATTCATATTCATCCTCCAAATGCGAACAAACGTTCTATTATGCTCTAATCATAATATACTTCCAGGAAAAAGTCAACGATTTCTTCGGGAAACTTTGGCGGAACCGCCGGAAAACATAAGGCCGGGTGAGTGAGAAAGCCGGGACCTTTCAGATCTCTGGTCTGGCTTTATCATACCCGGCTTTTCCACCGCCGTCAATGGGCAAAAGCCACAAAAAACAGGAGGCTGGTTTTACACTCCAGGCCTTTTCCCGGAAGGATACAACCAGAAAAGGGGAGGCCCGGAAGGCATCCCCAAAATCCATCGTCTGTTTATTTTAAGCATTCTCTGCCCGTTCTTCCATCTGCCGCTTCAGGACATCCGAAAATTCCACCCGGATCTCCGTCCCCTTCCCAGCCTGGCTCTCCAGGGAGATGGATGCGCCGTGCTGGGCCACGATATGCTTTACAATGGCAAGACCCAGTCCCGTTCCTCCAGTGGCCTTAGAACGGCTCTTATCCACCCGGTAGAACCGTTCAAACACCCGGTCCTGGTGCTCCGTGGGTATCCCGATCCCCGTATCCCTAATGGAAAGGAACACATGGCCGTCTTTTTCATCCACCGTGA
Organism: Pilosibacter sp. YYHA0881; assembly: GCF_051602715.1. Lineage (GTDB taxonomy): Bacteria > Bacillota > Clostridia > Lachnospirales > Lachnospiraceae > Alitiscatomonas > Alitiscatomonas aceti. The sequence goes on from NZ_CP175657.1 coordinate 1,703,478, forward strand.
CCGTCACAGAGCCGCCCCGGTTATTATACCGGATGGCATTGTCGCACAGATTATAGAGGAGCTCCTCCATGAGCTGACGGTCCGCATACACCGTACATGGCTTTCCGCAGAGCTTCATGGTCACGTTCTGCTTTCTGGCGTTCATCTTCAGCATATCCACACATTCAGCCGCCAGCTTATACAGATCAATATCCGCATACTCGCTGTGATTCTTCCCTCCGTCCAGCTGGGAAAGCTGGATGATATCGTTGATCAGGGATAAGAGACGTACAGAATTTTTATGGATCTCTCCGGCGAAGCGCTTGGAATTGTCCGCATCCGCCATGCCGTGCTCGATCAGCTCCGCGTACCCGGAAATGGCAGTCAGCGGCGTCTTCAGCTCGTGGGACACGTTGGCTGTGAACTCCTGGCGCATCTGGGCGCTTTTTATGATGTCGTCATGCTGCTGCCGGATGGTGGCCACAAAGGGCTCCAGCTCCCTGTATACCACCTCCTGGCCGGGATCAGAAATATTCCTGGCCATTTCTTCAATGGGCCCCACCAGGGTCTTTGTAAAATAATTGGACAGAAATATACTGAGGACAAACAGCACCAGGGACACCTCCAGCACCGTAGGCAGCATATTCTGGAATACCGCAAAAAAGCTGTCTGCCTCCCTGGAGATCCTTAAGACGTTTCCGTTTTCCATACGGACGGCATAATAAAACAGGTTCTTGTCCATGGTCTCTGAGCGCCGGCTGCCGCTTCCCTCCCCTGCTTCCAGAGCCGTCCGGATCTCAGGCCGGTCCTCATGGTTTTCCATGACCGCCGCATCGGCGCTGCTGTCAAACAGGACGTCTCCTCCGGGGCTCACCACTGTGATCCGCAGGTCCTCGCTGCTGATGGAGCCGTTTTTCTCTGCCATCCTGGAAATATCGTCAAAAACGCCCATGTTCTTCATGACCCGTGCATCGGTCTCCAGATCCCGGATGATCTGGGACCGGAACAGCCCGTAAAACACAAACATGGCAAAGGTCAGCGTCAGGAGGATGGCTAACCCTGACGTAACCAGAAGCTCAATATGGATTCTCCGTTTCATCTCATCCCGCCTATTCGATCATATAGCCTACGTTCCGCACGGTCCGGATCATGGTCCCGGCATCCCCCAGCTTCTGCCTGAGGGTCCGGATATGCATGTCCAGGGTCCTGGATTCTCCCTCGAAGTCAATGCCCCAGACACGCTCCAGGATGATCTCCCGGGTCACCACGATTCCGGCATTGTGGAGCAGCAGCTTTAAGAGCTCATACTCCTTGAACGTCAGGCTGCAGGGCTGGTCCTTTACATAGACCATATGCTTTTCATCATCCAGAAACACATCTCCCAGACTTAAGAACTTCTCCTCCTCCATGGTCCTGCGGAGCACCGCCTTGACCCTGGCGATCAGCTCCATAACGCCGAAGGGCTTTGTCAGGTAATCATCGGCGCCCACATCCAGGCCCTTGACCTTGTCGATCTCTGTGGTCTTGGCCGTGACCATGATCACCGGGAGCTTCTTGGTCTCGGGACGTCTCCGGAGCTTTCCGACGATCTCAAGGCCATCCTCGTCCGGCAGCATGATATCCAGAAGGACCAGATCTGGCAGCCGCTCATCCAGCTTCTTATAAAAATCGCGGGCACATTCAAAGCCGTCCACCTGGTAGCCGCTGTTTTTTAAGGCAAACATCTCGATCTCCAGAATATTCTTATCATCTTCCACTGCATAGATCAGCGCCATATCCGCTCTCCTCCTGTCCTTTCCGGATAAAGATCCGCCGCCTGGCAGAAACTGCATAGGCGGCTTTCTCTTTTACGCCGGAAGCGTATATTTCTTTCTGTAACTTTCCACCATTCCCTGGAACCGGGGATCGTCGTCCCGCTTTAAGTTTTCCAGATAACCGTGGGCATCGAAGCCATCCCGGTCGATCTCAATGACACTGATGGCGATATTGGAGCAGTGGTCGGACACACGCTCTAAGTTGGTGGAGATATCCGACAGAACGAAGCCCTGCTCGATGGTACATTTTCCCTTCTGGAGACGCTTGATGTGGTTGGCCTTCACACAGGTGTTCAGATCGTCGATGACCTCCTCAAGCGGCTCCACCAGGGAAGCCTTCTTTACATCGTTGTTCTCGAAGGCCGTAACAGAAAGATCCAGGATCTCTGTAACGGCATTTAAAAATACCTTTAATTCCTCCTCTGCCTTTTTGGAGAATTCCATGTTTTTATCGTGCATCTCCTTGGCCGCTGTCATTAAGTTCATGGCATGGTCGGAGATCCTCTCAAAGTCTCCGATGCAGTGAAGGAGCAGGGAGACCGTATGGCTGTCGTTCTTGGAAAGCTGCTGGCTTCCCACCTTTACCATATAGGTCCCCAGATGGTCCTCGTACTTATCCACCAGGTCCTCGATGGCAGCCACCTGGTCGGCCTTTTCCTGGTCATAGGAATCCAGGAGCTCCATGGCCTTTAAAAAGCCCTCCCTGGCAGTCTGGGCCATATGGGTGGTCACAAGACGGCACTGCTCTACGGCATAGCCGGGAGTCTCCAGGAAACGGGGATCCAGAAGGCGGAACTCCTCTTCCCCGGCGGCGATGCCTGCCGCCAGCTCCTTTTCCTGCTCGTCCGGGATCGTTAAGGTCGCTAACTTCACAAGCACCTTGGAAAATGGCAGAAGCAGGATCGTGGATGCCACGTTAAAGGCGCTGTGGACCACAGCGATGCCCATGGCACTGGCCGCTCCGTCCAGGAAATCAAAGTGTATAAAGCCGTTGACCGTGTAGAATACGATCATAAACACAGCCGTTCCGATGATGTTGAAATACAGGTGTACCAGTGCAGCCCGTCTTGCGTTCTTGCTGGCTCCGATACCAGAGATCATGGCAGTCACACAGGTACCGATATTCTGTCCCATGATGATGGGAATGGCGCTTCCAAAGCTTACGGCTCCGGTGGCACAGAGAGCCTGCAGGATACCGACGGATGCAGAAGAGCTCTGGATGATGGCAGTAAGGACCGCTCCTGCGATCATTCCCAGGATCGGGTTGGAGAACATTGTCAAGAGCCCGGTGAATTCCGGCACATCCGCCAGGGGCTTCACCGCGTCGCTCATGGTCTCCATACCAAACATCAGAATGGCAAAGCCGATCATAATGGTTCCCAGGTTCTTTTTCTTCTCATTTTTCGTGAACATGATGAAGATCATGCCGATCAGTGCCAGAACCGGGGAGAAGGACGACGGCTTTAACAGCTGTACAAAAAAGTTCCCGCTTTCGATTCCCGTAAGGCTTAAGAGCCAGGACGTCACGGTAGTACCGATGTTGGCTCCCATGATGATGCCCACAGCCTGGGTCAGCTTCATAATTCCAGAGTTTACAAAGCCGACGACCATAACAGTAGTGGCTGAAGACGACTGGATCACAGCCGTAACGCCGGCGCCCAGAAGTACTGCCTTAATGGGGTTGGATGTGAGCTTTTCCAGGATCCGCTCCAGGCGGCCGCCGGACAGCTTTTCAAGTCCCTGGCCCATGGTATCCATTCCGTACAGGAACAGCGCCAGACCTCCGATCATTGATAAAAGTCCAAAAAAATCCATACCTTCCTCCGTAAAATACACATAGTCATGCGATTATTTTCTACATATCATGGACAGGATATCATCAGTATGTAAAATATCCGCCGCGCCTATGTAAAATCCATGTAAATTTTCGCATGTTTCCCGCTTATTTGCAACCCCTTTTCCACTTTTCCCGGAAACGCACGGCTTTTTTGTGGTTTTCCACAAAAAACACAGCAGAATACCCAAAAGAAACGGGGACTGCCGAAGCAGCCCCCGCCCATATTTTATGGAACGCCGCAGAAAAAGCCGCCTGGGACTCCATTTCCTTTGCAGCGTCCGGATGTTCTATCTCAAAAGCCGTTCCACGTCCAGGAGCCCCCAGCCCTGCTGGTTTTTTGGAAGGCCCATGTCCCGGCATGTTTCCATCAGCCTCAGCTTTACGTCCCGGTTGGTCATGTCCGGGTATTTTTCCAGAAGAAGGGCAATGGCCCCGGAAACGATGGGGGTGCTCATGGAGGTCCCGCTTTTTATGGTGTACTTATCCCTCAGACTGGCGCAGCTGGCTACGCTGCAGCCCGGAGCCACCAGGTCCGGCTTGCAGACCGCCGCCATGGTGGGACCGCGGCCGGAATAATCCACCATCCGGTTCTTTCCCACCAGCACCTCCATGTGGTCGTCGGAGCAGCCCACAGTGATCACCTTCCGGCTGATCCCAGGCGTGGTGACGCTTAAGGGAGCCGGGCCGTTATTCCCGGCGGCCACCACAACCACAAGCCCGGCATCCCAGGCCCGGTTGACGCCTTTTACCAGAGCCGAATCCTCGCTCATCCCTCTCTTTCCATAGGAGCCCACGGAAATATTCACGATCCGGATCCCCAGCCGGTCCTTCCGGTCCAGGATCCAGCCGATCCCGGCCAGAACGTCGGCGGCAGAGCCGTTCCCCTTCCGGTCCAGGACCTTGACAGCCGCCAGGGTACAGCCTGGGGCCATGCCCTGGTACCTTCCGTCGGAAACGGCCCCGCTGCCCCCGATGATCCCGCAGATATGGGTCCCATGGCCGCAGTCATCATAGGGACCGGGCCGGTGGTTCACCACATCCGCAAAGCCCGAGATCCGGTCCTCAAAATCCCTGTGGGGATATGCCCCTGTATCCAGCACCGCCACGCAGACGCCCCTCCCCGTAAGCCCCAGGGTATAGGCGTCCCGGCAGCGGATCTGTTCCTTTACACGATTCACATATGATTTCCTCGGAGTCCTTTTATAAATAGGATATTCCAGGGAAAGCGTTTTGCCCATCCGGCAGTTTTTCCAGATATTTCAAATCTTAAGAAAATCTTCATAATTCATTCAAAGAATATACAATCATTTTCCAGCATAACGTGCTATACTTTAACCATAAGAAATGCACGATACAAATTTTAAATCCTTTATCCTAAAAACCTTTTTGAAATCGAAATCCTAAATGACAAATCCCCGCTGCGATACAAGCGGGGTTTTCTCATGTCTAAGCCCCGGCAGCCGAAAACGGCAGCCGGGGCTCTCTTTTGTCTCTATCCTCTTAAACTACTCCACATCCTTTAATAACCCGCAGAAATCAAAGGTTGCAAAGTAATCCTTTGGTGTCTCCGCGCGGCGGATCATACGGACGCTTCCGTCCTCCTGTAAAAGAAGCTCTGCGCTCCTAAGCTTTCCATTATAATTATACCCCATGGAAAAGCCGTGGGCTCCGGTGTCGTGGATGAACAGGAGATCTCCCATCTGGATCTCTGGCAGCATCCGGTCCACCGCAAACTTATCGTTGTTCTCGCAGAGGGAGCCGGTCACATCATACTTATGGTCGCAGGGGGCGTTCTCCTTTCCCATGACCGTAATATGGTGGTAAGCGCCGTACATGGCCGGGCGCATCAGGTTCACCGCACAGGCGTCCACGCCGATATATTCCTTATAGGTATGCTTTTCGTGGATGGCCCGAGTCACTAAGGCTCCGTAGGGCCCCAGCATAAAGCGGCCCAGCTCTGTGAAAATAGCCACGTCTCCCATGCCGGCCGGGACCAGAACCTCCTCGTAAACCTTTCTCACCCCGTCTCCGATGACGCGGATATCGTTGGGCTCCTGGTCCGGGCGGTATGGAATGCCAATGCCGCCGGAAAGATTGATAAAGGCAATGTGGACGCCTGCGGCGTTTTTCACACGGACTGCCAGTTCAAACAGGATCTTAGCCAGAAGCGGATAATATTCGTTGGTAACGGTATTGCTGGCCAGGAACGCATGGATCCCGAAGTGCTTTACTCCCTTATCTTTTAAGATCCGGAAGGCCTCCGTCAGCTGCTCCTCTGTCATTCCATACTTGGAATCTCCCGGATTGTCCATGATATCGTTGGAGATCCGGAACAGGCCGCCGGGATTAAACCGGCAGCTCATGGTCTCCGGAAACGTATCCAGGACCTTTTCCACACAGGCGATATGGGTAAAATCGTCCAGATTGATGATGGCCCCCAGCTCATCCGCCATTTTAAATTCCTCCGGCGGCGTATCATTGGAAGAAAACATGATGTCGTGGCCCGTAAAGCCACAGGCCTTCGACAGCATCAGCTCTGTCTCGGAAGAGCAGTCGGTGCCGCAGCCCATGTCCTGAAGGATCTTTAAAATAAACGGGTTCGGTGTGGCCTTTACGGCAAAATATTCTTTAAAGCCCGGATTCCAGGAAAATGCCTCCTTAAGAGCCCTGGCGTTTTCCCGGATCCCCTTTTCATCGTAAAGATGAAAGGGCGTGGGATATTCTTTTGCGATCTCTTCCAGCTTTTCCCTGGTCGCAAATGGTTTCTTTTCCATATCAATATACTCCTTTGTTTATGGCAGACCGCCCCCTCTGGATCAGTCTACGGTTACGACCCGCATGATATTGGTGGATGTGGCCGGTTCATGTCTGCGGGAATGACTCACGACTCCGGCAGTTACCACCGCCAGGTCACCCTCCTTCACAAGTCCCTCTGCCTTTAAGGCGTCAATGGAATTCATGATCAGGGTATCCGTGGACTCTGCTCTCTTTGCCTGGAACGGATGTACGCCCCAATAAAGCTGCATTCTGCGGACTGTATCAATGCTGGGGGACATGCCCGCCACCATCGTTGCCGGATGCCACTTGGAAAGCATCCGGGCCGTGTAGCCGCTGATGCTGGGAGCAATGATGACCTTCGCCCCCAGAGCCCGGGCCGTGGATACGGAGGAATAGCAGACCGCATTGGAAATGCTGTGGCTGTTGTCGTCAGATACCCGTCTTCTTTTATAGAAGGAATCGTCCAGGTGGGACTCCGTCTCCTCTACGATGTGGACCATCATCTTCAAAGCCTCCACCGGATATTTTCCGTTGGCGGTCTCACCGGAAAGCATTACCACATCGGTGCCGTCGTAGACTGCGTTGGCCACGTCTGTCACCTCCGCACGGGTTGGACGGGGATTCCGGATCATGGAATCCAGCATCTGGGTGGCTGTGATGACCACCTTGCATGCCTCACTGCACTTTTCGATCATCATTTTCTGGAGATGGGGCAGCTTCTCCGGCGGGATCTCCACGCCCAGGTCGCCCCGGGCCACCATGATGCCGTCGCTCTCTTCAATGATATCATCCAGATTTTCCAGCCCTTCCTCATTTTCGATCTTGGCGATGATGCCCATGGAGGAGCCGCCCTCGGCCAGGATCTCCCGGATCTCCCGGATGGCGTCCGCCGAGCGGATAAAGGAGGCAGCAATATAATCAAAGCCCATCTCCATCCCAAAACGGATATCGTCCTTGTCTTTTTCTGTCAGGGCCGGAAGCTTGATCTTTACGCCTGGCACGTTGACGCCCTTTCTCTCGCCCAGCTCGCCGCCATTTACCACCAGACAGACGATCCTGGGACCCTGGACCTCCCTCACATGCAGCTCGATCAGGCCGTCGTCAATGAGGATCCGGTCTCCCGCCGTCACATCTCCGTTCAGGCCGTCGTAATTGATATGGACCATGGTCTCATCCCCCACGACCTCTTCTGTGGTAAGGGTAAATTCCTGGCCTTCCTTTAAGGTGATCTTATTTCCGTCCTTCAAAATGCCAGTACGGATCTCCGGGCCCTTGGTGTCCAGCAGCGCCGCCACCGGGATCCCTGTTTCCTCCGCCACCTGACGGAGCTGGAGATATCTTTTTTTGTGCTCCTCATGGTTTCCGTGGGAAAAATTGAACCGTGCCACGTCCATTCCATTTAACACCAACTGTTTCATGACCTCCCGGTCATCGCTGTTCGGTCCCATGGTACAAATGATCTTTGTTTTTTTCATTCTGGCGCTTTGCCTCCTATGATGTCTTCTGCCGCGGATCCATTCCGCCCTTTGTCACATGCTTATGGGTGTAGAGATGGTCCTGGCAGTATTCGTAATCCCCCTCACATTTTGAGCAGAAGCGGAATACCAGTTCGGGATCGTCCAGATCCGTGCGGCCGCAGACGGCACAGCGGTGACGGCCATTCTGCTTCGCTTCCCTGACCGTCTGGGTGACCTGGGATCTGAACTGCTGTTTTCTCTTTATTTCCTTCGGGTTGTATCTCCCGCTTCTGGACATGACAAAATACAGGATAAAATTCAATAAGGACATGACGATGGCGATCCGGGATGCCATTCCGCCAAAGATCATTCCGTAAAGGAAGTAAGCCCCGTCAAACAGAGCCAGCCATTTGGCCTTAATGGGGATCACAAAAAACAGTAAGAACTGGGCGTCCGGGAACGTGGCCGCATAGGCAAAGAATAAGGAAAAATTCAGATATTCTGCCGTCAGCGGGTAGATCCTGCCGGTGAGCGCATAAATAAGGATGGCCGCCAGCACATGGCCGATGATCCCCATAAAAAAGTATACGTTGAACCGGAAGGAGCCCCACACGGCCTCCAGGGTCCGGCCCAGGTTATAATAACAGTAAATGACCAGCACGTTTAAAAACAGGTCGCCCGACAGGGGCCACATAAGGAAGGTCACGATCCGCCAGATCTGGCCGTGGAGGATCGCCCTGGCGTCCAGCATCAGATACTCAAAGTAAAGCTCCGGGGCCCGCCAGCAGACCAGCGCTCCCACGGCGTAGAGGATCACCACATAATTCATCAGATTGGGGACCGCATACCGCCCCAGCTTCCGTTCCATCTTGTTCAGCCATTGATTCATTCTAAATTTCCTTTCCCACCCAATAGATCCTTTTCTTATTTTGATTGCTATTATAATTCGCCCCCCTTCCTTTTGTCAAATCCTTTAGGCGCGGCCTCCTGTTCTTTCCATCCTTAACGGTTTTTTAGCGTTTTTTGTCAACATATTGGGAATTGTGTCTATTGTTTTCCCCGCTGAAATTATGATATACTGTAACCATCCAGCGCCCTCGCGCGGCAGGTCCGTTTTACCATTTTTTCCGGTATTCCGGCTCCTGCGGGCGGCTCTGGCGCAGTCCGGAGGGGCTTCCGGACGTTCTTTCTATAATAAAATAAACATAAGATATTTTACGGCAGAGGGGAGCGATCCTCTCTGCTGTCAGATTAAGGAGGATAGGGGATTTCCCCGCTCACATGAATCAAACATTCCGTCTTGGGATCGATATCGGTTCCACCACCGTAAAGACTGCTGTCATTGACAATGACAATCAGATACTTTTTGCAGATTATGAGCGCCATTACGCCAATATCCAGGAGACCCTGGCCGCGCTCTTAAAAAAGGCCCGCGAAAGGCTGGGAGAGCTCCAGGTCAGCGCCAGCATCACCGGCTCCGGCGGACTGGCCCTTTCCGGTCATCTGAATATTCCTTTTACCCAGGAGGTCGTGGCTGTTGCCACGGCCTTACAGGATTATGCGCCCGATACCGACGTGGCCATTGAGCTGGGCGGGGAAGACGCAAAGATCATCTACTTCTCCGGCGGCATCGACCAGAGGATGAACGGCATCTGTGCCGGAGGGACCGGCTCCTTCATCGATCAGATGGCCTCCCTTTTACAGACCGACGCCGCAGGCCTCAACGAATACGCCAAAAATTACAAGGCCATCTATCCCATTGCGGCCCGGTGCGGTGTATTTGCAAAATCCGATATCCAGCCTCTGATCAACGAGGGGGCCACCCGGGAGGACCTGGCGGCCTCCATCTTCCAGGCCGTGGTCAACCAGACCATCAGCGGCCTGGCCTGCGGAAAACCCATCCGCGGCAACGTGGCCTTCCTGGGCGGCCCGCTCCACTTCCTTTCCGAGCTCCGGGAGGCTTTTATCCGGACTCTGAACTTAAAGGGCGACGCCATCATCGCCCCGGACCACTCCCACCTGTTCGCAGCCGTAGGAGCGGCCATGAATGCCCCGGAAACCATGGCTCTTTCCCTGGATCAGCTCATCTCCGACCTTTCCGGCGGGATCAAAATGGACTTCGAGGTAAAGCGGATGGACCCCTTATTTAAGGATGAGGCCGACTACCAGGAATTCCTGGACCGCCATAACCAGTATAAGGTAAAACGCGGAGACCTGGCCTCCTATTCCGGCAGATGCTACCTGGGCATCGATGCCGGCTCCACCACCACCAAAGTAGCTCTGGTGGGCGAGGACGGTTCTCTGCTTTACCATTTTTACAGCAGCAACAACGGAAGCCCCCTGGCCACAGCCATCGCTTCCATAAAAGAGATCAAAGCCCTGCTGCCGGAAACGGCAAAGATCGCCTATTCCTGCTCCACCGGCTACGGAGAGGCCCTTTTAAAGGCGGCCTTTCTCCTGGACGAGGGCGAGGTGGAGACCATCTCCCATTACTATGCCGCAGCCTTCTTCGATCCGGAGGTGGATTGTATTCTGGACATCGGCGGCCAGGACATGAAATGCATCCGCATCAAAGACGGAACTGTGGACAGCGTCCAGCTCAACGAAGCCTGTTCCTCCGGCTGCGGCTCCTTCATCGAGACCTTTGCCAGATCCTTAAATTACAGCGTGGTGGATTTCGCAAAGGAGGCGCTGTTTGCCCAGAATCCCATTGATCTTGGAACCCGGTGCACGGTCTTTATGAATTCCAACGTAAAGCAGGCCCAGAAGGAGGGCGCGTCTGTGGCCGATATCTCCGCAGGCCTGGCCTGCTCGGTGATCCGCAACGCCTTATTTAAGGTCATCAAGATCACCACCGCCTCAGACCTGGGAAAAAATGTGGTGGTACAGGGCGGCACCTTCTACAACGATGCCGTACTGCGGAGCTTTGAAAAGATCTCCGGCGGCAACGCCATCCGGCCGGATATTGCCGGGATCATGGGCGCCTTCGGCGCTGCGCTGATCGCCAGGGAACGGTATAACCTCCACCCGAAGGAGACCTCCATGCTTTCTCTGGACCGGATCATCGGCCTTACCTACACCACCACCATGAGCCGGTGCCGCGGCTGCGTCAACCACTGTGTCCTGACCATCAACCGCTTTGAGGGAGGAAGACAGTATATCTCCGGCAACCGCTGCGAGCGGGGCCTGGGTGTTGAAAAAGCCAAACGGGATATCCCGAATCTTTATACCTATAAATATCACCGGATCTTCGATTACGAGCCTCTGGCAGCCCACAAGGCCTTCCGCGGCCCTGTGGGGATCCCGCGGGTGCTGAACATGTACGAGGACTTCCCCTTCTGGGCTGTGTTCTTTAAGGAACTGGGCTTCCAGGTGATCCTGTCCCCCCAGTCCAGCCGCCAGATCTATGAGCTGGGCATCGAGACCATTCCCAGCGAGTCCGAATGCTATCCGGCGAAGCTGTCCCATGGCCACGTGGAATGGCTCATAAAAAAGGGCGTCCCCTTTATTTTCTACCCCTGCATCCCTTATGAAAGGAATGAGGTGGCCGGGGCCGGGAACCACTACAACTGCCCCATCGTCACCTCCTACGCGGAAAATATCAAAAACAATATGGAGGACCTGGAGGAAAACCACATCCGGTTCATGAACCCCTTTATGGCCTTCACAGACGAAAAGACCCTTACAAAGCAGCTGGTGCAGGAATTTAAACATGAATTCCAGATCTCCGAGCATGAGGTCCGGTCTGCGGCCCATAAGGCCTGGGAAGAGCTTTCCAGGGCCCGCGCTGATGTGGAGAAAAAGGGTGAGGAGGTGCTTTCCTATTTAGAGGAGACCGGAAAGCACGGCATCGTTCTGGCCGGACGGCCCTACCACATCGATCCGGAGATCAACCATGGGATCGCGGATCTGATCACCTCATACGGATTTCCGGTGCTGACCGAGGACTCCATTTCCCATCTGGCAGAGGTGGAGCGGCCGCTGATCGTCACTGACCAGTGGATGTACCATTCCAGGCTTTATGCCGCAGCCTCCTTTGTAAAGACCCGGGATAACCTGGATCTGATCCAGCTGAACTCCTTTGGCTGCGGCCTGGACGCCGTGACCACGGACCAGGTCAATGATATTCTCACCAGCGCCGGGAAGATCTATACAGTCCTGAAGATCGATGAGGTCAATAACCTGGGAGCTGCCAGGATCCGGATCCGTTCCCTGATCTCCGCCCTGCGGGTAAGAGAGGAACGGCGCTACACCAGAAACATCGTGTCCAGCGCCTATAACCGGGTGGTCTTCACAAAGGAAATGAGAAAGACCTACACCCTTCTCTGCCCCCAGATGTCGCCCATCCACTTCGATCTGCTGGAGCCGGCCATCCGCAGCTTCGGCTATAACCTGGTGGTTCTCCAGAACGACGACAAAACTGCCGTAGATACGGGGCTGCGCTTTGTCAATAACGATGCCTGCTACCCGTCCCTGATCGTCATCGGCCAGATCATGGACGCCCTCCTGTCAGGGAAATACGACCTGGACCACACAGCAGTGGTCATGACCCAGACCGGCGGCGGCTGCCGGGCCTCCAACTACATCGGCTTCATCCGCCGTGCCCTGGAAAAGGCAGGGATGCCCCAGATCCCGGTGATCTCCATCAATGCCAACGGCATGGAGTCCAACCCGGGCTTCACCCTGACGGCTCCCCTGATCGCCAAGGCCATGCAGGCCGTGGTCTACGGAGACGTGTTCATGCGTGTGCTGTACGCCACCAGGCCCTATGAAAAGGTGCCCGGCTCTGCCAACGCCCTGCATGAAAAATGGAAAAAGATCTGTATACGCGAGCTTTCCGGCCCCTCCCTGGGCATGATGAACTTCACAAAGAACATCCGCGGCATCATCCGCGATTTCGACAGCCTGGAGCGGCTGGACATCCAAAAACCCCGGGTGGGGATCGTAGGCGAGATCCTGGTGAAATTCTCTCCCACCGCCAACAACCACATCGTGGAGCTTCTGGAATCCGAAGGGGCCGAGGCCGTGATGCCGGATCTCATGGACTTTTTGCTGTACTGCTTCTACAACAGCAATTTCAAGGCCGGGCATCTGGGGGCGAAGCACTCCACCGCCTGGCTCTGCAATACGGCGATCTCCCTTCTGGAGTATTTCCGCAAGTCGGCGCGGATCGCCCTGGAAAAGAGCGTCCACTTCACGCCGCCCACAAAGATCAAATACCTGGCGTCCATGGCCAGCGGCTTCGTCTCCCTGGGAAACCAGACCGGGGAAGGCTGGTTCCTGACCGGGGAAATGTTGGAGCTCATCAAGGGCGGCACCAGGAACATCGTCTGCGTCCAGCCCTTTGGCTGCCTGCCCAACCATATCGTTGGAAAGGGCGTCATCAAGGAGCTGCGCCGCCAGCATCCGGAAGCCAACATCATTGCCGTGGACTATGATCCCGGAGCCAGCGAGGTAAACCAGCTGAACCGGATCAAGCTGATGTTGGCTACTGCCCATAAAAACCTGGATCATGAGCCCTGCGAAGCCGAGCAGCTGGCAGCGGTCACAAAGGAACGGCTGGAGGAGCTCAACGCCCGCCAGGTCAAGGGATTGCAGGTTTAGGACTGTTTTTAGCAAAATTTTCCAAAAAGTTTGCTGAAATTTTATCAATTTTTCAATTCATACCCTTGTTTTTTTTCCTTCCCAGGGGTAGAATACTGAATAACAAAGGGGCAGACAAAAACTGCCGCTGGTATTCAAAACAAAATAGCGAATAAGGGAGTAGTTGACACCCCGGTGTGACAGGATCAACACACATGGCCGACCGGCCTGGTCCTGTTTTGATACGGCTCAGGCCTGGATTTCTCCGTCTGATCCGTTTCATGAAAACAACGAGACTTATCCAAAGGGATCTCTCTGAGGATAAGTCTTATTTTTTTCCCGTTTTCCGGGCATACTATCTTCCGGATAAGGAGGCAACGTGAAAGAATATCTGGAAAATTATGAAGAAGTGCTGAAGGCACAAAATTCCTCCGACCAGGGTCTTTCCACCGGCGAGGCTGAAAAAAGACTCGCCCAGTACGGAAAGAACAAGCTGAAGGAGGCAAAAAAGGATTCCATTCTGAAGCGGTTCTTAAAAGAGCTCTCGGATCCCATGATCCTGATCCTCATCGCCGCCGCCATTATTTCCGGCATCACGGCGTTCTATCAGGGCGAATCCTTTGCAGACGTGATCATCATTATCGCTGTGGTGATCATCAACGCCGTTCTCGGCGTAGTACAGGAAGGAAAGGCAGAAGCGGCCATCGCAGCCCTTCAGGAGATCGCAGCCGCATCCAGTAAGGTCCTCCGTGACGGAAAGATCGTCACCTTAAAGAGCGAGGATCTGGTCCCCGGCGATATCGTAGTCCTGGAGGCCGGAGATGCGGTTCCTGCCGACGGCCGGATCATTGAAAGCGCCAGCATGAAGATCGAGGAGGCCGCCCTCACCGGCGAGTCCGTTCCGGTCAATAAGGCCGCCGAGCTTCTTTCCCTGGGCGGACAGAAGGACATTCCCCTGGGCGACAGAAAGAACATGGTCTACATGGGCTCCACCGTGGTATACGGACGAGGAAAGGCTGTCCTCACTGGTACTGGCATGGACACAGAAATGGGTAAGATCGCCTCTGCCCTGGCCCAGGCCAAGGATGAGGAGACCCCCCTCCAGTTAAAGTTAAACCAGCTCAGCAAGATCCTGACCGTACTGGTACTGGGCATCTGCGCCGTGATCTTTGCCGTAGGCCTCATGCGCTCCGGCTTCAACGGCAGCTCCATCTTAAACTCCTTTATGGTAGCCGTATCCCTGGCTGTGGCAGCGATTCCCGAGGGTCTCGCAGCCGTGGTCACCATCGTACTTTCCATCGGCGTTACCAATATGTCCAAACGAAACGCCATCATCCGCAAGCTGACGGCTGTGGAGACCTTAGGCTGTACCCAGATCATCTGCTCGGATAAGACTGGTACACTGACCCAGAACCGGATGACCGTGGTGGATCATGTGGCTGACGATGAAAAGGAGCTGGAAACGGCCATGGCTCTCTGCTCCGATTCCGAATGGGATGCCGAAGCAAACCAGGCCATCGGAGAACCTACGGAATGCGCCCTGGTCAATGACGCCGCCAAAAACGGACTCTTAAAGCCTGAGCTGAAGGCCGCATGGCCCCGGGCAGGCGAGGCTCCCTTTGATTCCATGCGGAAAATGATGTCCACGGTCCATAAGGCTGCCGACGGAACCATCATCCAGTACACCAAGGGCGCTCCCGACGAGGTATTAAAACTCTGTACCAGAGCCATGGTAAACGGCTCCGCAGTGGAAATGACCGATGAGATCCGCGCCTCTATCCTGGCCGCCAATAAATCCATGGCCGACCGTGCCCTCCGTGTCCTCTGCGCTGCAAAAAGAAACTGGTCCTCCATGCCGGAAAGCACAGAACCGGAATTCCTGGAGCAGGATCTGACTTACGTCGGCCTCTCCGGCATGATCGATCCCGTCCGGCCGGAGGTGAAGACCGCCATTGCAGAATGCCGGGAAGCCGGGATCCGTCCCATTATGATCACCGGAGACCACAAGGATACTGCCGTAGCCATCGGAATGGAGCTGGGGATCATCACCTCCCCGGACCAGGCCATCACAGGTGCGCAGCTGGACGATCTGAGCGACGAGGAATTCGCCCGCCGGATCACCGAATTTTCCGTTTATGCCCGTGTTCAGCCAGAGCATAAGGTCCGCATCGTCAACGGCTGGAAGGCCCGCGGAAAGATCACAGCCATGACCGGAGACGGCGTCAACGATGCGCCGTCCATCAAGAGCGCCGACATCGGCGTCGGCATGGGCATCACCGGAACCGACGTTACAAAGAATGTGGCCGATATGGTGCTGGCGGACGATAACTTTGCCACCATCGTCTCCGCCGTTGAAGAGGGCCGCCGGATCTATGCCAATATCCGGAAGGCCATCCAGTTCCTTTTAGCCTCCAACCTGGCTGAGGTCCTGGCCATCTTCTTCTCCACCCTCATTGGCTTTACGATCCTGAAACCCGTCCATCTTTTATGGATCAACCTGATCACCGACTGCTTCCCGGCTCTGGCTCTGGGGATGGAAAAGAGCGAATCCGATATCATGAAGCAGAAGCCCAGGGATCCCAAGGAAGGGATCTTTGCCGGAGGCATGGGCTTTGACGTGTTCTTCCAGGGCTTTATCGTAACCGTTCTGGTCATGGTCTCCTATCTGGTGGGCCATTATGTGGAAAGCGGTGTCTGGGAATTCGTCAACAGCCCAGACGGAACCACCATGGCATTCCTGACCCTGTCCATGGTTGAGATCTTCCACTCCCTGAACATGAGAAGCCGCCGCGGCTCCATCTTTACCTTAAAGACCCGCAACAACTTCCTGTTCGGCGCAATGGTCGTTTCCCTGATCCTGACCACCGCCGTCATCGAGGTTCCGTTCTTAGCCGCTGCCTTTGAGTTCACACCCATCGGCCTTCACGAATATGCCATCGCCCTGGGACTGGCCGTACTCATCATTCCGATCATGGAAGTGGTGAAAGCGGTACAGAGGAAGCTGGGGAAATAAAACGAAGGTCCCTTGAGACCGGGGAGAGTCTTTATGGCTTCTCCCGGTTCCCAAGGGACCTTTTCCTGTCTTATTCTATTTCTATCAGTCTTTCAAATGCCTCTTATAAAACACATAAAACGTCGCCGACGTACAGACCGCCGCGAGGATATCCGACACGGGCTCTGCAAAGAAAATAGAAAATACCTCCGCCGGATATTCCACCAGCCCCGCGATCTCCTCTGCCATGGCCGCCGCAAAGGGCAGCTTTCCCACGGTCACAGGGAATATGTAGATCAGCGGCGCCAGAAGGATGACCTTCCTTAAGCAGGCCAGGATCAGAGAGATCTTTGCCTGTCCCAGGGACATGAAGGACTGCTGGCAGCTGATCTGGGCCCCGAAGATCGCTCCGCCCGCCAGATAAATAGGAAGCGCCCAAGCGCTGAAATGGAGGAGCGACGGGTCGTTGCTGAAGATCCCGGCAAAGGGGCCTGGGAAGATCATCATAAGGCCTGTGAGGGTCGTAGCAAATACCAGGCACAGCACATGGCTGATCTTACAGGCCTTCCGCACCCGGGCCAGATTTCCGGCTCCGTAATTGTAGCTGATAATGGGCTGGGCCCCCTGGCAGAAGCCCTGGGTGGGCAGGGTTACAAACTGCCACAGGCTGAACATGATGGCCACAGTGCCCACGGCCATAGTTCCGCCGTATTTGGAAAGCTGATTGTTAAAGGAGATCTGGATCAGGCTTTCTGTAATGCTCATGGTAAAGGGCGATACACCCAGAGCCATGATGGGCAGAAGCACCTTCTTCTTCACCTTGAAAAATTCCGGCCGCATCTTTAACAGGCTCTTTTTTCCAAATAAAAAAGAAAGGGCCCAGATACAGGAGATCCCCTGGGCGATGATGGTGGCGATGGCCGCACCCTTGACGCCCATATGAAGGTAGTTGATGAAAAACGCATCAAAGATAATGTTTAAAATGGCTCCGATGAGCACCGTGCACATACCGGTGCGGGCGAAGCCCTGGGTCGTAATGTAAGAATTCATGCCCAGGGAGATCATCACGAAAACCGTTCCCAGGGCATAGATGGACACATAATCACAGGCCATGTCCAGGGTGGTGGGATCTGCGCCGAAAAGCGTTAAAATGGGCCTTTGGAAAACCAGGATCACCACCGTAAGGATCACTCCCACAGTGATCAGGGCGGCGAAGCTTACCCCCAGGATCTCCTCCGCCCCCCTCTGGTCCTTCTTTCCCATTTTAATGGCGCATAAGGGCGCGCCGCCGATCCCCACTAATCTTGTGAACGCAGTGATACAGGTGATCAGCGGAAGGGACACGCTTAAGGCCGCCATGGCCGTGGTGCCATTTTCGATCCTTCCGATGAACATCCGGTCCACCATGTTATATAAGATCCCCACCAGCTGGGCGATGATGGAGGGGATGGAAAGTGAAAGCATCAGTTTCCATATGTTCCCCGTTTCCAGCCTGCTGTTTCCGTTATTTTCTGTCTTTCCCTGCTGTTCCATATCCGCCGCCTCTTATTTACTGCTTTTCGTAGGTCCTGTGCATGGAGAAGGACTCCATATCATAATTCTTTAAGTTCTCCCATACGCCTCTCTCATCGGCCTTTCCGATCAGAGCGTCCCGGTCCTTCTTAAAGGTCGTCTCCTGCTTTAAGTTGCTGGGGCCGCCTACGCAGCCGCCCTGGCACATCATGCCCTCGATGAAGTCCTCGGGGAGCCTTCCCACCTTCATAAGGAGAAGAGCCTTCTTCACATCGGCCGGGCCGCTGCATCTTGCTACCTTGATATCGGTGCTCTCTCCCTGCTCCTTTAAGCACTGGATCACCGCATTGGTAACGCCGCCGCCGTTTCCGAACCGCTTACCGAACACGCTGGCTTCCTGATCCTTATACTCCTCCGGCTCCAGCTCCACGTCCTTGGCCCGCATCAGTTCAATGGCCTCTCCGAAGGTCAGGACAAAGTCTGCGTTTCCTTCCACGCTCTTATCGGCTGCCTCGGCCTTTTTCGCCATACACGGCCCGATGAACACGGTAACAGTCTCCGGATCTTTGGCCTTTAACATCCTGGACACGGCACACATGGGGGAAACCGTGGTGGACAGGTTATCGATCAGAGTGGGATAATGCTTTTTGATCAGGTTCACAAAAGCCGGACAGCAGGAGGTGGTCATCTTCTTTCCTTCCTTATACGCCTCTGCCCACTCCATGGCCTCATAAGCGGCCGTCATGTCTCCGCCGGCGGCAACCTCCACCATATCTGCAAAGCCGACCTTCTTAAGGGCCGTTCTCCAGCTTCCCATGGTAATATCGGCTCCAAACTCACCCTCTGCGGCGGGGGCCACCATGGCAACTACCTTCTTTCCAGCCTTAAGGGCGTTGATGACCTGGACGATAAACACCTTGGAGGTGATGGCTCCGAAGGGACAGCTCCTCACGCAGGCTCCGCACTGGATGCATTTCTTCTCGTCGATCTGGCAGATACCCGTATCCAGATCCATGGTGATGGCGTCCACAGGACATGCGCGGCGGCAGGGACGGATCAGCTCCGCAATGGCGTTGTACGGACATGCCTGGGCGCATTTTCCGCATTCCTTACATTTATCCGGATCAATATGGGCCCGGTCACGGCCGATGGAGATGGCTCCAAAATTACATGCATTCTGGCAGGCCTTACCCATACATTTCTGGCAGTTGTCTGTCACCACGAACCGGGTGATCGGGCACTCCTCGCAGGCAGAGGGGATCACCTGGATCATATTGTCGCTATGCTTTCCGCTGGGACATTTCCCCTCAGCCAGACGGACTCTCTGGCGGATGATCTCTCTTTCTTTATATACACAGCAGCGGAACTGGGCTTTCGGTCCCGGGATCAGCTTAAAGGGGATCTCATCCCTCTTTTCATCCAGTTCTCCGGAAAAGGCCAGCTTTGCTACCTCATGCAGAACGTTATACTTGATCTTTAACAATGCCTCGTCATTGGTCCTCATACTTGATTCCTCCTGATATCCTTCTGAAATCTTTCCTTAATCCTATACCGTTCTATATTATCGCATATCCGGACGGTCTCCGCAATATGAAAGCTGTATAATTTTTAACGGGATTTCATTGTTTTTCTTTATTTTATTAAGAGACCGTATAATTTCTGCCGCCGCTTTGACAAACCCTGGCCCGTGTGCTATATTGAAGCTGTTCGTACTGACCCCGAAGGGCGCCGGCGCTTTCTGAGGGAAAAGGCGATGAGATCCTGTACAGAAAGGAACAGATTATGGAAACACGCGTAGCGCTCATTGGGATCATGGTGGAAAATGCAGAATCCGTAGAAAAGCTCAACGACCTCCTCCACCAGTACCGTTCATACATTATCGGCCGCATGGGCGTGCCTTACCGTGAAAAGGGCCTTTCTATCATCAGCGTCGTCCTGGACGCGCCTATGGACAAGATCAGCAGCCTTTCTGGAAAGCTTGGAATGCTGGACGGAGTCAGCACAAAAACAATCTATTCCAGGAGGAATTAATATTATGAAAAAATTCACATCCTTCATTCTTGCCGCAGCCCTGGGCATGGCGCTCCTTACGGGCTGCGGTCCTGAAAAACCGGCGGAGACCTCTGCGGCTGGATCCGCAGAGTCCCAGACCGCTGCGGCTTCTTCTGACGCAGAGGCTTCTGTCCCTGAAACCAATGAAAAAGAATCCTCTGAGGCCGCAGCAGCAGGAAAAGGATCCTCCGGCGGCAGCGGGGACGGCACCGTGATCCGCGTCGGCGGCTTAAAGGGCCCCACCACCATGGGCCTTGTGAAGCTCATGGACGACGCAGAAAACGGAAAAGCCCAGAACGATTATGAATTTACCATGGTGACAGCCGCCGACGAGCTGACAGCCCTGGTGGCAGGAAATAAGGTGGACATTGCCCTTCTTCCCGCCAACGTTGCCGGAGTCCTCTATAACAAGACAAAGGGCGGGATCTCCGTCATCGACGTGAACACCCTGGGCGTTTTATACCTGGTATCCTCCGACACCTCCGTCACCTCCATTGACCAGTTAAAGGGAAAGACCGTATACCTCACCGGAAAGGGCACCACTCCGGAATATTCCCTCCGCTATCTGATGTCCGCTGCCGGACTGACCGAGGATGATGTGACCCTGGAGTTCAAATCTGAGCCTGCGGAGGTGGCCTCTGTCCTGACGGAGGATCCCAGCCGCATCGGCCTTCTCCCCCAGCCCTTCGTTACCTCTGCCCTGGCCCAGAACGAGAGCCTTTCTGTGATCCTGGATCTGACAAAAGCCTGGGATGAGGCCCAGGAGCAGGCCGAGACCAGAAGCCGCATGATCACCGGCGTGACCATCGTAAACAACGATTTCCTGGCCGCCCACGGCGACCTGGTGGATACCTTCCTTTCTGAGCATGAGGCGTCCATCCGCTTTACCTCCGAGGATCCCGACACAGCTTCCATGCTGATCGAGGCCGCCGGGATCGTTCCCAAGGCTGCCGTGGCGAAAAAGGCCCTGCCTGGCTGCAATATCGCCTTCCTGTCCGGCGAGGAGATGAAAACGGCTCTGTCCGGCTATTTAAAAGTCCTCTTTGACCAGAACCCTGCCTCCACAGGCGGAGCCCTGCCGGATGACGCCTTCTATTATACGGGAGCCGTTTCCAACTAAATGACCGGGCCGGAGCCTCCGGCTCTATATGAAAAGGAGCAGATACTTCCATGCACAGATTCCCAGACTGGTCCCGAAGGACCGCCATTCTGCTGTTCTGGCTGTTTTTGTGGCATCTGGCGTCCCTGGCTGTCCAGAACCAGATCCTTCTGGTGGGGCCCCTGGATGCCTTAAAGGCCCTGGCTGTACAGCTTGCCTCCCCAGCCTCCTGGGGAGCCCTCTGGTTTTCCTTCGGCCGCATCAGCCTGGGATTTTTTATGGCCTTCCTGGCGGGTCTCCTGACCGGCTCCCTGGCCTTCTGGAAGCCCCTGGCAGGCGAGATCCTGGAACCGGCCATCCAGTTCATGAAGTCCGTGCCCGTGGCCTCCTTCGTGATCCTGGCCCTCATATGGACCGGAGCAGAAAACCTTTCGGTCTTTATTTCCTTCCTTGTGGTCTATCCGGTGATCCATATAAACACCCTGGCCGGACTCTCCCATGCGGATCCGGGGCTTCTGGAAATGGCCCGGGTCTTCCGGGTCCCGGTCTGGAGGCAGGGCCTTTCCATCTACCGGATCTCTCTGTATCCATACCTGGAAAGCGCTCTGAAGACCTCTCTGGGCATGGGCTTTAAATCCGGCATCGCAGCCGAGGTCATCGGCGTTCCCGGCGGCTCCATTGGAGAAGGGCTTTATATGGCCAAGATCTATCTGAGCACCGCTGACCTCTTTGCCTGGACCCTCATGATCATCGCCGTCAGCTCTGTCTTTGAAAAGCTGTTTCTTCTTCTGTTAAAGACCATTGCCGGAAACGGCGTTCCCGGAAAGGAGGAAAACCATGCTGCTTCCGTCTGATCCCTCCTTCCGGGTCACCGTCCGGGACCTGACAAAATCCTATGGGGACAGTCTTGTGCTGGACCATGTATCCCTGGATCTGGAAAGCGGCTGTCCCTGCTGCCTTATGGCTCCCTCGGGAGCTGGAAAGACCACGCTTTTCCGGATCCTCATGGGGCTGGAGACCGCTGATTCCGGAACCATAGAGGGCCTGGAGGGCCGCTCCTTTTCTGCGGTTTTCCAGGAGGACCGCCTGCTTGAGGGATACACCGCCCTCCAGAATATCCGCTTCGTCACCGGCCGCGGGTATCCTGCCCATGAACTGACTGCCATCATAAAGCACCTTCTGCCCGAAGATTCCCTTAAAAAGCCAGTGTCGGAATTTTCCGGCGGCATGAAGCGCCGTACCGCCATTCTGCGGGCCATCCTGGCCCCGGCTGATATCGTCCTCATGGACGAGCCCTTCACCGGCCTGGATCCGGACACAAAGCAGCAGGCCGCCCGTATGATAAACAAATATACCGCTGGAAAGCTCCTTCTTTTTTCCACCCACTCACAAGAGGACGCCGCTCTCCTGGGCGCAGAGATCCTCCGGCTGGACGAAAACGGAGGTCTCTGCTCCTCCGGGATCTGATCGGTCCCGGCAGACAGAGGCCTCCGTCTTATATGGACCGCCCATGGCAGTCCTTTCTTGTTTTATTGACTATTTTACGCACAGATACTCATGGTAAATGGCCGCCAGGGACTTTTTCACCAGACGCTCAAACAGAGGAGCCACCCGGTCCGCCGTCTCCTGGACCTCCTTATGGCTCAAAGGCTGGGGCAGGATCCCGCTGGCCATGTTGGTGATACAGGAGATCCCGCACACGCTCATACCCATGTGGTTGGCAGCAATGGCCTCGCAGACCGTGCTCATGCCCACAGCGTCCGCTCCCAGAGTCCTGGCCATACGGATCTCCGCCGGCGTCTCATAAGCCGGGCCTGTGAACTGTACGTAAACGCCCTCCTGGATCGGGATGTTTTCCTCTTTGGCCACCCGCCGGATGATATCCCGGATCTCTTTCCTATACACATCACTCATATCCGGGAATCTTGGGCCTGCCTCCTCGTCATTGGGCCCGATGAGCGGAGACGGGATAAAGCTGCTGATATGATCGCTCATCAGCATAAAATCCCCAGCCTGATAGCCAGTGTTCACGCCGCCCGATGCATTGGTGAGGAATAACAGCTTCGCACCCATGAGCTTCATTAAACGGATCGGCAGCGTCACCTCATCCATGGAATACCCCTCGTAAAAATGTACCCGGCCCTGCATGATCACCATGGGTACGTCCTCCACATAGCCGAAGATAAAACGGCCCTTATGCCCCGGAACCGTAGACACTGGGAAACCCGGAATGTCCTTATAATCCAGGATCTCTGCGATCTCCACCTTCTCTGCAAAGTTTCCCAGGCCGGAGCCCAGGACCAGAGCCGCCTCCGGCTTAAACGTGATCTTTTCCTTCACGCTCTCATAAATCTTCCGTACATCCAGCTTTCTGTCCATAGCCATTCCTCCTCATATAAATATTGATGATATATACTGCATTTTTCCGGAACGCTTAAGTCCTCCCGGCCATACCCTATCCCAGGATCCCCAGGTGCTCCAGAAGGATCTTGCAGCCCATGAGCACCAGGATCAGCCCGCCGGCAAATTCTGCCTTCCCTTTATATCGCAGGCCAAACACATGGCCCACCTTTACCCCGATGGAAGATAGGATAAATGTGATCACTCCGATAAACGTCACTGCCCAAAGGATATTGACATTTAAAAAGGCAAAGGTCACTCCCACCGCCAAAGCGTCGATGCTGGTGGCCACCGCCAGGGGGAGCATGGCCTTAAACCCAAAGGAAGAGTCCAGGGACTCGGCATCCGTATCCCGGGATTCCCGGATCATATTGATCCCGATGATCCCCAACAGGATAAAGGCGATCCAGTGGTCAACCTTCACGATCACATTCTGGAACTGGCTGCCCAGAAGATATCCCAGTGCTGGCATCAGCCCCTGGAAGCCTCCAAAATAAACGCCGCAGGTCAGGGCATGGCCCAGCTTAAGCCTCTGGACCGAAAGGCCCTTACAGACAGAAACCGCAAAGGCGTCCATAGAGAGACCCACGGCAATGATAAAAAGCTCTGTTAAGCTCATGGGAGTTCCTCCTGTCTCTTTTAAGTATTTTTCTCCGGGGAAGGCTTTCCTGTCACAGAACGTGTTTTCGGCCTTCCCCGCCTGCGGCGGCCGCTTCTGCGCCAAAGTTCCTTCCGCCCCATGGCGGTCCCCGCGGAACGTTTTTTATATCATAGGACGCTCTTTCCTATGATATAAAAAAGCACTGTACCTGTCGGTAAACCGGCAAATACAGTGGTCTTTTCATGCGGATGAAGGGACTTGAACCCCCACGGTTGCCCGCCAGCTCCTAAGGCTGGTGCGTCTGCCAGTTCCGCCACATCCGCATCGTGTCAAACACGCGCATCGTATTATACCACTGTCAGAAGGCATTTGTCAATCCCGTTTCGTCTCCAAAGGCAGCCCGGCTGCCGCTGTTCACCAGAAAGCCCGTAAACAGCAGCATCCGCAGTCCTGCTCCTTTGGTCCTCTTCCGTATGCTTACAGATAATACTCGTTCTCCCGCCGTTCTTCCAGCCTGGACGAGAACTCCCTGGCAAATGCGTGGTATACCTCCACATCCATGTTCTTTGCATGGACCGGACAGTTCCGGATACAGCGGAAGCAGGAAATACAGATCTCCGGATTCACCTGGAACTGGTCATTGATGGCCTGGACCGGACAGCCGCGCTTACAGATCCCGCAGCCAACACATGCATCCGAGGTCAAAGGCTTAAACTTCCCTCCGGGAACTGCTTCCTTTTTATAAGGACGGCTTCCAGGGATCGTGCTCTTCATGGCTTCTGACGCAGCCGCACGCTTTGCAAACTCTGCATCCGCCTTCAGGTCCTCCCCATCCGGACGCTCCGTCTGGATCTCCCCATATGTATGGCGTCCCACCAGGGCAGCCACTCCCTTTACAGTAAATCCATGCTCCCTGGCAATATCCTCCATCTCCACCAGTGCATCGTCATAATGACGGTTTCCATAGGTAGCCACGAGAATGCACGGCGTTCCATTTCCCTTTAACCCGGAAAGCCTGGGGACCGCTACCATAGGGATCCTGCCTGCGTATACCGGCATTCCAATGATCACCAGATCCTCCGGGCCAAACTGACAGGATATTCCCGTATCAGAAGGCAGCGTCAGATCCACTGTTTTATAGCCTGGATCCAGCGCCGCCGCCATGGCCTCCACACTTTTTTTCGTATTCCCCGTCGGAGAAAAATAAACTGCTGTAACCCCCATATATGTCGCTCCTTTTCACATAATTCTGTATATTTATCTGATTCTATTGTATCCTCCAAAGTGCTGTCCGTCAACCCGGTTTCCCTCCTATTCTTTTTTCCTATCTTTCCTTTTTGAAGAATAAAATAGACAAATTCTCTGACAGCATGTATACTATTGATATTAGGTCAAAATTTTTTTGACCCTGGCTTCATACGATGAACATATTTAAAAAATGGGAGGTAATACCATGGACAGAACTGAACAACTGAAAAATCTGGTGGAAAACTGCCGGGATCTGATCTTAAAGACAGAACGTGACATCTGGGCCAGCCCCGAGACTGGATACCATGAATGGAAGACCAACGCATACATGGAAAAGCTCTTTGAAGATCTTGGCTACACCCTCACAAAGGCTGGAGATATTCCCGGCTTCTATACAGATGTGGAAACCGGAAAGCCGGGTCCCAAGGTAGCGATCCTGGGAGAACTGGATTCCCTGATCTGCGGAAACCACCCGGACGCTGACCCGGAGACGAAAGCTGTCCATGCCTGCGGCCACAACGCCCAGTGCGCGACCCTGGCAGGAGTCGCCGCGGCCTTAAAGCAGCCCGGAGCCCTGGACGGATTATGCGGCTCCATCCGCCTCATGGCCGTTCCTGCGGAGGAGCTGATCCAGTTGGGTTACAGGGAGGGCCTCAGAAAGCAGGGAACGATCCATTATTACGGCGGCAAGGTGGAATTTATCTACCGCGGCTATTTTGACGGAGTCGACATGGCCATGATGATCCACGCTGGCAACATGCCGGAGGGAAAATACCTGACCATCAACCCCGGCTGCAACGGCTGTGTTGTAAAGAATGTGACCTTTGAGGGCGTGGCATCCCATGCCGGCGGTTCCCCGGAAAAGGGCATCAACGCCCTGTATGCAGCCACCACTGCCATGACCGCAGCCAACGCTCTCCGCGAAACCTTCCTGGACAATGAGCATATCCGTTTCCACCCCATCATCACCGAGGGCGGCGCAGCCGTAAACGCCATCCCCGAGAGGACCAAGGTGGAGACCTATGTGCGCGGCGCATCCTATGAGGCGATCGTGGAATACAATAAAAAGCTGAACCAGGCCATGGCCGGATCCGCCGCAGCCATCGGTGCCACCGTTCTTCTGGAGGACCGCCCGGGTTATTTCCCATTAAATAACGATAAGAACCTGAACGCTCTGGCAAAAGAGGCCATGGAGGCTGTTGGCGGCCCTGGCTGCGTAGAGGAGACCGATCACTGGGATACTGGCAGCACCGATATGGGAGATGTTTCCTCCATCATGCCGGCGGTCCATCCCTACGGCGCAGGAGCCATTGGAACCGGTCACGGCATGGATTATTACATTGACGATCCGGAACGGGCCTGTGTTGCTCCGGCTAAATGCCTGCTGATCATGGCCGACCGCCTTCTTTCCAATGATGCAGCCCTGGCGAAAAAGGTCCTTGCGGAAAACAAACCGCGCTTTGCCTCTAAGGAAGAGTATCTGAAAGCCATCGAAAGTCTCAACATGACTAAAAATGCTGTGGTTAAAAAGGAAGACGGAACCGTTGTTCTGGATTTCTTAAAATAATTCAAAAACCGGGGCCTCCGTTTCTGGAGCGCCCCGGCTTCATTTTATTTTGCCAGTTCTTTCACTGTATCTAAAAATTCCTGGGGCACCTTATAATAGAAGGCGGCCACTGAAACCGGGATATTGGCTCCCTTTACGGCGTTACTGGAATATACCCGTTCGATACAATCCGTATCCTTAAAGGTCGTGATCGTTTCGATCACCTCATACTCCGGCTCTTCACTTTCCTCTGTCTTATTATAATTTACCTCTACTTTTTTCCAGATCCTAAGTCCAAACTCCGGCACCAGATCGCCTGGCACCTCCGTGATCCGTTCCCACTCCGGAGATTCCAAAAGCTTCTGGATCACAGTCGGGTCCTCCGTCGTGTTTACAGGCACAGCCGTACTTTCGGCCGTGAAAATTTCAATTTTATACTGCCCTTCCTCCACCGCAGCGGCTTCTTCCGCATCTTCTGTCTTTTCTCCGCCGCATCCAGAAAGCGCCAGCATAAGCCCCAGAAGAGCTGCTATCCATAATTTCTTCATCAATGAGGTCATCTCCTTATATATTGCATTTTTATGAAGCCAATCATATCACAAAAGCAGCCGTTATACAAGTCCAGGGCATTCTGCCAGCGGGACCCACAAAAACAGCGGAAGTCCCTATAAATCGGGACCTCCGCTGAAATGCACTCTCTTAAAAAGCACGGGACGGGAGGGTCTGCCCCAGCGCAGCCCACAACAGTGGGCGCAGCAAGGGCATTCGGACCTGGGCGTCAGCCCTGTGGGGGCGGAGACTGTCTCGTGCTTTCAGACTCTTTTTTATCTTTTTCAAAAAATAAAAAAAGCACGAGACGGGATTCGAACCCGCGACCCTCGCCTTGGCAAGGCGATACTCCACCACTGAGCCACTCGTGCATTTCTTCCTTTATCCTGTTTTTTGCGTACCTTCAAAACCACATACTGAACTTCCGAAACCTTCTAAACAGCCTTTCTGGATAAGCCCTCGACCGATTAGTGACAGTCAGCTCCGTACATTGCTGCACTTCCACCTCTGCCCTATCTACCTCGTCGTCTTCAAGGGGTCTTACTTCTTTCGAATGGGATATCTCATCTTGAGGGGGGCTTCACGCTTAGATGCCTTCAGCGTTTATCCCGTCCGGACTTGGCTACCCGGCCGTGAGCCTAGCGGCTCAACCGGTGCACCAGCGGTCCGTCCATCCCGGTCCTCTCGTACTAAGGACAGCTCCTCTCAGATATCCTGCGCCCACGCCGGATAGGGACCGAACTGTCTCACGACGTTCTGAACCCAGCTCGCGTACCGCTTTAATGGGCGAACAGCCCAACCCTTGGGACCTACTCCAGCCCCAGGATGCGATGAGCCGACATCGAGGTGCCAAACCACTCCGTCGATGTGAACTCTTGGGAGTGATAAGCCTGTTATCCCCAGGGTAGCTTTTATCCGTTGAGCGATGGCAATCCCACTTTCATACCACCGGATCACTAAGTCCTAGTTTCCTACCTGCTCGACCCGTCGGTCTCGCAGTCAAGCTCCCTTCTGCCTTTGCACTCTGCGAATGGTTTCCAACCATTCTGAGGGAACCTTTGAGCGCCTCCGATACCCTTTCGGAGGCGACCGCCCCAGTCAAACTCCCCGCCTGACATTGTCCCCCAGCCAGGTCATGGCTGCAGGTTAGAAACCCAGTGACGCAAGGGTGGTATCCCAACAGCGGCTCCACAGAAACCGGAGTTCCTGTCTCTTAGCCTCCCACCTATCCTGTGCATGCATCACCGAATCCCAGTATCAAGCTGGAGTAAAGCTCCATGGGGTCTTTCCGTCCTGGCGCAGGTAACCAGCATCTTCACTGGTATTTCAATTTCACCGGGTGCATTGTCGAGACAGCGCTCAAATCATTACGCCTTTCGTGCGGGTCGGAACTTACCCGACAAGGAATTTCGCTACCTTAGGACCGTTATAGTTACGGCCGCCGTTTACTGGGGCTTCAATTCAAAGCTTCGGTTTCCCTGACCTCTCCTCTTAACCTTCCAGCACCGGGCAGGCGTCAGCCCATATACCTCACCTTTCGGTTTCGCATAGACCTGTGTTTTTGCTAAACAGTTGCTTGAGCCTATTCTCTGCGGCCGGATCTCTCCGGCACCCCTTCTCCCGAAGTTACGGGGTCATTTTGCCGAGTTCCTTAACAATGCTTCTCCCGCCGGCCTTAGGATTCTCTCCTCATCCACCTGTGTCGGTTTACGGTACGGGCACATGGTACACAATAGCGGCTTTTCTCGGCAGCCGGAATCGCACACTTCCCTACTTATGTTCGGTCCGCGTCACAGATTCGGATCATGAAACGGATTTGCCAGTCTCACTCCTACCCTGCTTGCCCGGGGCTCTGTCCCCCGGTTGTGCTGTCCTTCTGCGTCCCCACAGTTCTGATACCATGCGGTACAGGAATCTGAACCTGTTGTCCATCGGCTACGCACTTAAGCCTCGCCTTAGGCCCCGACTTACCCAGGGCAGATCAGCTTTACCCTGGAAACCTTGGATATTCGGCCTGGAGGATTCCCACCTCCATCTCGCTACTCATTCCGGCATTCTCTCTTCTTAAAAGTCCACAGCTCCTTATCGGTACTGCTTCGCTCCTTTAAGAATGCTCCTCTACCAATGACTTGCGTCATTCCTGAGCTTCGGTGACGTGTTTCAGCCCCGGACATTTTCGGCGCAGGACCTCTCGACTAGTGAGCTATTACGCACTCTTTGAATGTGTGGCTGCTTCTGAGCCAACATCCTAGTTGTCTTTGAAATCCCACATCCTTTTCCACTTAACACGCACTTTGGGACCTTAGCTGCAGGTCTGGGCTCTTTCCCTTTCGACGACCCAACTTATCTCGTGCCGTCTGACTCCCGGTCATCATCTCTGTGGCATTCGGAGTTTGATATTCTTCGGTAGGCTTTGACGCCCCCTAGGAAATTCAGTGCTCTACCTCCACGAGACTAAACCGAGGCTAGCCCTAAAGCTATTTCGAGGAGAACCAGCTATCTCCGGGTTCGATTGGAATTTCTCCCCTATCCACACCTCATCGCCACCCTTTTCAACGGATGTGCGTTCGGTCCTCCATTTCCTTTTACGGAAACTTCAACCTGGACATGGATAGATCACCCGGTTTCGGGTCTGCACATGCTGACTTGACGCCCTGTTAAGACTTGCTCTCGCTTCGGCTCCGGACTTTCCGTCCTTAACCTTGCCAGCATCCGCAACTCGCCGGACCGTTCTACAAAAAGTACGCGGTTGCACCTTAACGTGCTCCCACAGTTTGTAAACACAGGGTTTCAGGTTCTCTTTCACTCCCCTCCCGGGGTCCTTTTCACCTTTCCTTCACAGTACTATGCGCTATCGGTCACTAAGGAGTATTTAGCCTTGGGGGGTGGTCCCCCCGACTTCCCGCAAGGTTCCACGTGTCTCGCGGTACTCTGGATCCCACTAGCTGGCTATCGTTTTCTCATACAGGACTTTCACCCTCTCTGGTCAGACTTTCCAGACTGTTCTGATAACGAATCGCCTCACATATCGTGGTCCGTAACCCCGGAATGCACGCATTCCGGTTTGGGCTCTTCCGATTTCGCTCGCCGCTACTTTCGGAATCGATGTTTCTTTCTCTTCCTCCGGCTACTTAGATGTTTCAGTTCACCGGGTTCCCGGCGTATGGCTATGAATTCACCATACGTCGCTTAAGGTCTACTTAAGCAGGTTTCCCCATTCAGAGATCTCCGGATCAAAGGATATTTGCTCCTCCCCGAAGCTTATCGCAGCTTATCACGTCTTTCATCGGCTCTTAGTGCCAAGGCATCCACCCTGTGCTCTTTCTAGCTTAACCAGATGTCTCTTCGCCGCGGGAACGGCTCTGAAACGAAGGTGCATAGCGTTGCACCCCTGGCTGTTTGTTTATATTTTTCGGTTTGCATATCTTTCGATATGCCTCGGATGTCTTGTATCTTAAATATATATCTAAGATCTTTTATTCAGTATGCAGTTTTCAAGGTACGCTCTGACTGAAGTTTATCAGTCATCAGACTCCCGGATGGCTCCGGACCTCTGATCACTGGTAAAAACCAGTTTTGACAGCAATTCCCTGCTGGAAGGGGTTAACACATCCGTCTTTGCAGGCTTCACTTTTTCTTCCGCCCACTGGGACATGTCTGTTCTATCTATAACCCTCTCGGGTATTTTACAAAGGGGATCCGGCACCCACCTGCTCTCCCATGCCGTCTCCAGCATAGTACCATCGGCCGCCTACGTCTTAACCGTCGTGTTCGGGATGGGAACGGGTGTTTCCCATAGGCGCATCGGCACCGGAATTATTCGTCTTTCAAGTCCGCCTGCCATCCTGTGCAGGCTCCCTTAAAAGCTCAACAGTATATAAAACCCTTACTTCTTCTTCCTTAGAAAGGAGGTGATCCAGCCGCACCTTCCGATACGGCTACCTTGTTACGACTTCACCCCAGTTATCAGACCTGCCTTCGACAGCTCCCTCTTTGCAGTTGGGTCACTGGCTTCGGGCATTTCCGACTCCCATGGTGTGACGGGCGGTGTGTACAAGACCCGGGAACGTATTCACCGCAGCATGCTGATCTGCGATTACTAGCGATTCCAGCTTCATGTAGTCGAGTTGCAGACTACAATCCGAACTGGGACGTTATTTTTGGGATTTGCTTGCCTTCGCAGGGTCGCTTCCCTTTGTTTACGCCATTGTAGCACGTGTGTAGCCCAAATCATAAGGGGCATGATGATTTGACGTCATCCCCACCTTCCTCCAGGTTATCCCTGGCAGTCTCATCAGAGTGCCCAGCTTTACCTGCTGGCTACTGACAATAAGGGTTGCGCTCGTTGCGGGACTTAACCCAACATCTCACGACACGAGCTGACGACAACCATGCACCACCTGTCTCCCCTGTCCCGAAGGAAAAGCGTCGTTACACGCTCGTCAGGGGGATGTCAAGACTTGGTAAGGTTCTTCGCGTTGCTTCGAATTAAACCACATGCTCCACCGCTTGTGCGGGTCCCCGTCAATTCCTTTGAGTTTCATTCTTGCGAACGTACTCCCCAGGTGGCATACTTACTGCGTTTGCGGCGGCACCGGAAAGCTTTGCTCCCCGACACCTAGTATGCATCGTTTACGGCGTGGACTACCAGGGTATCTAATCCTGTTTGCTCCCCACGCTTTCGAGCCTCAACGTCAGTTACTGTCCAGCAAGCCGCCTTCGCCACTGGTGTTCCTCCTAATATCTACGCATTTCACCGCTACACTAGGAATTCCGCTTGCCTCTCCAGCACTCTAGCCCAACAGTTTCCAAAGCAGTTCCCGGGTTGAGCCCGGGGATTTCACTTCAGACTTGTTGTGCCGTCTACGCTCCCTTTACACCCAGTAAATCCGGATAACGCTTGCCCCCTACGTATTACCGCGGCTGCTGGCACGTAGTTAGCCGGGGCTTCTTAGTCAGGTACCGTCACTTTCTTCCCTGCTGATAGAGCTTTACATACCGAAATACTTCTTCACTCACGCGGCGTTGCTGCATCAGGGTTTCCCCCATTGTGCAATATTCCCCACTGCTGCCTCCCGTAGGAGTTTGGGCCGTGTCTCAGTCCCAATGTGGCCGGTCACCCTCTCAGGTCGGCTACTGATCGTCGCCTTGGTGGGCCGTTACCCCGCCAACAAGCTAATCAGACGCGGGTCCATCTCATACCACCGGAGTTTTTCACTCTGTACCATGCGGTACTGTGTGCTTATGCGGTATTAGCAGTCATTTCTAACTGTTATCCCCCTGTATGAGGCAGGTTACCCACGCGTTACTCACCCGTCCGCCGCTCAGTCATTTCAAATTCCATCCGAAAACTTCCTTTAAAATGCTTCGCTCGACTTGCATGTGTTAGGCACGCCGCCAGCGTTCATCCTGAGCCAGGATCAAACTCTCATGTTCAAGTGTTTGTCCAGTTCAAAAATTCGCTTGGCTAATCTTTAAACCGTTCTACTGTTGTTTAGGTTTTTGTTCTGAATGTTCTCATTCATGGCCGAAACCTTTTGGCCATTTTATAAGAATTTTCAGGGTTTTACATACTGTTCAGTTTTCAAGGTTCTGTGCTGTTCTTGTCTTTCTCAGCGACAGCTTAGATAGTATATCATGCTGTGTTCTGTTTGTCAAGAACTTTTTTGAATTTCTTTTTGATTTCTTTCCGAAACCCTTGGGTTTCTTTCAGAAGTCTGTCCCGGTCGCTTGGGACGGGTATTAGAATACCAGATGTTCTGCCAAATGTCAACATCTTTTTTTCATTTTTTTTGCGTTTTTCACGTTTCTTTTTTCTGTTCCTTTTATATATACAAGATAAGGCAGTACATCCTGTGCAGAACACAAGATATGCCGCCTGGACTTTTTACTGGCTGCTGCCGTCCTCTACTCTTCTGTTTTCCGGTATACGATCTGTCCGTCAACGATCGTCATCACCGGAAGGATGGTCCGGATCTCCTCCGGTCTGCATGTGAAAATGTCTGTATCCAGCACTGCCATATCCGCCAGGTACCCCGGCTTTAATCGTCCCTTGAAATCTTCTGCAAATTCATTATAGGCGGAACCAATGGTATAAGCGTCGACCGCGTCCTCGATATCCACCCTCTCTTCCGGGAAGAAGCCGCCCTCCGGCCATCCCTTCTGATCCCTGCGGGTCACTGCAGAATAAAGATTCGGGAACGGATTGCAGTCCTCCACCGGAGAATCCGTGCCATAGGAGACATGGATCCCCAGCTTCTTTGCTGTCCCAAAGGCGTAGGAGGTGCTGCTCAGCTCCTCTCCGCACCGGTCTGTCACCACATGCATATCATAATCCAGGAAGATCGGCTGGTAACAGATCAGGATATCATCCCCGGCGATCCGCTCCATCATCTCCCTGTCTGTGATCTGGCAGTGGATCAGGGCGTGGCGCAGGGGATTCTTCCCGTCATGGAGCACCTTCTCATAGCTTTCGATCACATCCTCAATGGCCCGGTCTCCGATCACATGGGTCACCACCTGGATCCCCGCCGCATCCGCCAGACGGCAGAACTCGTCCATCTCTTCCTTTGTGATACATTCCACTCCACGGTTTCCCGGGTCGTCCTGGTATTCCTTCCGCATGGCCGCCGTCCGTCCGCCCAGGGAACCGTCCTTAAAAAGCTTTAACGGTCCCAGAGCCAGCCTCTTCGGGTCCTTATAGACCCCATGCTTAAATTCTCCGTTCCCCACGCATTCCCGGAATTCCTCCAGAGACTGGATACACGCCTGATGCCGGTAGCGCAGAGGACACAGTCCCTCGTCATAGATCTCATGAAGCATGCGGAACGTATCATCCCGGGAAATAAAAGCGTTCCCCACATCATTGGACTGGACGCTGGTAATACCATGGGCCACCGCATACTCTGCGGCGTTTAAAAACATGCGCTTATCGTCCTCAAGGGTATATTTGGGGATCAGACCATTGACCAGCTCCATGGCATTTTCAGTGAATATTCCCGTGGGCGTTCCGTTTTCGTCTGTCTCAATGGTGCCTCCGTCCACATGGCGCATCTTCTGATCCAGCCCCAGAAGCTCAATGGCCTTACTGTTGGCCGCCGCCACATGGCCGCAGATCCGCTGGAGCACCACTGGTACCTCTGTGGAGATCCGATCCAGATCATAACGGCCCGGCATCCTCTTTTCCCCAATAAACAGGTCCTGGTTCCAGCCCTTTCCTGCGATCCCCTGCTTCGCCGTTTCTGGATTCTGGCGGACGAACTCCTTTACGCGCTCCACCATCTCATCCACAGAGCTCACTCCCGTGATGGGTGCCGTCGCAAAGTCCATGCCCACGTTCAGAAGGTGCATATGGCTGTCATTGATCCCAGGGATCACCGTGCGGCCCTCCAGGTCAATGATCTCTGCACCGTCCAGTCCATTCCCGGAACCATCCCGTTTTCCCGCTGCCGTAAGGACCTCTTCCTCCGTCCCCACAGCCTGGATCACTCCGTCCTCCGCATAAAGCGCCTGGGCAAACCTTCCTCTCTCCACATAGATCTTTCCATTCCTTAATACCAGTTTTCTCATGGTCTTCCCCTTCCCTTTCTTCTATTATAATACAGGTTTCCTCCTATCCTTCCGCACAAACGGCGGCCGTACTGTATCCTCTGTCAGCAGACCGTACTTCTCCGGGCGGCGGTACGCATTTCCATGTACCTCCTGGCGGCGGTATGACCGCAGAAGCTCCAGATCGAATTCCGCCAGCCAAAGCCCCTCTTCTCCATCGGCTTCCAGGATACACATATCTCTCGATCCCTCTTCCCCCGGCAGATACGCCACGCCGTCAAATGCCGATGAGTGACCGTTGCAGTCCGGCTTCCCCTGGGGATAATTGCAGGTGGCGATTCCAATCATGTTCTCATAGGCCCGTCCGCGAAGCTGGGACAGGCGGTTGATCTCCATAGGGCAGGCGTTGGGGACCAGGACGATCTCTGCCCCCATAAGCATCAGGATCCGGGCGCTCTCCGGAAATTCCCGGTCGTAGCAGATCATGGCTCCCACCCGCACAGCGCCGGCCTCTGTATCCAGATCCGCCGTATGGAAGCCCTCTCCCGGAGTCAGGCGGCACTCATCCCCGAAATCACAGGTATGGACCTTCGCATAGGACAGCACACATTCCCCATGGCGGTCCAGTAAAAGCAGCGTGTTCCTTGGGCCTTCCGGATACTGTTCCAGGATCGTGATCCCGATGGCCATGGACAGCTCCCGGGCCGCATTGGCAAAGGCTTTGACGAATGGGCCGTCCGCCGCCACCGCCTTATGCTCCAGCTCCTCCACGCTTTCCGGCATATCATAACCGCTGCTCCACATTTCCGGAAACAGTGCCAGGTCGGCTCCGGCCTTCTTTGCCTCCCGGCACCAGAAAAGGCCTTTTTCCAGATTTTCCTCCAGGCTGTTTCCCGGCAGGATCTGGAGCAGCGCGGTCTTAAGGCTTCTCCGTCCCCTCCTTTTCTCATAGGAAGGATGATAAAGTCCTGTGGGGCTGTAAAACTCATTTCCCGTATATACGAATCCCAGCCGTTCCAGCAGCTTCCCGGATCTTTGATTGTCCGGATGATGGCCTGCAAAAAGTCCTTCAGCATCCAGCTCCCCAAAGGCATACCAGATCGCCGCCCGGCAGGCCTCTGCGGCGATCCCACGGCCCCAGAATTCCGGCTTCAGATGGATCCCCAGCTCATAGGTCCGGCTTCTGTGGGGCCTTAAGCCGCAGCATCCGGCCAGCCGTCCTGTCTCCAGCTCAAAGACCGGCCAGTACTGGACATGATGATGCTGCCCATTTTCCATCTCCAGGGCCAGCCTCTTCCGGACCTCGTCGTCCGAAAACTGCCCGGCAGCACAGATATACCGGCACACCTGGGGATCCTCCCAGAGGCCGTTTGCCAGCTCCAGATCCTCTCCCGTCCACCAGGAAAAGCCCAGCCGTTCTGTCGTCAGAAAATATTCCCGTTTCATTCCGCCCGCACCTCCATAAAACATCCGTCCTCATGGGCCCAGATCACTCCCACCGCCTGGAGATAAGCATAAATGATCGTGGTGCCCACAAACTTCATCCCCCGCTTCTTAAGGTCCGCCGATATGGCATCTGACAGGGGAGAGCTGGTCCTTCCCTTCTCACAGACCACCCTGCCTCCGGTCCAGCCCCAGAGGTATTCCGAAAAGCTCCCATATTCCTTCTGGATCTCATAAAAAACCGCCGCATTGGTCACGGCTGCCCGGATCTTTAAACGGTTTCTTATGATCCCCGGATCATTCTGAAGCGCCTCCAGCTTCTCATCATCATATGCCATGACCGTTTCCAGATCAAAGCCGTCAAAGGCCTGGGAAAACGCCTCCCGTTTATTCAGCACACACTCCCAGGAAAGCCCGGCCTGGAATCCCTCCAGGACCAGCATCTCGAACAGCTTCCTGTCATCATGGACCGGAACGCCCCACTCATGATCGTGATAATGGATATACCGCTCATTCCCAGGATCGGCCCACCGGCACCTTATTTTTCCATCCTTCCATTCCATGATATCCCCCTCTTAAAGCGCCGTCCCCTTCACCGGAACCGAAAACCTGGAAACGTCCACGCCTTCATGGTCCAGCAGCCAGATCTTCCGGTCCAGGCCGCCGGCATATCCTGTAAGGCTTCCTCCTGATCCTACCACACGGTGGCAGGGGATAATAATAGAAACCGGGTTGTGGGCCAGGGCTCCGCCTACGGCCTGTCCGGACATGGTATCCCTGCCCATCCGGGCTGCCGCCTTTTTTGCCAGGTCTCCATAGGTCGTGACCGTTCCATAAGGGATCTCACAGAGAAGTCCCCAGATCAGCTTCTGGAATTCCGTTCCCTCCGGTGCCAGGGGAAGCTCATCCGGACACGGCTTTTGTCCGGAAAAATACCGGTCCAGCCATTTCCTGGCATCCCCGAATACCGCAGGCTCTGGTCCCTGCTCCTTTCCGATTTCTCCCACGTTCTCTCCGCCAAAATATTTCTGGCCCTGGATCCACAGCCCCGTCAGATGCTTCCCGTCGCTCCCCAGGGTCAGGAGACCGATGGGCGAAGCATACGATGTCAAACAGTACATAAAAGCCCTCCTTATTAAAAAAAGCCATTCCATACCATTAAAAGTCTGGAATAGCTATTTCTATTATTATTGTGCCAAAAAAGAAGCGTCAGCCCTGCGGGTTCCAAGACCATCTCCTGCTTCCGTAGTCTATGCCTATTTTTATATATTAAAAAAGCACGAGACGGGAGGGTCTGCCCCAGCGCAGTCCACCCGGTGGACGCAGCGAGGGCATTCGAACCAGGGCGTCAGCCCTGCGGGTTCCAAGACCGCCTCGTGCTTCCGTAGTCTGTATCTATTTTTATGTATTAAAAAAGCACGAGACGGGATTCGAACCCGCGACCCTCGCCTTGGCAAGGCGATACTCCACCACTGAGCCACTCGTGCAACAAAGTATTCTTATGAACATCGTCATTATATACCAATCCAGACCATTTTGTCAAGATTTTTTCGTCATTTTACCCTGGAAACTATAACCATCCAGCCATACATCTTTCTTCCTATCCGTCTGTTGTGGACAAGAAGCACCAGGCGTCCTCCATATGGAGATACGGAGAGAAAAATGCTTTATAAAAGCATATTTTCAATGTTTTTCCCCGTCCAGGCCTCCCCATGACCGAACAGTTGTCTGGAACTGTTTTTTTACAAAATCAAGGACCTCTTCATACAGCGCATCCCTGTTTTCTTCCGTGATGAAAAAACACCGGCAGCCAGGATGGGAGCGGACGCTGCTTAAAAAGGCCGTATCCCTGTCCTTCACTGCTGCGATCACCGGATCCCTCCCCCCAAGGCGCTCCAGAACAGCCCTGCAAAAAAGTTCTGAAGAGGACTCCAGATATCCCAGCTCGTCCATGATCATAACGCTGCCAGCCTTTACGGGAGCCAGGATCCGCGGCGCATAGCGGTCAAATCCTTCCTTCACCGGAATCCCGCAGGTCTCTCCGCACAGGCCCACCAGATTCTCCTCTGTGGGCACATGCTCCGCCCCCGCATCATAAATATGGACCTGATCTCCTTCTTTTTCTGTCTCAAATCCCCATACCGGACGGTCCAGAGACTCCAGGACCCGCCGGATCAGTGTAGTCTTTCCAGCGCCTCTGGCGCCGACGATCAGTACGTTCATATCCGCTCCCTACTTTCCCGACTCGTATACATACAGGGAAAAACGGTCTCCGTTGATCAGCTGGATCCCGGCATACATGGGCTCTCCGTTCTCATCATAAGCCGTGCTCTTTACAAACAGAAGGTAATCCCCCTTTTTCACATCCATCAGAGCTGCCTCTTCCGCCGTGGCCCGGCACAGCTCGATCATCTTTTCCGAACTGGCAACCTTTGCTCCGGCCTTTTCCTTCAGGCACTCGAACATGGACCCATTATTCAGATCCTCCTCCAGAAGGAAGGCGTATTTCAAAGGGAAATAGCTTTTCTCCACCTGGACCGGCTCTCCGTCTGCCAGGCGGAGTCTGGAAATATAGACCACATTGCTGCCCGGCTCGATCCCCAGCCGGTCGGCCACCTTTTTATCCGCCATGATCAGCCGGTTCTCCAGGACCTGTGCCCCCGGCTTCACGCCCATCTGCTCACACATTTCCGTAAAGCTCTGGAGCTTTTTCATGTTTCTTGAATATTTCGGCTTTGTGACAAACGTTCCTTTTCCCTGCTTGCGCACCACCAGCCCCTTTTCCATCAAAGAGCCCACGGCCTTACGCACCGTGATCAGACTGACTCCATATTCTTTGGCCATCTCAGCCTCGGTCATGATCTTATCGCCGGGCTTATAGACGCCGTTTCTGATACTGGTTTCCAGCTCTTCCATGAGCTGCACATACAAAGGCGTGATCGCATCCTGTTTCAGCATAACGTTTATCCCCCTGTTCCATATTTTCTATGTACTCCCGCGTGATACCTTCCCTATTCTAATATGAAGCAGTCAAAATGGCAAGTCAAATAAAAAAGAATACCCGCGGCAACAAGGAGGAATGCCGGAGATCCGGCCTGCCGCGGGTTCAGACATATATGAGATTTTTCGTTTATTCTTCCTGGAAGGCGATGCCGTGGCCAAACGCGCCGTTCACCAGGCACGTCTTTGCCGCAAACTCTGCTCCCGCTTCCATGGCCGCATGGATATCCTTCTTCTCCAGCATGGCCAGCAGAAAGGCTGTGGCAAAGGAATCTCCGGCTCCCAGAGTATCCACCGCATCCACCAGCTTCGGCTTCTGGGTGTAATACTGCTCTCCGTCATAGATCAGGGAACCCTTTCCGCCCCTGGTCGCCACGGTCATACGGCAGCCCCTGGCCTTCAGAGCCTCACAGAGCTTTTTGATCTCTTCCTCCGGCGTGTCGCCGCAGGAGGCAAAGGCGATATCCACCTGGGGCCCGATGGTCTCAATATAATACTCCTGATTCCACCGGCCGGACATATCGTAGGAAATAGGAACCCCCGCCTCACGGAGCTTATGGAGCTCTCCATCCAGATGGCCGTTGCAGCTGGTATGAATCAGCTTAAAGGTCCGGATATAATCCAGGTCCTCCTTCGTCAGCTCCAAAGGATGTTCATTAACGATGCCGCCCTTGTTGCTCATGATAAATTCCCTGTCGCCATCCACCAGGCGTACCTTGGCATAGCCGTTTTCCCCGTCATACTGGCGGCACCGGGAATGGTCCACCCCCAGCTCATCCAGAGTCCGGATCACATGATCCGCCACCTCATCCCGGCCAAATACGCCCATATAAGCCGCATCTGCTCCCAGCATCTTTGCATAGACCGAAAAGTTCATGGCCTGGCCGCCGGGATACATGATCTTTGCAGGATAATATTTATCGCACACATTATCCCCAATGCCGATGACTTTCGTTTTCATTAATACTCAACCTTCCACATATATCTTCTGTGATCCATGGAATGGCCTCTCACCTCGGCCATCTGTGCCACATAATACCGCTCGATGGGGATCAGTACCACCGGGTTGAAGAACTCTGCCACGTCGGCATCGATACGGCCCTTGTTTAATTCCTTAAAGTCAATGACAATGAAATTCTCTGCATATGTATTTAAGAATTTCAGGCATCTTTCATCCAGGGCACGGGTACGGCCTTCACTCATAATGAGGATCATCGGGAGCTTCTTATCTGTGGTCTCGAAGGGGCCGTGGAAATACTCGCCGGTATGGAGGCAGACTGCATGCTTCCACTGCATTTCCATAAAGTGACAGCAGCACATGGAGTAGGCTACGCCATAGTTGGGACCGGAGGCCAGTACATAGAATACAGGCTCGTCTTTTTCCTTATCTGCCCATTCCTTTGCGGCTGCCAGGCAGTTTTCCTTTCCTTCTGCCACGATCTCATCGATGTATTTGTATGCCTCCATGGCCTTATCGTATTTGTCCCAGCCCTCAAACTGGTGCAGCAGTTCAAAGCCGATCCGTAAGGAGTTGGCCTGGTTGGAATCGCTGTAAACCTGGTCGTCTCCATTGGAATAGGTAACCACATACTGGCCCACCTTTGCCATTCCTGTATCCATATTTCCGGTCATGGCAATGGTGATGGCTCCGATGGAGTTGGCCTTTTTCACAGCCTCCACCGTCTCTGCGGTCGCCTTTAAGGAACAGATCACAGCCACGCAGCGGTCGTCCAGCTCCTTGGGAGTCGCATGAACGAACTCATTGCTGGTGTAGGTGGTGGCACTGAAGGTCTTTGCCTCGCTCTGAAGCAGGTAA
This sequence comes from Pilosibacter sp. YYHA0881, assembly GCF_051602715.1. GTDB lineage: Bacteria > Bacillota > Clostridia > Lachnospirales > Lachnospiraceae > Alitiscatomonas > Alitiscatomonas aceti. The sequence goes on from NZ_CP175657.1 coordinate 1,744,732, forward strand.
AGTCCCGGGAAAATGGCTGCCTTGGAGCCGCCGCAGGCTACAAAATAAACATGCTTAAGGCCGCCCTTTTTATCCAGGGTCTCCTTGATCTCGGCTACGATTTCTTTTACTGTTTTTGTCATTTTTCTTCCTCCTCAAAATGCGTCAGTGATTTTCCACTAACAAAGATCTACAAAATATTTAAATAATTCTGTGCCGTCCGGCCCAAAAGCCGGATTCGGCGCATCTCCCCGCATCCGTTCCGGATGGAACTGGACGCTGAAAACAGGAAGTGTCTTGTGTTCAATGGCCTCAATGATCCCATCCAGAGATCTGGCAGTCACCTTTACATCCGGTCCCACTGCATCTGCGCAGTCCCGGTGAAAGCTGTTGACCAGAAGCTTTGGACCATAAAGGCGGTTTAAGATCGATCCGTCTTCTGCGACGATCTCATGCTGGATCCCCTCCGAGTGCTCCACTGCATGCTTCCTCGGAAAATTCAGCATATTGTGGCCGCCCAGGGCCGCGTTGACCAGCTGGTGGCCTCGGCAGATCCCCATAATGGGCTTCTTCCTCTTAAAAAACTCCTCAAAGGCAGCAAATTCCATCTCATCCCGGATCACATTGCATCCGGCCTTGAGGTTGTGGGCCACATTGGCATCTCCATCAGCCAGGTTATTGAAGGTATCGCCAAACCTGGAGGGATGGACGCTTTCTCCTCCGGTAATGAGAAGACCGTCAGCCATTTCCGCGTACTCCGCAGCCAGCTTTGTGCTTCCCATCATCACCGGAACGCCTCCGGCAGCCACAATGGCATTCATGTAAGCTGTATTTAAAATAAATGACGGCACCCCGCGGCTGTTGTTCCCCAGCATGCCGGTTACAAGAATGATCTTACCCATGGGTTTTTCCCCTTTCTTTTCCATTTTCCTCCATTATACTACATGCCTCTGCTTCCATCAATGGTACAGGAAACAGGAAACACTTCGCTTTGCTCCATTCTCATCTGTAAGCTCCACAAGCTTCGGCGCTTCTTTATGGCACCGCTCCGTTGCATAAGCGCACCGGGTAGAGAACAGACAGCCTTTAGGCGGGTTCAAGGGACTGGGAACCTCGCCCTGAAGGATGATCTCATCCTTTTTTGCATGAATATCCGGGACCGGGATCGCGGAGAGGAGAGCTCGTGTATAGGGGTGGAGTGGATTTCCATAGAGCTGCTTTTTATCTGCAAGCTCCATGATCCGTCCCAGATACATGACAGCTACCCGGTCGCACAGGTATTCTACCACACTCAGATCGTGTGAAATAAAAATATAGGTAAGGTTCCGCTCCTTCTGTAAGTCCTTCAGCAGGTTCAGCACCTGGGAACGGACGGAAACATCCAGAGCAGAAACCGGTTCATCGCAGATCACAAGTTCCGGATCATTGATCAGCGCCCTGGCGATCACCACGCGCTGTCTCTGGCCTCCGGACATTTCGTGGGGATATTTTTCCAGGAATTTCTCACTGAGCCCCACCTCATTCAGAATATCGATGACTTTTTTCAATTTTTCTTCTTTTGTATATTTTCCAGATACGTCCAGCGGCGTCATCACCGACTGAACGACCTTCTTTTTCGGATTCAAAGAGGCATAGGGATCCTGGAAGATGATCTGGATCTTTTCACGCAAAGGACGCATCTGCTTTTCCGTATAATTGGTAATGTCCTCTCCATGAAATAAAATCTGGCCTCCGGTGATATCATGAAGCTTCAGGATGGTTTTCCCAAGGGTAGACTTTCCGCATCCAGACTCTCCCACCAGGCCTACGATCTCGCCCTGGTTCACAGTCAGATCGATCTGATCCACCGCCTTCACGGAGATATCCTCGCCGTTTCTCACCTTTTTTACCGGGTAATACTTTTTCACATTTCGTATTTCTAGCAACGGAGCAGCCATCAGTTTTCACCTTCCTTCCCGTACAGGAAGCAGCGTACCATATGGCCGTCCACTTCCCGCATTCCCGGATCTTTTTTCCTGCACTGTTCCGTGGCGTGCTGGCATCTGGTACAGAACCGGCACCCCTCGGGCATCTCATCGAGACCGGGAACCGTTCCCTCGATGGTGTATAAATGCTCCTCCTGTCCGCTTCCAAGCTTTGGAATGGAATTCAGGAGACCAATGGTATACGGATGCTTCGGATGATCAAAAATATCCTCTGCCGTACCGTATTCCACAGATTTGCCTGCATACATGACCATAACATGGTCTGCCACCTCTGCCACCACGCCCATATCATGGGTGATCAGGATCACAGAGGTATTGGATTCTTTCGTCAGAGTCTTGATGATCCGCAGGATCTGGGCCTGGATCGTCACATCCAGAGCCGTCGTCGGCTCATCTGCGATCAGCAGCTTGGGGTTGCAGAGCAATGCCATGGCGATCATCACACGCTGCCGCATCCCTCCCGAAAGCTGATGGGGAAATTCCCTGATCCTCTGTTCCGGAGACGGGATCCCCACCCTCTTCAGCATCTCCACACACTGGTCCAGCGCATCCTTTTTTGAGATCTGTTTGTTGTGGGTGCGGATCATCTCCAGCATCTGATCCCCGATCCGGTATACCGGATTCAGGGAAGACATGGGCTCCTGGAAGATCATGGAGATCTCATTTCCCCGGATCTCTCTCATTCTGGCTTCCGGCGCCTTCACCAGATCCTCTCCATCAAAAAGAATCTGACTGTCCTCGTCAATGATACTTACAGCAGGGGGGACCAGCCGCAGGATCGACGTAGCTGTCACGCTCTTTCCACATCCGGATTCTCCCACGATGCCTATGACCTTTCCCTTATCCAGGGAAAATTCCACGTTTTCCACTGCTGTCAGCTTCTTTTTTCCGACGTTGAAAGAAACCTTTAAGTTTTTGACTTCCAGCAATCGTTCCTCCATTTGTATCCCTCCTGCTTATATTCCCGCGGGGCCGGAGAAGCCCCGGCTCCCGCGTTATAGTTCCAAATCCTTATTTTGCTACGGACCACTCCCATACCTTCTGGTTATTTACGCCGCCTTCAAATCCATTGTAGCCCTGGAAACGGTCGGATTTTACGCTGAAGCTGTAACCGTTGTACAGCATCACCAGCGGCATTTCATCATACAGAAGCTCCTGGTAGTCGTTGATCAGTTCTTTTCTCTTTGCTTCATCCAGCTCTGCTGCAATGGCATCCTGGATCTCTGCATATTTTGTATCTGTGATCTGGCAGTATGTGGCGTTTTTGTTGTCATAGTAGCCGGCCATCCACAGCGGATAGTCCATGGCCGTGGAGCCGCAGATACCAAGATCATAGGTTCCATCCTGAAGACCGGAGAACATGGTAGCCAGCTCCACCGTCTGTACCTCAATGTTAATGCCTGCTTCTGCCAGGTTCTGCTGGATCACAGCAGCCATGCTCTCACGGGCAGAGGTAACGACCATTTTCAGAGTCTTGCCAGAATCCCATCCAGCCTCTGCCAGGAGCTCTTTGGCCTTATCTACATTTCTTTCCCATTTGGTTCCAAACTCATACTTGGAGCCCGGGATGATGCAGGTGGTTGCCGGAACGCCCTGTCCCTGGAGAGACTGGTCGATCAGCATCTGCTTATCGATGGCATAGCTCATGGCCTGACGTACCTTCTTATCCGGTACGTTCTGGTTGTTGATCAGGAATACGGCAACTGTCGTCGGCTCTGCAGACTGCTCTACATTAAGCCCCATATCCTTGGCTGCCAGGGCATCGTCCACAGTGGGAGCCTGGAAGAAGCCGTCCATCTCGCCTGCTGCAATGGAGGTGATCGTATTGGTGGCAGCGATCACTTTTAAGACCAGCTTGCCGAACTTCGGCGCGCCCATATGGTAATCTGCAAAGGACCCCAGCTGCAGCTCACTTCCGGAAAGCTCGGAGATGAAGGTACAGGGACCGGAGCCCACCGGAGCCTTCCAGAAATCACTGGTCTTGATCTCCTCCGGAGCCATATCCTTTAAAAGATGCTCTGGAAGTACATAGAAATATTTGTTGTGAAGGATCAGCCAGTCCTCCACCGGGATCACGCTCTTAAAGTTGATCTTTAAGGTGTAATCATCCACAGCTTCTACCTGGACAGATTTTTCACTTTCTTCTGTTCCTGTGTCGTCCGTTCCAGCCCATGTATTGAATTCACTTCTTAAGCCGTAATCAAATTTCGGGTTGGTGATCAGCTGTGCAGTGAACACCCAGTCGCTGGCTGTAACCGGTTCTCCGTCATGCCATTTGGCATTCTCATCCAGATGGAAAACAGCAGCTTTTCCGTCGTCTGCGGATTCCCAGGACTTTGCTCCCCTTGGAGTTACATCGGTTCCGGCCTCTTCAATAAAAGCCAGACGGTCATAAAGCTTGTCGCAGACCAGGTTCTGGTAAATGGAACCGGAAGAGGAGCCGTAGGGATTGATGGTATCCCACGCCTGGGTCATACCGTAGGTGATCACATCCTGGGAATAGTCGGCGTCTGCCGTTCCCTCTGCCGCTGCCTCTGTGGAGCCGGCCTCTGTTTCTGTCTTTCCAGCTTCCGTCTTTTCAGTCCCAGCCGCTGCCGTCGTCTCGTTCGCGCCGCCTCCGCCGCATCCAGTCAGAAGACTGGCCGCCATAGCTGATGCCATGGTCAGGCTTAAAAGTTTTCGTGTGGTTTTCTTCATGATCTTGTTTCCTCCTTATACTTTTATTGAATCATTTTTTCATTCCGTTTATTCCTTTGTTTTGGGATCCAGTGCGTCCCGCACGCCTTCTCCAATGAAGTTAAATCCGATGACCACCAAAATGATACAGATTCCCGGCGGAAGCCATACCCAGGGTCTGGCAGTCAGCACCAGAAGGTTCTGAGCCGCAAAGATAATGTTTCCCCAGGAAGCCTGCGGCGTCTGCACGCCCATGCCCAGGAAGCTTAAGGATGACTCGGTCAGGATCGCTCCCGCCACCCGGAAGGAGATATTCGCCCAGACCGGCGGGATCGCGTTGGGAAGAACCTCAGAAAATAAGATCTTCTTTGTGCTGACTCCCACAGCCCTTGCTGCCTGTATATATTCCCGCTCCCGGATCGAGAGCACGTTTCCATAGATCAGCTTGGCAATGGCCGTCCAACCAAGCACACCGATGACAACTGTTACCGTAAGGATCGACGGACCAAACACTGCCACCAGAACCAGGATCAGTACCATGGACGGGAAAGACATGAATGCATCCGCTGTACGCATAATGATGGATTCTGCTGTTCCCCGGAAATATCCGGCGATCAGTCCCAGAGGAATGCCGATCAGTACGGAGATGATCGTGGAGGTGATCCCTACAAACAGGGAAATGCGACCTCCATATAAAAGCCTTGCAAACAGGTCCCGGCCCACATCGTCCGTTCCCAGGATATGGGCATCAGACGGGGGCTTATTGAACCCGGCGGCCCGGTCGGTGGTATATGGGTCCAGGTCTGCAAAAAGGGGGATGAACACCACTGCTAAAACTAAGATCGTTACGATAGCCAGGCCCAGCATCGCTTTCTTGTTATGGATAAACTTTTTCATAGCCTGGCTGTTCCATATTTCTTTCATGGTCTTTTTCACATTCCCACCCCCTTCTATTTAAACTTGATCCGCGGATCCAGGGCCGCATAGATCAGGTCCAGGATCAGATTTGCCACCAGCACCACACCGCAGATCAGAACTGCCACACCCATGATCACCGGGTAATCGCGGCTGGTAATGGCCGTGATCATCAGGCTTCCGATACCCGGCCATGCAAAGATCTGCTCAGTCACCACCGCTCCTCCGATCAGGAACGGGATCGAAAGGCTGATGGTAGTCACAATGGGGATCAGCGCGTTCCGGAATGCATGCTTTAAAACGATGACCACATTGGTAAGTCCCTTGGAACGGGCCGTTTTAATGTATTCCTCATTTAAAACCTCCAGTACGCTGGATCTGGTCTGCTTAATATAGTTTCCGATGGGCTGGATCCCGCAGACAAACGCCGGCAGCGCCAGATGATGCAGAAGATCCAGCAGATTCCCGCTCATACCAGAGGACTGCATTCCACTGGTGGGGAACCATTTCAGTTTCACAGCTAAAACATAGATCAGTAAAAGGCTTAAGAAAAAGTTGGGGACCGACGCGCCAATGAACGAAATAAAGGTACTGATGTGGTCCCAAACGGAATTTGGCTTATACGCAGAGATAATACCCAGGGGAACTCCCACCAGCATAGCCGCAAGAATACCTGTACCCGTGAGCATCAGGGACGGCATGATCCTCTGAGAGATCATCAGACTGACTTCCTGGGAAGTCCGGTAGGAGATGCCAAAATCTCCGTGAAGCAGATCTCCCAGCCATATGAAGTACCGGATAACAATGGGTTTATCCAGTCCCATGGAAATCTTTAAGGCCTCCAGATCACTCAGGGACATTTCACCCGAAGCCGCAAGAACCGAAAGCGGACCGCCCGGCGCCAGGTTGATCAGTGTGTAGATCACAAATGTAATTCCCAGAAAAACCGGGATCGCATACAGCAATCGCTTTAATATGTACCGAAACACGCGAACTCCTCCTCTTCATATGTTTTTCACTAGAACATACTATATCATTATATATAGTTATATGTCAAGGTGAATATTTATATCTGTATATAATTCTCACTTTTTCATCATTCTGCACAAATCCAGGAACCGCGTTTTATGGAACATAACAATAATATGAAAGGAGAACTTCACCATCAGCTTCCCCCGGTCCGTGGATATCCAGCCCATTCAGCTCCTGCCTCTCCTCCCCATCCCCCCTTCAAACCTCCAAAATGAGTCCCTTTGGGCAATATCCCTGTTTTTTTCTCCCAATGCCCAAAATTCCGTCTGATTTTGGGCATTGGGAATGCCTCTTTTTGTTTTATGCCCAAAATCTCAAGACTTTTTGAATTTTTCCCAGAAAAAACAAAGATTTTTGGGTACTGGTGAAAAAAAGCGGCTTATATACCCAATCTCGTCATCAGAACCCCCACCCCCCTATCCACCCCAAAAGAGAAAATATGCAAAAAAAGCCGCCCGGCAGACCAGATTTCCAGTCTGCCGGGCGGCTGCCCTTTTATCTTATTCAGTTTCCAGACGGCTTCCGCCTCTGGCCAGGGGACTGCCCCCGTATTCCCAAGCACCAGCCAGGCAATTATTCTGCCGCCGGAGCCTCCTCTGCCTCAGAAGCAGCTCCTCCTCCGCGTTTTCCGTCGGTGATCCGGAATACGATCTCATCGCTGTTGACCTGAAGCGCCAGCTTCTCACTCTTTAACTCCGGAATATCCCCTACGGTCACAATGGTTCCCACAGGCATACCGTCCACGTCGATTTCCAGCGTATCGATCATATCTGCCGGAAGAGCCGAGTACGGAATCTTCATATTCAGCTTCTCCAGGACCGCCGTCACCTTATCCGCGTTCACCAGCACAATATCGATCACGCTGTTGACCGCCTGGTCTGCCGCCAGAGCCTGGAAGCTGATCTCCAGGATCTCATGCTTTAAGTTGTCCAGAGATTTTTCTTTTATCTGTACAGGGATCACTGTTCCATCCAGATTCAGCTTCAGACGGCTGCCCTCACGAAGCTCCCGGACCAGCTGTCTGGCCACAGACTCTTCGATCTGAAGAGCCACCGGCTCCTTTAACATACCGCCGAAAACGCTTCCCGGAACGTATCCATTCCTTCTGAGCTTCTTTGCCTTCACTGTAAGATCCCTTTTTGTTACGTTAATGGTATTCATGTTTCCTTCCTCCTGTTTGATATTGATTTTGCTGCACCTGCGGCTCGTCCGCAGATTTCTGCCTTACCTACCCTTCCAGGGCCCCGGATTTTCCCGCCTTTCTCTGCGCGCATTCCACGCGCAAATAAAAAGAAGGGCTTTTCATACAGCACCTGATGGTGAAATACCAAAAGCCCTTCTTAATATGTAAGACGGTTCTTTTTTATTTATTTTTACGATAATTAGTATAGCACACTTAAAATGAAATGTCAAATTTTCTTCTCATCCTATTTTCGGCAAATTTTTCTCGATATATAATTTGAATTTTCAGAATAAATCTATTAACTGACTCTATTCCCGACACCCCCCTGTAAACACTGCCCAAAAGTCCTCTTGCGCTCCCCTCCCTCCTGTGTTACTCTAGGACCGGACCGGAAGGGCTTCCTCCCGGAACCCAATCAAAGGAATCGAGGGATCATCATGAAACGAATTTTGTCATTTTTAAAAAAGGACGCGGTGCTTACTGCAGCCTGGACGCTGGCCATCCTGTCCATGGCGGCCGTTCCGCCCAGCATCCGCTATATCAGTTACCTGGACCTTCACACCCTGGGGCTTTTATTCTGTCTCATGGCCACCATGGCGGGACTCCAGGCCATGGGATTTTTCCACCAGATGGGAGAAAGCCTTCTAATGCGCATACACAGTCTCCGGCAGCTGGAAATGCTCCTGGTCCTCCTGTGTTTTTTCTCCAGCATGTTCATCACCAATGACGTGGCGCTGATCACCTTTGTCCCCTTCGCCATTGAGCTGCTGAAAATGATCCGCCGCGAGGACAGGCTGATCCCTGTGGTCGTTCTGCAGACCATTGCCGCCAACCTGGGGAGCATGGCCACCCCCATCGGAAACCCGCAGAATCTCTACCTCTATTCCCACTACCATCTGGGAATGGGCGCTTTCCTCCGGATCATGCTTCCCTTTGCCCTCCTGTCCCTGCTGCTCATTCTTCTTGCGCTCCTGCGCGGGAAAAACCAGCCGCTTTCTTTCGGCCTGTCCGAAATGCAGACCGTTTCGGGAGCAGCGCCATTCTGCCGCAAAAGCCTTCTTTCCTATCTGCTCATGTTTCTTCTCTGTCTGGGAGCCGTAGGAAAATGGATCCCCATCCCATTCCTTCTGCTGGCGGTCGTCTGCCTCGGACTTTCCGCAGACAGCACCGTATTTTCAAAGGTCGATTACTCTCTTCTGATCACCTTTGCGGGCTTTTTCATTTTCATTGGGAACATGAAACAGATCCCCTGGATCAGCAGTCTGTTCCAGCAGCTGATCACCGGCAATGAGCTCCTCTGTTCCGTGGCGGTCAGCCAGGTCATCAGCAATGTCCCGGCGGCTCTCCTGCTGTCCGGCTTCACCGATCAGGGCGCCTCCCTCCTCATCGGCACAAATCTGGGAGGCCTGGGAACACTGATCGCGTCCATGGCCAGCCTGATCTCCTACAAATATGTAGCCAGGGATTTTCCTGGTCTCAAGGGAAAATACCTGGCAAACTTTACAGCCATGAACGTGCTCTTTCTGGCCATCCTTCTTCTGGCCGCCGCAGCAGCCCCACAGAGCGGCCTTCTGTCGTAAAGCGCTCCTTTCCAGAATATAAAAAGCGGAAGCCCTCTGAAAATCAAGGCTTCCGCAGTAATAAAAAGAGCGGGTGATGGGAATCGAACCCACGTATCCAGCTTGGAAGGCTGGTGTTCTACCATTGAACTACACCCGCAGAAGAATATGAGAGGTCTGGGATGCCAGAGCGGCTTTCTTAGACCTTCTGTTTTTAATGCCCAGAGCCGGAATCGAACCAGCGACACGAGGATTTTCAGTCCTCTGCTCTACCAACTGAGCTATCTGGGCATATAAATCTGAAAATCCGAATCAATTCAGAATTTCCAAATTCTACTGGGCGGAGGTGGATTCGAACCACCGAAGCAAGTTGCAGCAGATTTACAGTCTGTCCCCTTTGGCCACTCGGGAACCCGCCCATATCATTCTGACAAGTCAAAATGATATCACAAAATCAATTAAAAATCAAGCACTTTTTCCTCAAAGATCATGGCACAGAAGGGACCGATCTCAACGGTCAGGATCCCGTCCCTGACCGGGTACGGGAGACGTCCCACATTGTACCGCTCCACGCTGGATTCCATGATCCGGTCCATGGAATCTCCGGTCGCCTCTGCCTCCCATACAGGGATCTGAGCCCTCTGGGTAAAGCTCTCACTGTTGACCAGCACCACGCCCCGCTCATTTTCCTGGAATCTGCCGTAGGCGATCATGCCATTCTCTGCCAGCAGTGGCTTAAAGGAGCCCGTCCGGAAGGCCCGGTTCCAGTTTCGGATCCCCGCCAGATACCGGTGGAATTCCATCAGCTCCAGATCCTCCTGGCCCCAGGGGTATGTCCGCCGGCTGTCCGGATCCGTCCATCCGCAGACACCGGCCTCATCGCCGTAATAGATCGTCGGCGCCCCAGGCCAGGTCATCTGGACCACCACCGCCGCCCGGAAGATCCCGAGATTGATCCCCTCTGAGGCCGCCGCCTTCCCCCGGTAATCCAGCCGCCCCACCTGTCGGTTGGTCCTGGTAAGGAAACGGGAGTGATCGTGATTGGAAAGCTCGTTCATGGCCGCCATCATGGACGGCGTCTGCATCCAGCTCATATTGTAAAGCATGGTACACATAAACGCCTGGCTGTTCTGGTACAGATGGCCGTCGGCCCGGTCGCTGTGCTTTTCAAGCCCTGTTAAGAACCAGGAAAGAGGCTCCATGAAGGCATCGTAATTCATGATCGTATCCCACTGGTCGCCTCCGAGCCAGGAGGAGCCGTCTCCATAATGCTCTGCCAGGATCAGCGCGTCCGGGTTCGTCTCCTTCACCACCTTCCGGAAATCCCGCCAGAACTGATGGTTCATTTCCGGTGAGTGTCCCAGATCTGCCGCTACGTCCAGCCGCCAACCGTCGATGTTATATGGCGGCGACAGCCACTTCTTCGCAATATCCAGAACATATTGATATAACACCTCCGAGCCCTCATAATTAAGCTTTGGAAGGGTATTATGGTCCCACCAGCCCTCATAGGAGCCATTGTCGGGCCATCCGTTCTCATCCGAAAACTTAAAAAACTTCCGGTAGGGGCTCTCCGGATCCAGATAGGCTCCCGGCCCATAGCCGGATCTTCCGGCATATATCTTCTCCCGGTCCAGCCACTTATTAAAGGAGCCGCAGTGGTTGAACACGCCGTCCAGGATCACCCGCATGCCCCGCTTATGGACCTCTTCCATAAAACGGGCAAAAAAGGCGTCGCTGGCCTCCAGATTTTCCATATCCGTGGTCCGGACCGCATATTTTTCCGAGTGGCCGTTGTCGCTGTCATACTCGTCGGCCAGGCCCTCGGCCTCCTTTACGATCACCCCATAATGGGGATCCACATGCTCATAGTCCTGGGTGTCATATTTGTGGTTGGAGGGCGACACGAAGATCGGATTCAGATACAGCACCTCCACCTTCATGTCCTGGAGGTAATCCAGCTTGTCCCAGATCCCCTGGAGGTCACCGCCGTAAAACCGGTCCACATCCAGCACTGACAGATCCTCTCTCCAGTCGTCGATCTTCATCACCGGGAAGCCAATGTAAATATACTCGTCTGAAACCACATCATTATCCGGATCGCCGTTGCAGAACCGGTCAATGAAGATCTGGTACATGAGAGCGCCCTTGGCCCAGTCCGGCACATGAAAGCCAGGAGTAATGGCAAACATCTGCTGTCTCTGTATATCCTTCGTTACTCCCAGCCGGTTGTAAAGACAGGTCTCTCTGCCTTTTTTTATCTCAAAATAAAAACGGAGGGCCGTTTTTCCCACCGAGATCACAGTCTCATAAAAATCGAACCGCCCCCGGCTCTCTGCCTTATAAAGCTCGATCCGCTGGCCGCTTCCACATATGATCATAGAAACATGATCCGCGTTATTTTTTGCTGTCCGAAACCGCAGGGTCACAAGGTCGCCGGGATCTGGTTCCTCCGGACACCGGTATTCCGCAGTCTCGTCGCAAAACAGAGCCGCTTTTTCCATAAAAACAGCTTCTCCTCTCTGTCTCCTATGTTGTCTTATTTTTCTTCTGTTTATTATTATACAGGATTTCCCCGGGAATTGCACGGACTATTTTTCATGCCCGGCCTTTCCCTGCTTCCGGACAGAAAAAAGGCCAGCGGGGAATCGCTGGCCTTTTTCCGGAAAAGGTATTATGTCTCTTATGGGGTATAGCAAAAACTATATAATGTATTGGGGGGGTTACGAGTAGTAATATAGCATACGTTTCCGTATAAGTGTGCACAAACATGAATTTATTTCAAAAAAAAAATTAGCAGTATTTACTTTGGCCTTCAATATTTTGTTCAAATTTTATATTAGATAAAATAAAACGGCGTCTGCCTGTGTTTCTTTTGTCCAAACGCCGTTTTACTTTATTTTCTTAAGTGTGCCTATTCAAAAAGCGCCTCAAACTCGTCCTGGCTGATCTTTTCCTTTTCCAGCAGAAGTTCACAGCACTTATGAAGCACATTCTCATGTTCCAGGATGATCTTCTTTGCTTTTTCATAGCATTCGTCGATGATCCGCTTTACCTCGCTGTCAATGGCCGTAGCCACACTCTCGCCGTAGCTTCTGGCATGGGCCAGATCCCGGCCGATGAACACCTCATTCTCATCGCCGCCGTAATTGATCATTCCCACCTTCTCAGACATACCGTACTCAGTCACCATGGCCCGGGCAATGGCGGTGGCCTGCTTGATATCCTGGGACGCCCCGGTGGTCACATCGCCGAAGATCAGCTCCTCCGCGATCCGTCCGCCCAGGGATACCATGATATTCTGGAGCATCTTTCCTTTTGTGTTGAACATCTCATCCTTTTCCGGCAGAGGCATGGTATAGCCGGCTGCGCCCATTCCCGTAGGGATGATGGAAATGGTATGGACAGGGCCCACATCCGGCAGCACGTGGAACAGGATCCCGTGGCCCGCCTCATGGTAGGCAGTGATCTTCTTTTCCTTTTCAGAGATCACCTTGCTCTTCTTCTCCGCTCCGATCCCTACCTTTACAAAGGCCTGGTCGATATCCGCCTGGCGGATGAAACGGCGCCCTCCCTTGGCCGACAGGATGGCCGCCTCGTTTAACAGGTTCTCCAGATCCGCTCCGGTAAAGCCTGCGGTGGTCTGGGCCACCCGCTTTAAGTCCACATCATCGCCCAGGGGCTTTTCCGCCGCATGGACCTGAAGGATCTCCTCCCGGCCGCGGATATCGGGCTTTCCAACACCCACCTTCCGGTCAAAACGGCCGGGACGCAGGATCGCCGGATCCAGGATATCGACCCGGTTGGTGGCCGCCATGACGATGATCCCCTCGTTGACACCGAAGCCGTCCATTTCCACCAGAAGCTGGTTTAAGGTCTGCTCCCGCTCGTCGTGACCGCCGCCCATACCGGTGCCGCGGCGTCTGGCCACAGCGTCGATCTCGTCGATGAACACGATACAGGGGGCGTTCTTCTTGGCGTCCTCAAACAGATCGCGGACACGGGATGCGCCTACGCCCACAAACATCTCCACAAAGTCAGAGCCGGAGATGGAGAAGAAGGGAA